>CATKCE010000116.1 GCA_949744905.1 uncultured bacterium
ACCCGTTCTCATACCGAACACGGAAGTTAAGCCTCATGGAGCCGAGGGTACTTGCTTGGCAACGAGCCGGGAGAGTAGGTAATTGCCGCATTTCATTAAAAAAGACGGATATAAATTTGTATCCGTCTTTTTTCGTATATTTTTATGCTTGCATTATTTTGATTTGTTCTTGATTTGAAGGATGACGAATAGGGCGGTGGTCGACAAAAGGAGCGCGCCGCCGGTAATGCCGAAGCCTATAGCGTAGTTTTTATATTCCGTACTCGTTTTTGCCGGAGTAACGGATAAGTCGGTTATTTTTACTATTAAATTGCTTGCTGACGGTATGATGTCGTTTTCGCTCATATCGACGTAATAGTATTCACTGACTATATACATGTTATTTTCTTCGGGTGTTATGCTACTGTTGACTTTTCTGCCGTCTATTTTCTTAGAGCCGTCGTAAAGCGATACCGTATAGCTTACATCGTATCTTGATTTGTCCGGCGTTTTGACAGCGAATTTTGTTTCGACCCGTATTTGATTGGTGTATACATACACTTCGCAATCGTATAGAAAACTGCCGTCTATATATCTTCCCGCTTGCCCGCTGCATGCGGCGAATCCGAAACAGAGCAAAAGCGAAAACAGAGTTAACGTTACATACTTAAATTTCTTCATTTACTTTTACCTCCTCGGTCTCGGTTTTTTCGGACTTGCCGGCGGTTTTCTTTTTGAACGCAAACGCCGTAATTACGGCGAAATACGCGCACGCTATTATGTGCGCTATCGCTATTTGCAATAGTTCTTGGAAATATCCGGTCGCCGCTTCGTAAGCGCTTGACGACATGCCGTCTAAAACGGTGCCGCGCAAGTCGAAAGTTAACGCTATGCACGTAACCGACATAAACAATGCGAGAACCGTCGAAATAATGCCGAATACTTTTTTATTTTTTGAAAAATATGTGAAGCAATAGCATGTTATAGCCGCGACGGAAACGCACAAAATTCCTATGGCGGAATACTTCATATAGCCGATTATCTTTTCCATTTTTTCAGACACCGAAGTCAGTTTGATGATGTCATCGGCTAATATTGAGTCAAAGAGCAGAGAAAACGTTGATATCACGGCAATGAACAACGACAATCCCAAAACCACCGCCACGATCTTTTGAGTGAATTTTTTATCCATATATATCTCCTTAGAGTTATTTGTTACGACGTTTTATACACGCGTGTATGCTGCGGTGCGGTAAACACGTTTCTTTAAGCGAAGTTCGCCCGTTGTAAGTTTGTATACGGCCGATACGGGAAGAGCGCAGATAAAAGTCGCCGCGCATCCTACCGCTTCGTACAATAAGTCGCTTAAAAGATAAGCCGCAGGGTCTACGCCCCATATAAGGATAGTAGCCGCTACCGATACCCAGAAGTACAACAGCTCGGAAAGAGCGGCCATGGCCGCGTAAGAGACAACGCCGACGTTATCGTGTTTGCGGTTGAGCGATTTGTACACGATAAACGGCATCATGTAGCCTATCCACACTTCCAAAAGCCACCACTGTACGCGGAATAAGTCAGCGGGGAACCAAGCAATGCAACTCAGCTCGAACAGTATCGAATACGCCGTGACAAGCACGAGGTTTTTTGCGACGTTCATGCTTGCCGCGCAAATTACGAGGATGGGGAACACTATGTTGGCAAAAGGAATATCCAGCACGAACTGGTCCATGCACATTGCGCCGAGCAACGCGAACATTGCGAGCCAGCCTTTAAGTCCTTTTGTACGCGCCAGGCGCGCGGCTTTTTGTCCTGTAATAAGATCCTGCATTTTGTAAACTCCTTTGGGTCGTATCAGTAAAGCCAACCGCGGTACACAAGGACTACCGTTTTTACGTCGTCCTGCGTGCCGGCAATGCCGTCGTCTCCGAGTATCGATTGATAATTGGCGCACTTGGCGTAAACGCCGTTTACGGCTATATATACCGTTTCGAGATCGTATTTCGTTCCGTCGGAGAGCGTGCATTTTGAAAACATGTAAAACCTGCGCTGCTCGAGGCGGAAAGAAAAGTTATCGTCGCGGTATTCGAAAAACTTTTTCACCGACTCGTATATCGTATTGCCGTACATCGGAACTTCCCAGTCCGCGATAAGTTTTCCGTCGATTTTGGAGTGGAAGTATTTGTCTCCGTCGTTTTTTTCACTTTCGTCCGTCGGCTCGCGCAATTCCAAAAGAAAAGTCGCCTGTCTCTTGTTTTCGCCGTCGCCTATGTAATGGTAATCGGGCTTTTCGCTTCGGCAGTCGTCGAACCACGGTTCGTCGTTACAGCCGTAAAAGCATCCCGCGCATAATATGATAAGTATAACCGTTATTACGGTGCCGGTCAAGCGTTTACGCATACGGCACCGCCTCACAGACATATAACGGCCGATTCCGGAGAATATCTGCCGAGCGGCGACGGGGCTTTAACGCCTTTTATGTTTGCGAGACAGGATATCGCCACCGCCATATCGGTAAGATCGTCGATAACGTAATTCCCGTTTTCGTCGGAGGTAAGTCCGTTTTTCCACAAGGATAATATATCGTATGTTTTATCCTCGGCGTCGTTTTGAAACGGGACTTCTTTTTTGTAGCGCCGAACGTCTATTCCGTGTGCCATTGCCGTTAAAAGCGCAAATTGAGGGGCTGCGTCCGCACCCGATTCGAGCGTGTGGCCGTAATAGTCGCAGAGCCTGTCGAGATTGACCATTTCGTCGAGCGGTTGGTCCCAACCGTCGGTGAAAGGGAAGTATCCCTGCATTGTCTTTTCGTATTTAACGTCGTACGCGGACTCTCCTACATACAGCGAAGCGCACAGCGGTCTGCCGGAAAATCCCACCCAGTCGCAGGCGCCGCCTTCTTTTACGTATCCGTCGGAGGTCTTTTCGTAGTACGAAAGCATTACGCTGTCGCAGTACGGCGTGGAGTCTTTTATTCCGAGATTCGCGGCGACCATCGGCAATACGTTTGTTATATCGTGCGCCCATGCGACTGTAGTTACCGGAGCGCTTCCGTCGGTCGTTTCGCCGGTGCGGAGGTAGTCGTCCACGCTCGCTATGTACCGTTGTATCGCCGGGATATAGTTGTCGTACGTAGTATCGTTTATTCCGTTATTGCGGCGGTATTGCGCGTACTGGTTGTATATGAGCGACCATGAGTAAAGATAATCCGGTATACCGCGCCAGCCCTGTTGGGCGGCGGGAGAGGAGGCGAATTTTTCGTCGGAAAGTTCTCCGTCGTCGATAAGTCCGCTCATAAAGTTGAGATAAAGCTTAAACTGCGACGCGATCCCGGAATCGTAAAGATTTTTATCCGTGTAACGCGTATATAAAAGCAACAGTCTGTCGCGCGCCGTATTTGCCGCCAGTACGTCCGATTTGAATCCGTCGGAATCGAGATAATTTTTCAGCGATATCGTAAGACTCTTTTCAAGTTCGCTTTGTTCCGGCTTGTCGTTTGTACAGCCGAACAGACAAAAAGCCGTTATTGTGCCTAGGATAAGGCATACGATTCTTGTGGTAAGTCGTCTCTTTTTCACGATACTTTTCTCCTTAACTTAAAAAATTCGGGCGTGCGAAAATAAGATGACACACACCCGTTTTCGCCGGCATGATCCGTGCCGCACGACTTTAATTTTGGCAGGCGTGGCGTTCGGACTCGTTTGCGTCTTAAAACAGACGCAACTTACCGTTGCGGTACAGCTCCGGAATTTCACCGGATTCCCCGTTTGATGCACATACTCCTTTCGGCGCCGTGCAACCTGCGTATATTAAATTAAAGATATTATTTGTGCCGCTATCGTAAAGATACTAAATACGGGCACAAATATATTATATATACATCTGCGCATTAAAGCAAGGATTTTTCGACGTTATTCCGCGCGGACATATTCTATGCGCAAAAAAAACGTCCCCGATCAGAGGGACGTTTTATCGATGTTTTTCAGTATTCGAGCTTTTTGTCGAAGTAAGCGGAAAGTTCGGATATTGGCATGCGTATCTGCTCCATAGAATCGCGTTCGCGCACCGTTACGGTATCGTTGTCGAGCGTGTCGAAATCAACGGTAACGCAGAAAGGAGTTCCTATCTCGTCCTGGCGGCGGTAACGTTTGCCGATGGAGCCGGTGACGTCGTACGTGCAGGAGAATTTTTTGCAAAGGCTACGGTAAACCGTGTCGGCTTTTTCCGAAAGATTTTTTTGAAGCGGCAGTACGGCGACTTTGTAAGGGGCGAGGAAAGGATGGAGCCGGAGCACTACGCGGGTATCGCCTCCTTCGAGCTGTTCCTCGTCGTATGCGTTGCATAGCAGCGCCAAAAACGCGCGCTCCACGCCGAGGCTGGGCTCAACGCAATACGGAACGTATTTTGCGTTTGTGACGGGGTCGGTGTATTCCATGCTTTGCCCCGATTTGTTCTGGTGGCATTTAAGGTCGTAATCGGTACGGTCGGCGATGCCCCACAGTTCGCCCCAGCCGAATGGGAACTTGAATTCGAAGTCGGTTGTGGCTTTGCTGTAATGGCTGAGTTCCTCTTTTTCGTGTTGGCGAAGCCTGAGATTTTCTTCTTTTATTCCCAAGCCCAAAAGCCAGTCGCGGCAGTATTTTTCCCAGTACGAGAACCATTCGAGGTCGGTGCCGGGTTCGCAGAAGAATTCGAGTTCCATCTGTTCGAATTCACGCACGCGGAAAATAAAGTTGCCTGGAGTTATTTCGTTGCGGAACGATTTGCCTATTTGACCTATGCCGAACGGTATCTTGGCGCGGGTGGTGCGCTGTACGTTTTTGAAGTTGACGAATATGCCCTGCGCGGTCTCGGGGCGGAGATATACCGTCGCGGCGGTATCTTCGGTGACGCCCTGGAATGTTTTGAACATCAGGTTGAATTGTTTTATAGGCGTGAAGTCGCATTTGCCGCAAATCGGGCAGGGTATTTTATTGTCGGCTATATATTGCGAAAGTTGCTCGTTGCTCCAACCGGCTATTTTGACGTCCTTTTTTTTGCGTGCGATATAGTCCTCTATAAGGTTGTCGGCGCGGTGTCTGGTCTTGCACGATTTGCAGTCCATAAGCGGGTCGGAAAAGCCGCCGACGTGTCCGCTCGCTTCCCACACCTGGGTATTCATGAGTATGGAACAGTCTACGCCGACGTTTGTGGGGGCTTCGGTAACAAACTTTTTCCACCACGCTTTTTTGACGTTGTTTTTCATTTCCACGCCCAAAGGACCGTAGTCCCACGTGTTGGCGAGTCCGCCGTATATTTCGCTTCCGGCGTAAATAAAACCGCGCCCTTTGCAAAGCGCTACCAGTTTATCCATAGTAAGAGCCATAAAATTTATCTCCAAATACGAAATTTATTGCATAATAAATCATAGAGCGTTTTACGGCGTTTGTCAAGTAAATCGTGCTACGCGGCGCGTAAGTCCGCTTAAATCGTATTTATCGTTCCGGTTTTGCAAAGTTGCCCGCATTTTAATTGATTTTATCTTGTGCGTATAGTATAATGTAGTCGGTAAATGGGCACATATTACGATGTGGTATAACCGCTCCGTTTACGAAGACAGACGCGGTATTTTACCGCCGCCTCGAGGGATAGGACACAGCAGTGTACAAGCATTTTTTCAAAAGAGCGATAGATCTTTTTTTGTCGTTCATCGGTATTATAGTTTTGTTGTTCCCGATGGCGGTGATTGCGGTCGCCATAAAATGCGACAGCAAAGGTCCGGTGCTGTTTAAGCAAAAGCGCGTCGGTAAAAATAAAAAATTGTTCAACATACTTAAATTCCGTACTATGCGGATAGATACGCCCCACGACGCGCCGACGCATGAATTGCGCGATCCGAAAAAATGGATAACCGGAGTGGGAGGCTTTTTGCGCAAAACGTCTCTTGACGAACTCCCGCAGATATTCAATATTTTTGCGGGACAGATGTCCGTCATAGGACCTCGTCCGGCTTTATGGAATCAGGACGACTTAATAGCCGAGCGCGATAAGTACGGCGCCAACGACATACGCCCGGGACTTACCGGTTGGGCCCAGATAAACGGACGGGACGAATTGGAGATCCCTGTCAAAGCGGCTCTTGACGGCGAATATGTAAAGAGAATGGGTTTTATATTCGATTGCCGTTGTTTTTTCGGCACTATCGCGTCTGTGTTTAAGCATGACGGAGTAGTGGAGGGCGGTACCGGAGAACTTAACAAACAAACCGGGCAATGCGACTGTGAGGAAACGCACGGGGGCTTAGACGACGAAGATATCGCGTGTGACGAAACTCTTTGTAAAAGCGTGGAAGAAACGGCTGCGGAAATAGTTGCAGACCCGAAGGAAGATATCGAAGAAACAATATGCGGTTCGGAGTGCGGTAACGACGACGATACGGACGGCGCGGATACCGGAAACGGGGAGGGGATCGATTGAAAAAAGTTCTTATAACCGGCGCAGGCGGTTACATCGGCAGTTCGGTCGAAAAATACATTTCGGAAAATCATCCCGGCGAATTTGAATTCGATTTTTTGAGTTTGCGCGGAGACGAATGGCGAGAAAAAGATTTCGGCGGTTATGACGCGGTTATTCATGCCGCCGGTATAGCGCACCGCAAAGAGACGAAAGAAAATGCCGGAGAATATTATGCTGTAAATCGTGACCTTGCCGTCGAAGTCGCCGAGAAGGCGAAACGGAGCGGCGTGGCTCAGTTTGTGTTTTTAAGTTCTATGAGCGTATACGGCAAGAATACGGGGCGTATTACAGTCGATACGGTGCCGAACCCTAAAAGCAATTACGGAAAGTCTAAGTTGCAAGCGGAAGAAAAGATATCTTTGCTTGCGGACGGCGCTTTCAGAGTATGCATTCTGCGCCCTCCGATGATTTACGGAAAAGACTGCAAGGGCAATTACGCAACGCTTCGCCGTATCGCGCTTAAACTCAAAATTTTTCCTTACGTAAAAAACGAGCGTTCTATGCTATTTATCGACAACCTGAGCGAATTTGTGCGTCTTATGATAGTAAATTGCGAAAGCGGTTTGTTTTTTCCGCAGAACGACGAATATACTGTTACGAGCGAAATGGTAAAAGTGATCGCCGCCGCAAACGGACGCAAAGTTCGATTGGTGAAAGGTTTCGGCTGGGCCGTAAAACTAATGGGGCTATTTACCGGCAAGATCAAAAAGGCGTTCGGCACTTTGACGTACGATAAAAGCATGAGCGAATACGTCGAGCCTTATGCTATTTACAACTTGGCGGAAAGCATCAAGAGGACAGAAGAAAATGTGTAATGACTTAAAACCGCCGAGGATTTTAATGATATGCGGTCGTTCGCAAACTGTCATAAATTTTCGTTTCGGTCTGATAGAAGCATGCCGAAAAAATGGCTATGAAGTATCGGTTATCGCTCTTGATGATGAACAAGCTGTAGAAATTGAGCATCGCGGTGTGAAATTTTATTCGGTAAACAGTGAAAATCGAAGCCTTAATCCGCTTAAAATGTTGCGTCTGATGAAAAAGTACTTGCACATTATCAAAAATGTGCAACCGGATATTGTATTTACATTTATGCTTAAACCTAATATATTCGGCGTGCGTGCAGCAAAGAAAGCAGGCGTAAAAAAAATATTTTCCATGGTCGAAGGTGCGGGTGACGTATTTGTCGGGCAAGGACTTAAATGGAAATTAATTAGAGCTGTAGTTTGTAAAATGTTACGAAAATCGTTTCGATACGTGCAAAAAGTATTTTTTCTTAATCGGGACGATAAAACGGAATTTATTAATCGCAAACTAATGAAAGCAGAACAATGTAAGGTTATACCCGGCATTGGTGTGAATTTGGAGCATTTTGCGCAGAAGCCTATTAAAAATTATAACACATTTTTAATGATTGCCAGAATGATGAATACAAAAGGCGTACTCGAATACTGTAAAGCTGCACGTATAGTCAAACGCAAATATCCCGATGCGGTATTTCGCTACCTTGGCGCAGAAGGTACGATAAAAATATCCGATATAAAAGAATATATAGACGACGGGAGTATAGAATATTCTGGCACGACTGCGG
>CATKCE010000117.1 GCA_949744905.1 uncultured bacterium
AGCATTGTCATTTTCGAGAGTTGCTTTTCGTGCGTCGCACTTTTCGCAATCCAGTCCGCAACACGCAATAAGTTTTTTCATTCGTTATAGCCTCCGATACACGCTTTCGCCCAATTTACTAAAAGTTCCGACATTTCATAAAATTTTACTTCTGTACCGTTCTTTAAGTTTAGTGCCGTTGTAAGCACGTCGGACGGCGGATCGATTGCGTTTTGCAATTCGGCTTTCGATTTTATGTATTTACCCGTTTCGTAAAACCATATCGCTTGTATCACAAATGCAGCCGATTTGTAAAGCGAGCGCAGAATATCGTCGCTTTTTTCGTGAACAAAATTATGCACGCATGCGTGATAAATATTGCATGCTCCGATTTTTATTGCACGCTTTACGTCCCCGCGGTCTATCTTGTCAAACAAGCAATAGAGCGTTCCTTTAATAGGCGCGGTGTCATAATAAAACTGAAAAAGGTCGCTTGCTTCCCAATTCAAAAGTTCATTCTTGCCCGAAATAAAACCGCAAACAAGTTCTCTGTTCGGTAAAGTATCGAGCATATCCCGATAAGCTTTCAAATCGTCCATACGCAGTTCGTCGAGAATAACAACTACATCGATATCACTCGTTTCCGTTGCCTCGCCTCTGCCGTAACTGCCTTGCAAGCCGATAAACCATACTCGATTGGAAAAAGTTTGCTCGACTTTTTCCGTAAACGTCTTTATCCAAGTTTTTATATTAATCATAATTGCCCTCTTGTATTTATAAATTATAACACGCATTCAATCGTTTTTCAAGTAATGCCGAGACGCTATTAAAATTTAGCCAACATATAAAAACCGAGATTCCACAATAGTTTCTCGGCTTTTATTTTATATCGAAGATGTAAACGCTTTTTATACGCATCCCCGTTATTAAAGATATTCATTCGATACCGTTACAAATGCGGTTAACACCGTAATTGCGGCAAGAAACACAATGCCGAAAACGATATTCTTCTTGTCCGTCACATATTTTTATTTATTGTCTTGATATTTTTCTATACTTACGCCCGCCTCGCCCAAAAGTTGCAAAGAGAACTCGTCTGGATATCCCTCGCGGTACACTATGCGCGAGATACCGGCGTTTATTATCATTTTGGCGCAAATCACGCAAGGTTGATGAGTGCAGTAAAGCGTAGCGCCGTCTACGCTGAGCCCCATGCGAGCGGCTTGAATTATGGCGTTCTGTTCGGCATGGGTAGCGTAACAAACTTCGTGGCGCGTACCCGACGGAATGTTAAGTTCCCTGCGGAGACACGTTCCGCGCTCCTTACAACTTTTTATTCCGCTGCTCGCACCGTTATAACCTGTGGTGAGTATTCGCTTATTACGCGCTATCACCGCCCCCACCTGACGGTTTTCCTGAAAACAACTCGACCATGTTGCAACCAAGTCGGCCACATCCATAAACCTTTTATCCCATTTTTTTTCGCTTTCCATCGTACATTGCGTCCCTATTTTATTTAACATTATTATATACTATCCCTTCGTTAATCGCAAGCGATTTAGCGCCCGTAGTTTTATTCGAAAATATTGTAAAATTTTATAAAAAATTCTTGACAAACAAAAACGGCGGAGTTATAATATGCTCAAAGTCAAAGGTCAAAGAAAGTCAAATATTAAATTGTTTGACTTTCCGCGCCAAATACTTGCTATTTTTTGCCTTATACGATATTATATTTAGGGTCAAAAAGTTAATAATCTATGTTAGGAGGATATAACATGAAAATCAGACCTTTGTTCGACCGGATAGTCATAGAACCGGTGGACACGGAAGAAAAAACCAAAAGCGGCATAGTGCTTTTGGCAAAAGACCAGGAAAAGCCTCAGATGGCCAAAGTTGTCGCCGTGGGTCCCGGCGGAAACATCGACGGCAAAGAAGTCGTTATGGAACTTAAAGTCGGCGACAAGGTGCTTTACTACAAATACGCCGGCAGCGAATTCAAAATCGACGGCAAAGACGTTACCATCATGCGTCAAAGCGACGTTCTTGCCGTAGTGGAATAATAAGGAGGACAAACTATCATGGCTAAACAAATCAAAAACGGCGAAGAAGCCAGAAAGGCATTGGAAGCGGGCGTAAACGCGCTTGCCAATACCGTAAAAATAACGCTTGGTCCCAAGGGCAGAAACGTAGTTCTCGGTAAAAAATACGGCGCCCCCCTCATCACCAACGACGGCGTTACCATTGCAAAAGAAATAGAGCTTGAAGACCAGTTCGAAAACATGGGCGCACAGCTCGTACGCGAAGTCAGCACCAAGACCAACGACGTTGCGGGCGACGGCACCACCACCGCGTGCGTACTTGCACAAGCCATAATCCGCGAAGGTCTCAAAAACGTCGCCGCCGGCGCGAATCCCATGATACTCAAAAAAGGTATATCGTCGGCAACTTC
>CATKCE010000118.1 GCA_949744905.1 uncultured bacterium
CCGTCTTTTTAACATATTTATTGTTGTATTCGCGTAAAGCCGTCGAGCCGGAATTGACCGTAAAGGGCATATTGAGCGGCGAAAAACTTGGATACATGATGACGTCGTTGGCGTTCGGCTCAAAGCGCACGGCGACAGGCAACGGGATAAGTTTACGCACGATAAAAAAGTATCTTGTAAAAGCCAGAAAAACAATAGGAAACAGGGATGCCGCCGGCAAACGTCTCGAAGATTGCGAAAAGACGTTTTTCGACAATTTTTATTATATAGACAAAACTTTGCGCTCGGTCTCGTCGGTCCGCAGAAGGTTAAGCAAGTTGCCGCACGTTTCGGGCGTTCCGCGGCTTTATTCGTTTTGCGAGCTGCTTGTAAAAAGCGCCGGTGGAGTGATAAGCGCGGAAACATTGCGTTCCGCTCTTAATTCATACTGTTCGGAAACTCCGTTGACGTTTTACGAGATATTGTCTTTGGAAGATATGTTTAAAGCGGCGCTGTGCGAATACCTTGCCATATTCGCGCGTAAAATGACCCGTATGCGCGAACTTACCGATAAAGGCGAACACGACGCCGCCGAAGGGTGCATCGATTATACCTTGCTTAAATACGACAGTTATGTTTTCGGCAGGTACGGCAATTCTTCTCCGCGCCCCGAGCGGGACAACGAATACGGCAGGTACGGCAAAAAGTTGGACGGCTACCTGCTGCACGTTGCAAATTACAACGCGCACATCAGCGCGGCTGTGGGCTCGTTGCACTCGCTCAAAGCTTTGTTTACTGACGAGTTCGTAAACACTCTTTCGCCGGCTTACGACGTTTTGAACGAAGGCGACAAAACTTTTTGCAAACTTACCGAAAGTACTAAACGTATGTATTTATACGAGATATGTCATACGGCAAAGCGTAGAAAAACGCAGGAAAAAAGCGTTGCGTCCGAAATTCTATTTCGTGCGTCACGCGACTCAAAGGATATATCCGGATATATTTTGCCGAAGGTATACGGTAAATCCGTTCAAAGACTTTACGCTTTGTGCATAGCGGCGGCTACGATCGCCGCTATGGTTGCGACTGCATTTATTATCCCGCGTCTCGGGTGGCTGTATTCTCTTTTCGCGATCCCTATATTCTTGTTTGCTATCGATTTTGTTTCGCGCAAAATTTCAAAACATGCCGTCAAACGCCGTTATTTGCCGTCTTACGACGTGGAGAAGTTGCCGCAAGACAGTTGCCGCACGGCAATAGTTGTTCCGTGTTTGGCGGCAAGCGAAGACGATATAGACGCCGCGTTTGAACATTTACTCACGGTAGCCGCGGCTAATAACGAAAAGATATTTTCGTACTGTCTTTTGTTCGATTACAAAAAAAGCAAGACCGAAGTCGCGGATACCGACGCCGCTCTCAATGAAAAACTGCGTGAAAGATTCGCGCGTCTCGGAAGCCTTGAAGACAGGACATGCGTTATGGTACGTCGACGTAAAAGAGTAGCGGGCGAGGAATATTATCAGGGCTATGAAAAAAAGCGCGGAGCCGTAATGGATTTTTGCCGCAGCGTTGTAAAGGGCGAAAACGAGTTTGCCGTTCTGCTTGGAAGTATCCCCGAGGTCAAGTATGCGGTAACGCTGGATTCCGACACTCTTACATGCGACTGCGCCGGACTCGTGGGTATCAAAGCGCATCCGTACTGTAAAAACGCCGCCGTCTTGTCGGTAAACTGCAAAGCGGCCAAAAAGGATTCTTTTTACTCGCGTCTGTATGCGGGCGAGACCGGTCCGGGCAGATACCGCCTGACGCATGACGGCATAGCTTTCGATTTATTCGGCGCAGGAAATTTTACCGGTAAAGGCATATTCGACGTCAACGCGTTTTTTTCGCAGCTCGAAAACTTTTTCCCCGATAACCGCATACTCAGCCACGATTATATAGAAGGAGCCGCGGCGGGATGTATGGATACCTCCGTAAACGCGTCGGAAGATTTTCCGGCGACTTTTGCCGACAGCTTTGCGCGCGATATCAGGTGGCTGCGCGGCGATTGGCAGCTGCTCCCTTATACCTGCTTAAAAGTAAAAAACAAAGACGGCAAAAAAGTGCCGAATCCTTTGAGCCCTCTCGCCGTGTTTACGATAGCGTGTAATCTTATCCTATCGCTGGTGCCGATAGCGCAGATTACGTTGCTTTTTCTTATGCTGTTCACTTCGCCGTATTTATCGGCTGTTATCCTTATGTTGTCGCCGCAACTGTTGCGACTGTTATACGCGGCGCCGTCGGTGGTAAAGCACGGCAGACAGGTATCGGCGGAGTTTTGCCGTTGCGTATTCGAGATAGCTCTTTTGCCTACGGTTGCGGCGTACAAATTCTGCGCGGTGTGCGTAACTTTGTACCGACTTGCAACGGGACGCAAACTTTTGGAGTGGAGCGTTTTTGCCCACACAAAAGGAAAAATATCCGTAATGCCTAATATCGTATTTGCGATCGTCGTTGCGGCGACAGCCGCCGTGTTCGGGTTGAGCGTGTTTTTTTACGCCGCCGCCGCGTTGTTTGCCGCGGGCGCGGCATTGCCTGCTGTAACGTCGCGCGTCGATATTGAGAAAGAGCGGTCTGTTTCGGTCGCTGCCAGACTGACGGATGTTGCCAGGTCGACTTTTTCATATTTTGCAAAACAGGAAGAACTTTATCGGTTGCCGTGCGACTGCTTTCAGGTCGACAATTCAAAAGGGTGGTGCGCGCGCACTTCTCCCACTAATATCGGAATGGCGCTTACGTCGTATGCATCGGCGTATGAACTGGGACTTGTAGATAAAGACCGTTTTATTTCGTATGTAGAGCATATAATATCCGCAGTCGAGGAGTGCGAAAAGTATAAAGGAAATCTCTACAACTGGTACGATTGCAAAACTCTGAAAGTTCTTCCGCGCCGGTTCGTTTCCACGGTGGACAGCGGGAATTTTATGGTATCGCTGTCGTTGGTATCGGTATATACCGAGGGAGAGCTGCATGACAGAATAGTAAAGCTGATAGATGAAACGGATATAGGCGCTCTGTTCGATAAAAAGCGGAAATTGTTGTATATCGGATACGATGACGAACTTAAAGCGTGTACGGACAACCATTACGATCTTTTGGGCAGCGAAAGCACGCTCACTTATCTTGCGGCATGCGGCTACGGTAAAATTCCGAAAGAGGCGTTTTACAATCTCGACCGAAGCGCGGTGCGTTACAAAGGCGCGGTAACGGTATACAGTTGGACGGGCGGCATGTTCGAATATCTTATGAGCAGGATATTCGTTGCGCCCGGCAACGACACTCTTTACGGCAACGCCATGAAAGAAGCGGTGCGCGCGCAAATACGCTACGCGAAATCGCGCGACGGCGGCATGTGGGGAGTGTCAGAGTGCCGGTATAACGGTTACGACGATTGCGGCGGTAATCTGTACCGAGCTTTCGGCGTGCCGGGCGTGGCCCATTCCTCGGTGCCGGCCGAGCCGCCTTTTGCTCCTTACGCCGCGTTTCTCGCTTTGCCGTATTGCGACGACGGCAAATTTCTCACGGCTCTCGACGCTTATACCGACGCGGGTATGGCGGGCGAGACGGGGGATTACGAAACTTACGATGGCGTACCCCTCCGAAGTTACCTGACGCACCACCAGGGCATGATCCTTGCGTCATGCGCGAACGCTCTGAAACACGACTGTCTCGTAAAACGTCTGCTTACTTTGCCTCAATGGAGATTTGCCCTGCTTTTGTGCGGAGAAGAAAAGAATACGCGCGGAAGCGTAAAGAAAGTTTACTCGGTCAGTAAAGTCGAAAAGCCGATGGCGGATGCCGGAGTGTATCTGTGCAGATGCGCCGACATGTCGGCAGTCGCAACGCTTAAAGAGACGTTTGCGGACTATTGCGGCAAGAGGATATTGCAGGGGATCCGCGTGATATCCGACGACGGTGGAGAATGCGACCTTTTGCGCGGCGATTTTTACGCGTCGGGAAACGCCGTATGGAAGACCGGCGGAAACGGATTTATGTCGGAAGCGGAAATGTGCGTGCTGCCCTCTCCGTTGTCAGTTGCGGTACGTGTAAAATACCGTAATACTTCTTCGCGGCGCGGAGTTCGATTCCGTATTTGCGCGCAACCAGTGCTTGCCGTAAAAGAAGATTACGAAGCGCATCCCGCATATTCGAGAATGTTTATAGAGACCGGCGAGGGCGCGGACGGTAAATATGTTTGGGCGCGTCGTAAAAAAGACGGAGTAACGCTGTTGCATTGCGTCAGCGCCGACTCGCACGTTGTGTACGGCGGCGATAAGTGCGAATTTTACGACAGAGGGCGCCGCGCCGAATACGGTCAAAATCTCAACCCGTTGTTGTCATCTTCGTTTTCGGCGGAACTCGGTATCGGAGAGTACTGCGCTTTTACGTGCTATTTCCTTGTTGCCGATACGTGCGAACAAGCCGAATATGCGGTAAAACTCGCTTCATCTCCCGATTGCGTAAAGCGCATCGGCGGCGCGTCCATCGGACTTACGCGCGCGGTCTCGGAAAACGCGCGGACTGTTGCGGCGAAGCTTATAAAAAATGCTTATCCCGCGGTGAAAGCCGACGGAGTAAGTATGGACAAACCCGGAATAACGTACGAAGTGACTAACGCTTCGTTGCCGGTACTGGGCAAATTTTTGGACGACATGCGCATATTGTATAGATCGGGTTTTTCTTTTAATACCGTGTTGTTCTGCCGTAAACGCCGCAACGAGTATCCGGCGAGCTATTTTGATGCCGAGCGCGAAGTGGAGAGGTCCGGTATACGTACTGCGGCGGAAAGGCGCGGCGCAGTGCGCGTAATAGACTGCGATAACGACGTATTGTACTCGCGTCTTAAAAATCATTCGCCCGATACCTGCGCGCCTAAAAGGATAACGTGGTTGCACGGTAAGATTGTGCCTTATGCGGACGCTGATTTTTCGGATAGCGAAAATAAGATCCGATATTCTGAATGTTTTGACGATTTGTCGCCCGAGATAGTCCATCCGCTGGGAATGGGCGGATTCGGAAAAGACCTTTCTTATATCGCGGATATAACCGATACCGATACTCCCGCGCCGTGGTGCAATATAATGTCTAACGGACATATCGGCACGCTTATCACCGAGAGCGGCGGCGGCTTTACTTTCGGAGAAAACTCGCGTCAACAAAAAATATCGGCTTGGAACAACGACCCGGTAGAAGAAAAAGTTTCCGAACTTGTTGCGCTGACCTGCGGCGGCAAAAGTTGGAGCGTGACAAAAAAGCCGATAACGGTTCGGGCAAAGTATACTGCCGAACACGCGCGGGGATACAGCCGGTTTACTTGCGATTATATAGGCGTGAGAACCAGGCTCACGGAATTTTTGTCGCGCGACGAAGATCGGAAAATATACGAATTGGAAATTTTCAACCGCTCTGATAAGAAAAGGGAATTTGGCGTTTATTTCGGTATACGTCCCGTGCTCGGCGATTTTGCAAGCAATACGGTATCTTCGCTGGAATGGAACGTAAACGATTGCGGACTGCATTTGAGATGTCCCGCATCGGGCAACGAAGCCTATTTGTACTGCGACCGCAAGACCGTCGCCGCGGGAGCGGATATTGCGAATAACGATCTTATTATGTACGACGAACTTCATAAATGCGAGGAATTTTTTGGCATAACTACCGGCATTACCGTACCGGCGGAAAGTACGCTTGTTTTGCGTTTCTCGCTTTCGGCGCAAAAGCCCGATGCCTTCGATAACGCGGAAAACGCCTTTTTCAAGAGCTGTAACTTTTATTCCAAACTCGGCGGCATAACTTTCGATGGAGAATTCGGGTATCTTACCGAGTGGCTTCCGTATCAGGTGTACAACAGCAGGTTCGAGGGGCGCACCGGGTTTTATCAGGTCAGCGGCGCATACGGTTTCAGAGACCAGCTTCAGGACTGTCTTACTTTGCTTTATTGCGACCCGGGACTTGTCCGCGGGCATATTCTGGAATGCGCGAAGCACCAGTTCAAAGAGGGCGACGTTCAACATTGGTGGCATCCGCCTGCGATCGGGGTGCGTACCCACGTATGCGACGACAGGCTGTGGATGGTATATACCGTTTGCGAGTATATCGCGTTTACCGGTGATAAGTCGATACTCGACGAGCATGCGCCGTTTCTTGCGGACGTGCCTATAAGTCCGGAGGATAGATCCGTGTATACTGCGGCGGAATATTCGCGCGAGCGCGCTTCGATATTCGAGCATTGTCTCAGGGCAATAGCCGTGAGTATGGACTTTGCCGCAAACGGGCTTGTGCGCATGCGCGGCGGCGATTGGAACGACGCAATGGATAAGGTCGGCGAAAAAGGCGACGGTTCCAGTGTATGGTGCACGATGTTTGCGTATCATGTTATAGACAAATTCATGCCGTACGTAAAGGACGTTGAGTTGTGCGACAAATTGCGGAAACTTCAAAAACGCCTGTATGCGGCGGTATCGCGCGCTTACGAGGACGACCGGTTTTTGCGCGCATACAAAGACGACGGCGAGCCGTTGGGCAGTAAACACGGTAAGTCTTGCAGGATAGACCTGCTTACTCAAAGCTGGTGCGTAATAGCGGGTATAGGGACTACCGAGCAGAAGACCGTCGCGCTTGATTCCGCGTACGGGATCCTATGCGATGCCGAGAATAAAATAATAAAATTGTTCGATCCTCCGTTTACGTCTTCGGACGGAGTTGGATATATCGGCGACTATCCCGCGTACGTGCGTGAAAACGGAGGACAGTATACGCAAGCCGCGGTTTGGTATGTGTGGGCGCTTTTCGAAAACGGGCAGACCGAAAGAGCCAACGAGCTATTAAAGTGGCTGAGTCCGGCGCACAGGTGCAGCACAAGCGCGGATACGTTTAAGTACTGCGTGGAGCCGTACGTGTCCGCCGCCGACGTGTACGGCGGAGAACTTGCGGGAAAAGGCGGTTGGACCTGGTACACCGGATCTGCCTCGTGGCTGTACAAATGCCTCATAGAAAAATACGCCGGGATAAAAGTCCGCGGAGACACGGTGAGTTTTTGCCCCAATCTTCCGGCGGACACGCGCGAACTAAACGTGACGTTCCTTTTAGCGGCGAGCGTATACGAGTCAAAATAGTGAATTCGCAAAATCGCGGAGAATGGCGTATACGAATAGGTGAGGTCATATACAACACTTCGGCGTTGCGCCTTACAAAAGGATTGTCCTCAAAAAATATTGCGGTGATACGGTTGATTAAATGAGAAAAAAGTTATATACTTAAATCATAAAAATAAGGAAAAATATGCTCCCGTATCGTTGACTTTTCCGCGGGGGGGGGTATACTTGAATCAAGTATGGATCTTTTCGATTTTGTTCCCGACAAAAAAAGCGCCTCTCCGCTTTCAGACCGCATGCGCCCTACGTCTCTCGACGAATTCTTCGGACAGAAGCATATCCTGTCGAGGGATTCTCTTTTGATGCGCGCGATAC
>CATKCE010000119.1 GCA_949744905.1 uncultured bacterium
GGAGTGTGGGCGCCCGTAAACTACTTTATATTAAAGGGGTTAACTCTTTGCGGCGAGCACGAACTCGCCGCCGAGATAGCCGAGAACACAAACCGCAATGTGGCTAAGGTATATAAAGACACCGGCACTATATGGGAAGTATATTCTCCGGAAAGCAACGAACTTGCCGACGAGACCAAACCCGACTTTACCGGCTGGAGCGCGATGCCGGCTATCAATTTTTTAATAGAATACGTGCTGGGATTACAGCGCGAAAAAGACACGCTTATTTGGCGCGTTCATCAGTGCGACCGCCACGGAGTAAAAAAATTCCCGTTCGGTAAAACGGGTACTTTCGACCTTATATGCGAAAAACGTAAAAAGGGAGAAAAGCCGACGATTACGGTAAAAGGCAACGAAGCTCTTAAAATAAAGGTGGTTTACGAAAACGGCGAGTTTACTGTAAACTACGACCCCGGCAATTAAAGGCGGAAAAAGGATAATTCTATGAAAAAATATAAAGCCGTGATATTCGATCTTGACGGAGTTATATGCCATACCGACGAGTATCATTATCTTGCATGGAAACAGATTGCCGACGGGTTGGGCGTATATTTCGACAGAAATATAAACAATCGTCTGCGCGGCGTAAGCAGGATGGAAAGCCTTGAAATCATACTGGAAAAATACGACGGGGAAGTAAGTTGCAAACTTAAAGAAAAACTTGCTTACGAAAAAAACGAAACTTATAAAAAACTTTTGCGGAACATGACTCCTGCGGATGTGCCGGTCGAGGTAAAGGAAACTCTCGAAAAAATGCGAGCCGCGGGAATAAAGACCGCGATAGGCTCGTCCAGCAAAAATGCGGGACTCATTTTGCAAAAGACCGAGCTTGCCTGTTTTTTCGACGCGGTATCCGACGGCAACTGCATAACGCGTTCCAAACCCGACCCGGAGGTATTTGTTAGAGCCGCGGAATTTTTGGGAGAATCGCCGTCCGACTGTCTTGTGGTAGAGGACGCGTTCGCCGGCGTCGACGCCGCGCTCGCGGGCGGCTTTGCTTGCGCCGGCATAGGCGACGCGGGTGCTTATCGAAAAGCCGGTTATCGACTTTCGGCTTTTTCGGAACTTCTCGATATTTGCGGCGTAGAATAAGATGCGATATTATCGCAGTCAAAAAAAGAGAGCCCGGTCGCTTGTCTGCAAACTCGGCTCTCTTTTTATATCGGTTGTTTATATGCCCGCGTTTTTTTGATCATAACGACGGGTATTTGCGCCGTTACAGTTTTTCCGCGCTCGACATTATTTCGGTCACACGACTTTTGAATGCGTGCACCGATTCGAAATTCTGGTTTTTGCCCGATAATAAGCTCTCTATTTTGCTAAGCAGTTTATTGCATTCGGATAAGCATTCGTTTTTCATGCCGACTTTTAAGTAGCATCGGGCCATGGCTTCGGGCACTCCCATATCTATGTTGGGGTTGCTGAATCCGGTATCGGAGATAACTTTGTTTATAAAGTCGAGTTCGGCGCGTGCGTCGCTGACACACTTTGCGGGGTCTTTGTACACTTTTGGCAGCATGTTTATAAAACTGCCCACGCAAGCTACCATGTCGCCGATAAACATTGTCTCGGGCGATTTTTCGTAATGTTGTTTATAATAAGACAACGCAGTCTTAACGTGCTCGAAAGCTTTTTTCTGTTTGCGTTTGATCTCATAGTAAGAAGCGTACGCGCCGTTCATGAATGCGAACCGCGCGGGATCGTTTTCACGCAACTCTTTGCCGCCTATCTTCATTGCCGTATCGAGAGTTTTTTTCTGGTTTTTATAGTCGCAGCACGAATGGTATATATTGCTTTTTGCTACGTAAAAGTGGGTGTAATCTCGTAAAGGTATTTCGCCCGCGGCAAGCAGTTTATCGCACAGAGCGGTGCTCTCTTTCATGAGTTCCATCGACTCGTCGTACTTGCGGCAAAGTTGCAGATGCGTGCCGTAGATAGTGAGCATTTCGGCGTAATGGCGTTTTATTTCGTAAGAGCAGGCGGAAACGTCCGCTTTATCGAAATACTTTTTGCAGGATACGAAATGTCCGCCAGCCTCGTAAAAATAGTTCATCAAAAAGCAGTCCTGCGCGTATACCGAATACATCACGCCGGTCGCGGCGGGGTATTCGTCGCGCAGAGTCGAGCCGGATTCGAGATATTCCGAAAGCGCTTTTAATATAGAGCGTTCGGATTCCGCAAAATGGAGTGGTTTTGTCCAGTCCTGTTTGTACGGCAACATCAAAACGCTTTTCGCAAGAGCCTCTTTGTCGTTTGCGGATATCAGGTCGCCGGACAACAGAGTCCCCAGAAATTTGAAGGGAGCAAAACGCTTTCCGCACAATTCCTCTATCGGCGTGCCCGAGTTTGTAAGCGCCATCAGTTTTGTATAAATTTCGTCTACGAGCGAGCGCGTATATTTGCCGTCGTCGGATAAAATGAGTTGCTTTATTCTGTCGTGCACGATCCCGAAAGCTACCGGGCGGATCTCGTCGTGCAACCGTACGAATATGCGCAGAAACGAGTTTTCGAAAAGCGATTTTTCCGAAAAATCTATATCGAACGCTTCCTTTAAGTCCTGCGCGGTAAGCACGTAATCCGACAGCGCGAATACGGCAAGCAGTTTTTTATAGCGGGCAAACGCTTCCTGATTCAGTTCGCTTGTCATGTAATTGTAATAAAAGTCCAAAGCGTTTTCCAGCGACGAAAGTATGCGCCAGTCGACTTTTTCGGGCTTGGTCTGTCCGAGATAAATATTGCTTATTTTCATCAGAATGGAAAACGACAGTATGTTTTTGGGCGTTATAGACGTGAATATTTCGCGCACGTTCACGTCGGCGTTGCCGCTGGAAAACTGCGAAATGATATTGTCGTTGAAATAGTTGTATAAGAATTTGAGATAATCGTAATTATTCGAATCGAAGACTATTTTTTCGCCTTGGAAGCGTTTGACGAATCCGTAAGCCGAATTCCGCAGGCCTTCGGCTTCGTCGAATATGCGGCAGGTAAACATTACGTATACGCCCTCGCAGAATTCCGCCGTCTCGAAGAAGTCCGATACCGTCATTTTGCCGCCGGTGCCCATATCGTCTATTCCGTCTATCACGATAAGCAGTTTTTTGTCGGCGTAATACCGCGTTTTGAATTCGTTCACGAATCTTACGAAAGATTCGGTGGGGTTTGAATTTATTATGTCAACGGGGGTTATGTCGACGCTGCGCATGTTTCCGTTTTCGTCTTTGCGTAAAAGATCGGAAAAGTCCCATAAAAACTTTTCGGGCGAGGCGTAATTTTTGTCGCGGCTCACGTAAACGGCCTTAACGGTCGCAATGCGAGAAAAATCCTCGTCCTGTTCGAGAGCATGCACAAAGGTGGTCTTGCCCATGCCGCGTTCCATTTGGAGGACGAAAATGTCTTTGTTTTTGCGCGCGAGTGCGTCGCGCACTTTTTCCAGCAGAATACTGAAAGGGTAGTACGGCTCGTCGGTAAGTACCGTTACGTCGGAATTTACCAGACGGCTGTTTATCCAACCGCTGAGTCCGAGATCGTCCAATATATAAAACTGGTTGCCTGTGTACAGTTCGCGTTGCGGGTCGATATCGAGAAGCAAACGCTGAACATACGCCGCCTGGTCTTCTTTTGTTTTATATTCGTTGCCGCAGTAATACACGGCAAAGTCCTTTTTGTTGCGTTTGCCGGTTTTGTATAGATTGTAAAAAGCCGAGATCTCGCCGCATAGATAGCGCGACACTTCTTTATCCATACATCCTCGTTCGTCGTGCGGGCACCAATCGTTTACGACCAGCAAAAACAACGCGGCTTTCGGTATGACGGTCGAGGCGTGTTTGTCAAACGTCCTCTCGTCTGTATCGGGCCCGAAGTATGCCTTGGGCACAGGGTATTTGCCTATTATTCCCGCCAGTTTTTCCGCCGTAAGAGCAGTTCCGCCTTTATCGTACGTTCCGTGGTATGCTATAAACACCGAGTTTTCGTAATGCGCTCCGCGTCTTGCCATATTTTGCCCCTCGCTTTTTTCATTGGTTTCCTGTGTTAAATAATAACATTTTTTGCGTTTAAAGTCAATAGTTGTTTTTAAGGTAAGTCTGTTTATGATTTGCTTTTGCTTGCCGATTATGTTATCATATTGATATACTTAAAACGCAAGAGAGCCGACTTTATGAAAAACGCGACCGAGCAATTGGAAAAAGGTAAGATACTGCCGCTTGTTTTCAAGCTGACGGTGCCGGCTGTAGTCGCTCAACTGATCACTTTTTTATACAATATAGTAGACAGAGTTTACGTTGCCAAGATAGACGGTGCGGGAATGGACGCGCTCGCCGCATTGGGCATAGTTCTGCCGGTGACGCTCATAATACAGGCGTTTGCCAATCTTGTAGGCTTGGGCGGCGCGCCGCGCGCAAGCATGAAGTTGGGCGAAAAGGACGGGAGCGAGGCGGCAAAGATATTCAATACTTCTTTTGTATTGCTTACCGGCATCGGCATCGCGCTCAGTCTCGGCGTATTCTTTTCCGCACGGGAAATAGTCGTGCTGTTCGGGTGCCCCGAAAGCGCCGAAACGTACGCCGCTTCGTATCTTGAAATTTATTCTGCGGGGACGGTGTTCGTATTGTTGGCGCAAGGACTCAATCCGTTTATCACGGCGCAGGGATATTCGCTTACGGCAATGTTTTCGGTGCTTATCGGCGCGGTCGCGAATATAATACTGGATCCCGTATTCATTTTTGGTTTTGGCATGGGTGTAAAAGGCGCGAGTCTTGCGACCGTTATATCGCAGTGCGCGTCGTTTATATGGATAACGGTCTTTTTCTTTTCCAAAAAAAGCATATTTAGATTGCGCCCGCGCGATATGAAACCGAGCGCCAAAAGGATATTCGGGATAATGGCATTGGGCTTTTCGCCGTTTATAATGACGGTAACGGAATGCGCCATACAGATAGTTTTCAACGTAAACTTAAATCGCGCCACAAACGGAAATAAAGATTACACGGCGGCGCTCACCGTTATGATGAGCGCGCTGCAACTTATAGCTTTGCCTCTCAACGGACTCGGATACGGTATGCAGCCGTTTGTAAGTTACAATTACGGCAGGGGCGACGCCGCGCGACTCAAAAAGGGGATAAAGTACGTTACTGTCATAGCGTTTATCTTCGCGGCGGCGGTGTGGTCGGTATCCATGCTTTTTCCGCAGTTGTACGCGCGGGTGTTTTCGGCCAGCGACAGCGTTAAATATATAGTAAAAAAATTCACTCCGTACTTTCTTATGGGGTCGATCATGTTTTTTGTGCAGATGACGTTGCAAAACGTTAACATCGCGCTCGGCAGGGCAAGATCGGCGCTTATACTCGCGGTGCTGCGTAAAGTGGTCATCCTTATTCCTCTGTGCTTTATACTTACGCATTTTGCGGGATACGCCGGCGTGTATTTGTCCGAAGGTATAGCCGATCTGGCGGCGGGAATAATTACGGCTACGGTGTTGTTTATTAGTTTTCCCAAAGCGTTTGACAAACGGGCAAAAGAAGTCGCCCTGTTAAGCGCGGGCGATGTAACGGACGGTGACGGCAATGTGTAGCGACGGAGAAACGGTGGGAAGATTTGCTCCTACGCCCAGCGGAGAAATGCACGTCGGCAATCTGCTTTGCGCGCTGATCGCGTATCTTTCGGCAAAGTCGCGCGGCGGCAGGTTTTTGGTGCGTATCGAAAATCTCGACGCGGCTCGGTGCCCGCAGTCGGCCGAACAAAAAATATTGGATGTGCTGGGCGCTTTGGGACTCGGCGGGGACGGGATACCTGTAAGACAGAGCGAACGCGGCGACGTGTACCGCGAAAAGGAAGACGTATTGCGTAAGGCGGCAAAGATATATCCGTGTTTTTGTTCGCGGGCGCAACTGCATGCGGCGGAGGCTCCTAGGTTGGGCGACGGCGGCATAGTGTACGGAGGTAGATGCCGCGGACTTACCGCCGATGAAGTAAGCGCGCTGTTTGCCGTCAAACAGCCGTGTTACCGCATCGCCGTGCCGAATAAAAAAATCACTTTTTGCGACGGCATTGCGGGTATTGTGACGCAGGATCTGTCGCGCGAGTGCGGCGACTTTATTATAAGGCGCGGCGACGGTGTGTATGCTTATCAGCTTGCAGTGGTTGTGGACGACGGAGAAAGCGGGGTAAGCGAAGTGGTGCGCGGAAACGACCTTCTCGGCAGTACGGCACGGCAGATATGGCTTGCCGGACTGCTGGGTTATCGAATCCCCGATTATTACCATATACCGCTCGCGTGCGACCCGTCGGGGCGCAAACTGAGCAAGAGCGAGGGTGACAGCGCCGCGGAGATAGTGGCGAAATTTCCGCCGGAACGCATACTCGGGTCTCTGGCGTTTGCGGCGGGAATACTTCCGACCGATCGCGCGGCAACGTTAAGCGAACTTACCGCCGCGTTTTCGTGGGATAAAGTGCGCAGAGACGCAATACGGCTTCCCGCATACCTTTTGCAAAATTGAAATATGCCCGCTGATTTACTTGACGATAAAGCCGCGGTTTGTTATAATGAAACTCGCACCGTAAGCGTGCGCGCAAGAGCCGAGGAGAAGTACCCAAGTGGCTCAAGGGGCTCCCCTGCTAAGGGAGTAGACCGGATAAAACTGGTGCGCGGGTTCAAATCCCGCCTTCTCCGCCAAGAAAAACCTAAATCGAACATCTCGGTTTGGGTTTTTCTTTTTATCTTTTTCGGTGATTTATGATGATAATAGAAATAGCACGCTACATAAGGTAGCGGCAAGGTAACGGAACGTAAACGGGTAAAAAAGACGGTGCGAGTTACGCCGTCGAAAGATAGAAAACAAGCCGTGTAAAAAGAAAGAGTGGCGGCGTTAAAAAATACGGCGAACGCGGA
>CATKCE010000120.1 GCA_949744905.1 uncultured bacterium
TGTTGACGGTAACGTGAACTTTGACCCCGCGCAGATGCGCGAATTCTATTGCGCGCCGTAAGTCGTCTTTATCAAAATTGCATGCGGAAGCGCGCGCGCCGTATTTTTTCCATTCCGAGATAAACGGCGTCGGCGCCGCAGGCGACCGCGGCTTTTAGCGAATCGAAATTACCGGCGGGGGCTAACAGTTCCATATCGCGTTCAGCGAAGTCTTGCGCCGAATTTCGATTCGAGCGATGAAAGGATATTTTTTACGGCGCGGGTTATATCTTCGTCGTTCAAAGTACGATCCGCCGCCGATAATGTAAATGACAACGCTACGCTTTTATATCCCTTTTCTATCTGTTCTCCGCGGTAAATATCGAACAGTTCGACGTTTGAGCACAACGCTTCCGACGATTTGACGGTTTTAAGTATGTCCCCCGCCGGAACTTCTTCTTTTACAATTACGGCAAGGTCGCGTTCCGCCGCCTGATATTTAGGCAACCGCACGAATTCGGTTATAGGAACTTCTTTTGAAATAAAGCTATCGAGATCCATTTCGCATACGAAAACGTTATCGGTAAGATCGTAGTTTTTAGCAACGGACGGATGTAATTTGCCGAACGAACAGAATCTGTTGCCGCTTAAATAGAGGTCGCAACTTACGCCGGGATGAAGATAAGGCTGAGTCGAGTAAACTTCTTTATCGGGAGTAATGCCGAATCTGCGTATGATCGTCGTTACGGCTTCTTTCATGCCGTAAAAGCTTTCATTTTCTCCGCATGAGCCGAGACACAAAACGTCGTGTTCGCACGGAAGCTTTTCAAGCGGCAGCTTTTCTGCGATATAAGTTTTTCCCACTTCGAATAAACGGAAGTTTTTATTCTTCTTGCTGTGGTTGAACGCCGTTACGCCGAGCATATTCGAGATGAGTTGGGTGCGCATTACCGAGTATTCTTCGCCGAGGGGATTTCTGATCTCGATTTGACGGCGTAAAACGCTGTCCCGTGGCAAATTAAGTTTATCTACGGCTTTCTTACCGATAAACGAATATGTGCATATTTCGTGCCCTCCGAAGCCGCACAACATATTTTTCAGAGCGGAAATGTTTTTCTCTCGGGTATCGGTCCCTCCCGCAGTCACTTTTGCCGACGGCATGAAGGTAGACTTAATGTTATCGTATCCGTAAAAGCGTATGACTTCTTCCGCCAAGTCGGTGTAATTGTCTACGTCTTCGCGGAACAGAGGTACTTGCACGGAAAGTTCTTTTCCGTGCGCGGTCACGTTAAAATGCAGCGATTTAAGTATTTTTGTTATAGCGCTCGCAGGAATTTCTATACCCAGAAGATCGGATATTTTTTTTGCCGTGGTCACAATTGTTTTAGTAGCCGAGGCGCATTCCGTTTTTACGCATTTATCCGTCACCGTACCGGCTTTAAGCATTGAAAAGAGCGCCAGAGCGCGCTTGCGCCCCAAACTTACGCTCGAGTAATCGACGCCTTTTTCATAACGGGCCGAAGAATCGGAACGCAGTCCGAGAGTGCGGGAAGTAGTGCGCACGCTTTCTTTCGAAAACCGCGCCGCTTCCAGCAGAACCGAAACGGTATCGTCGTTTATCCCGCTGTGCTCCCCTCCCATTACGCCGGCAATGGCGATCGGTTTGGAACTGTCGGCGATAACTGTCATATTTGTATCAAGCGTATATTCGTTACCGTCGAGCGCGGTGATTTTTTCTCCCGCCGCGGCTTTGCGTACGACTACCGTCAGATCTTTTACGAACTTAGTGTCAAAGGCGTGTAAAGGCTGCCCCACTTCGACAAGAACGTAATTGGTTATATCTACGATATTGTTTATGGGGCGGATGCCTGCGTATCTCAATCTGTCTCTCATCCATTGCGGCGACTGGCGTACTTTTACATTGTCTATTACGCAACATGTGTATCTGCTGCATGCGGAATCGGTTACTCTCACTGTCGGCGACAGCTCGGTCGAAACCGTCTTGTACTTGATATTCAACGGTTTGAGTTTTTTTCCCAGTACGGCCGCGACTTCGCGCGCCATACCGTAAACCGACTGGCAGTCGGAACGATTCGCCGTTACGGATATATCAAGCACGGTTTCGTCGAGTCGCAAAACTTTTTTAATATCCGTGCCGGGCGCGGTTTCCGGCAGGATAAGTATTCCGTCTACTTCGGCGCCGTCTATAACGTCGTTGTCGACTCCGAGTTCTCTGCCGGAACACATCATACCGTAGCTCATGACGCCTCTTAGAGGCGCCGCCGATATCTTTTTGCCGTTGGGCAAAGTCGCGCCGTCAAGCGCTACGGGAACGTAATCGCCCGTTTTGATATTTTGAGCGCCTGTGACTATGGTGGTTATTTCGTCGCCGACGTCGATCATACATACTTGCAATTTATCCGCATCGGCGTGTTTTTTTATGTCGAGTATTTTGCCCGCTACGACCCGTTCGATATCTTTGCCCAAGTAAATGATATCTTCAACTTCAAATCCTATGTTCAAAAGTTTATCTGCAAGGTCCTGTGGCGAAATCCCGTCTACGGACACGTATTCGTTAAGCCAGCTTATCGGTAATTTCATTTTTATCTCCTCAGTCGAACTGTTTTAAGAAGCGAACGTCGTTTTCGAAAAACGTGCGCAGATCGTTTATGCCGTATATTATATTTGTTATGCGGTCTAAGCCGGCGCCGAACGCGAATCCCGTGTATTCATCGGGGTTGATGCCGCAATTATTCAAGACGTTGCGATTTACCATTCCCGCGCCGAGTATCTCTATCCAGCCTGTTCCTTTGCATACGCGGCATCCTTTACCGCCGCACTGACTGCACGACGCGTCTACTTCCACGCTTGGCTCGGTAAAAGGAAAATACGACGGGCGGAAACGTGTTTTGGTGCTCTCGCCGAAAAACTTTTTGGCGAACAGATCGAGCATGCCTTTAAGATCGCACATCGTTATGCCCTTGTCCACGACCAATCCTTCGACCTGATGGAACACGGGAGAATGGGTCGCATCCACTTCGTCGGCTCGGAATACCCGTCCCGGAGATATCATTTTAAGCGGCGGTTTTACTTTTTCCATCATGCGTATCTGACCGGCGGACGTCTGCGAGCGCAATAAGATGTTTTCTGTGATAAAAAAGGTGTCCTGCATTTCGCGTGCGGGATGGTCTTTCGGAATATTCAACGCTTCGAAGTTGTAATAATCGGTCTCTATTTCCGGGCTGTCGGCAACAATAAAACCGAGAGAGGAAAAAAAGTCGACTATGCGGTTGCGTACTATTGTCAAAGGATGCAGCCCGCCGACGGGAAGCGTATTTGTATTTATGGAAATATCTATCTTTTCGCAAGCGAGTCTACGTTCGAGTTCGGCGTCTTCCAACGCTTTTTGGCGCGAGGTTATCGCCTGTTCGAGTTTTTCGCGCGCTTCGTTTACTATTTTTCCGGCTTCGGGGCGCTTTTCCGGAGGAATGTCCTTCATGCCTTTGAGTATTGCGGTAAGCTCTCCGTTTTTTCCGAGAATTTTTACGCGAATATCGTTAAGATCCGATATCGTATCGCACGCTGCAATTCTGTTTACGGAAGTTTCCGTCAATTTATTTACGCTTTCTTTCATAATACCTCCGATAAAAATAAACGCCCTTCGGAAATGATTCCGAGGGCGTAAGTAAAAACTACGCGGTACCACCTCAGTTCGTCGGAATTATCCGACCTCGCGCGGTTGTAACGTTACCGACGCGCTTGCTTAATGCCGGAAAGGTTTGGGCAAGCGTACTCATGCGGGGAATATTCTGGGCGCATGCGTCCTTTCAGCCGCGGGACGCTCTCTGTATTATCGCGCTTATCTTTAACCGCAATCATCGTATCTGTTGTAATAATATCACAATTGCTGTATTATGTCAATTATTTCTACGGCACCAGATCGTACGAGCCGTTTGTTATTTTTCCGCTTAAGTATACGTCAGGTACTTTTCCTATTATAACGCTTTCGCCTATAAGCACCTGGGTCGTCGTCGTGATCTTGTTTTCCGCTCCAGGTATCACGATATTGACGGAAGCCGTGATATCCAAATACATTTTATGCAATGTCTGATTGATGCCCGCGGAAATAAAACGGGATGAAAAAACGGTATTTATGTTTCCTATCTGAATGGCTCTTATATGTACTTCCGGTCCGATGCCGGATAAAAACGATATTCCGGAAAGCGACCCTACCGGAATGGCTATGCCGCTCTCGTTGAGCTGTTGCAAGTCTGTTTGGGCGTTGAGCGTAACGTTGAGAGTCAACGCATTTACTACCGACGAATCGGTATGTATCATGACTATATTTCCGGATTGGTCGCGCTCTATGCGCGTCATATCGATATAAGAGGGATTTTCGTTCATTACCTTTATTACAGAACGGTTTACCGATTCTACTGTGAGCGCTCTTATATATTCTTGCGATATAGTGCGTATCACAGGGCGCACTTGCGTTATAATGAAAATATATATGCCCGCGGCTATCAAAAAAAGCGCCGACAGAAAAACTATCAGCTTTCTTTTTTTATGTCTTTTTTTGTAGTAGACACACCGCACCATAACAATATATATGCGGTGTTCTGCGACTATTTTACTTTTTATTTAGAGCGTGGCGAAAATACCAGCGTTACCAAATAGCTTGCTACGACCGCAACGCCGACGCCGAACGCCGTACGCACCAGCCCGCCGGCAAACGCGCCTACAAAGCCTATCTGTCTCGCCATTTCTATCGAGCCTCTTGCAAGCGACGCGCCGAAGCCTATGATGGGAACGCTTATACCGGCTTGGGCAAATTCGTTGATGGGCTTGTATATCCCGAAGCCTTCCAAAACTATGCCGGCCAACAGGAATATGACAAGAATACGCGCCGGAGTGAGTTTTGTTTTTATTATGAGTAATTGCGCTATCGAGCACATCAGCCCTCCGATCGCAAAGACTTTAACATAGGTAAAGATCATATTAAAAATTTCCATACCGTTACTCTCCCTCTATAACTATACCGTGGCTTACGCACGGAATAGTTTCGCCTTGATAACAGCTTTGAGTGCTCATAAGCGCTCCCGTCGCCAGGTAGGCAACTTTTTTATATACGCCTTCGCGTATGCGCGGCAAAATGAATTCGTTTATCACGGATGCGCTGCAACCTGCTCCGCTACCGCCCTGATAACAGTTTTGATCTACGCTGTATACCAGACTTCCGCAGTCTATATATCGTTGCCCGAGGTAATATCCCTGCTCGTTCATAAGGTCACGCAATATGTCGGAGCCGAGTTTTCCGAGGTCTCCAGTCAATATCATGTCGTAATCACACGGCTCGGTATTTGTTTCTTTGAAAAGCGCGCACATAGTGTCCGTAGCTGCGGGAGCCATAGCGGCGCCCATATTGGAAAGATCGTTTTGTCCGAAGTCCACTACTTTTCCGAGCGTGGCGGATCTTACGAGCGGTCCGTTGCCTTTTGAGGATAATATGCAGCATCCCGCGGCGGTGACCGTCCATTGCGCGTAAGGAGGGCGTTGGCAGCCGTATTCCAAAGGATATCTAAACTGTCGTTCAGCCGTAGCGAAGTGGCTTGCCGTAGCGCACGCGACCGTTTCGAAGTGCCCCGCATCTATCAGCGTTGCGCCCAAAGATATTGCTTCGGTATAAGTCGAACAGGCGCTGTATACTCCCAGATGCGGAAGATCGAGATTGCGCGCGGTATAACTTGAAGTTGTCATTTGATTAAGAAGATCGCCGGATATCAATACCTGAGCGTCTCCGACAGTTTGACGCGCTTCGCTTAAAGCTGTTCTTACGGCTTCGTCAAACATGAGTATTTCAGCGCGCTCAAAATTTTTTTCGCCCATTTTTACGGCCTCTTCTCCTCTTTCTTTTACACCTCTATATGTTTAA
>CATKCE010000121.1 GCA_949744905.1 uncultured bacterium
CAGCCGCCATTGAAAAAGCGATAAACGTGATACTCGATAAAGGCTACCGCACGCCCGATATTTATTCCGCAGGCGGACGCAAAGTATCTTGCAGTAAAATGGGCGAACTCATCGCTCTGGAAATACTCAACGCAAAATAAGGAGAAAACAAAATGTTTGAAAAAGTAGTGGAAATGCTCGGCAAATATCTCAAAGTCGACACTGGAAAAATAACTCGCGACACCGATATCCGCAAAGACCTCAACGCGGATTCGCTGGTCATAGTGGAAATGTTATTCACGTTGGAAGAAGAAGCGGGAATAACTATACCCGACGAAAAAGTCGAGTCCCTCACCCGCGTGGGCGACCTTGCGGACTTTATCGAAAACGAAATGAAAAACAAATGACATGCAACTGCGATAAAAGCCGATCGGCAATTAACCGGTCGGCTTTTATTATACTTTTCCCATTCGCTTACTTATATATAAGAAAAACGAAAACTCCGTTGGGGTAACGCATGTAAGGATACTCGCGCGCAGCGGAGTCTATCCTGTAATCGGCGTCTTTTATAAGCGAGTACGCCTCGGCTATCTGCGCGGAATATGCATCGGCATGCGAAAGATTATCGTCCGAATAGCCCGTAAAAGCAAGTTGCAACTCTATCTTCCCGATTTTTCCTTTCTTGTCCTTTACGGCGCGGAACACCGAATTGAGTTCCCGTTGGCTTGTGACGCGCATGGAGTACGGCTCCACCTCAGATGCAGTCGTCGCATGGAAAGGATAGTTTTCTTTACATTCGTAATTCACATTTATCGGATCGGTGGCGCGTTCGGTGTGTCTGCCGGCGACAACGTCTTTTATCGCCTTGTCCGACACAAGAAAGTATCCGTGATTCAATACGCTCTTGCGTTTTCCTCCCGCCATAACGTGAAAATTATCCATTGTGGTATCGACGTTGTACCACACGCCTCCCACGCGCACCTTGTTCCAAGCATGGTTTATTTGCGAGCCGTTATCGTTATACTGCCCGATAACGCGTATACAGCGGATACGTTCTATGCCGCACATGAGCCTGAACGCTTTGGTGTATCCGTCGCAAACCGCTTTGCCGTTCAAAAGCACGCCGTCCGCTCTAAACGACGGATCGTCAGACGACGCGCCGTCTGCATTTTCCAATAGCTCGAAATCGTATTTCGTGTTATATACTATCCAATCGTGTATAGCGTGCACGCGCTCGTATTCGGAAAAATCGTTTAATATATAGCGGTCCAACACCGCTACCGCGGCATCGTATACTTTTTTCGTCCCGGAAAGCGCCGTTGCAAAATCCGGCTTTTTGCCGTCGAACATCATATCCGTCAATTCGTCGAGCTGCCCGCCGAGCGTATCCGACGTAAAGCCCGCAAGCGGCAAACCGCTTTCGTCTATCGGACGGCGGGGGTCGGACTCGGCAATATCTTCGCTTATAAGATGCGGTAAAACGTCGCCGCTGTCTTTACGGAAAACCGAGCATCCAAAAGCAAACGCCGAAAACACCGCGACCGCGGCTAACAGCGCCGCAGTAGATATAATTCCGAAAAACCGCCTTTTCATGCGTATTTCAACCTTTTTGCGTAATATTTCACTACCCGCGTTTTTTCTCCGTCAAACAATTCCAATTCGAGCCAACGCGACTCCGTAACATCGTCCGGCACATACGAAAGCGTTTCGGCGTAAATTTCGTCGTAACCCGTTGCCCCGGTTATTTCCAGGTCTCCTATCCGCGTAATAATGTCTCCGACGTTTATATCGCCGCGAATCTCGTCGGGTTTAACGCCGTAAGTCAGCGCGGAAATTTTAAATCCAGCCGAGCCGAATTCCGCGCGGAAATATAAGCCTATAAAGTCCACCTCTTTTTCGCTCAGTCCGCCTTCTATATATATGCGCTCTATCTGACCGACGCTTCCGTTATCAAGAATATGCCTTGCGATCTTGTCGGCTATAGAATACGGAACGCTGTAACTAACTCCGTCCACAGGACGGCTGCCTCCGTTTATCGTGTGCGTTTGGTACGTGTTTATCCCAATGATCTTTCCGTCAAGAGTAAACAATCCGCCGCCGGACATTCCGGCGTTTACGGGGCACGTAACGGCGTATACCGGCACGGTCTTATTTGCCGACGAGATTTTGAGCATGCGGGAATTGCGCGAAATTATACCGTCGTACGCGGCTATACCGTATCCGAGATTATTGCCCACGGCGAGCACTTCGACTCCGTTATCCGGTCGGTTTCCGGCCGTCACGGCAACGACGCCGTGGTATCCTTCTATCTCTAAAAGAGCTATATCGTGGTATTCATCGTAACCTAAAACCGCGCCCGGCACGCGTTCTCCGTGATCGGAAAATATAACGTCCGCCGAGGCGTCTTCGCCAATAACATGCTTATTTGTCATTACGTAAGTTTTTCCGCCGCGTATTTTATACACGATTCCGCTACCCGCCGTACCGCTTCCGCGCACTTCCACCACCGAATCGCGTACTTTTTTGAACGCGCTCTCATAATTTTGAGTCGGCGGTAAGATCTCGCCGTCACGCCATAAAAAAGATACGCAGACTGCAACTACCGACAAAAAGACACACACGCACAGCAAAACTGCCGTCGCTATCGACAAACCGCTATTTTTCTGTTTTTTAGGAGGTTCCGGCACATTTGCGTGCACGTCCTCATGCCGGTATATTTCCACGGTATTCGCTCCGTTTTCGATAAATATTATACGCGGATAATCTTTCCGCCGCCGTAATACTTTGCAAGTCCTCCGTCCACGTTAGCCCAATCGATAGGCGCCATGCCGTTTTCTTCCAAAAACGCGTTGGCTTTGGAAAAATGTCTGCATCCGAAAAATCCTCTGCTTGCCGAAAGCGGACTGGGATGCGGCGACGTGAGCACAAGGTGGCGCGCCGCTATTATGGACTTTTTAGACCCTGCTCCCGCTCCCCACAAAATGAACACCATCGGCTTTTCCCTGCGGCTTAAAGCCGCGGTGACCGCGTCAGTAAATCTCTGCCATCCGAGTTGAGAGTGCGACTGCGGAGTAGCTTTGCGCACCGTGAGAGTGGCGTTAAGAAGCAGTACTCCCTGTTCTTCCCACCCGAGCAGCGTACCGGTGCGAGGCATGCTTACGCCGAGGTCGGATTCTATTTCCTTATAAATGTTTATAAGCGACGGCGGAAGCGGAATCCCCTTATTTACGGCAAACGCTATGCCGTTTGCCTGACCGTCTCCGTGATACGGATCCTGCCCCAGTATTACCACTTTTACGTCGTCGTAATCGATCATCTGCAACGCGCGAAATATAAGGTCCTGCGGCGGAAAGACCGTGTGGGTACGGTATTCGTTATCCACTTTATCGCTCAGTTCCGAAAAATATGTCGCATTGAATTCATTTTCGAGGACTTTGTCCCAAGAATTGCCTATTCTGTTCATTTTTATTATCTCCGAAACCATTGTATCATACGTATAAAAAAAAATCAAGCGCACAGCGACGCCCGATTTTCCGGCATGGATACGCCCGCCGTCCAACCGCATGATTTTACGCTTATGTAGTACCTGCCTTCCCACCGGCAAAAGGGCAACCCGGCATACGGGAAGGCTTTATCTTTGGTACGAATATAGCTTGAGCCGCAACGGCGCAAATTATGCATACGTGTTAAAATTTTTAAGAAACGTAATTTACCGCTTTAAGCATTATTTCCAACAATTCGCCGTCGCGCAACGAATAAAACGATATCTTGCCTTGCCGCCGTACTTTTACCGCGCCTATCGCTTTGAGGTTTCTAAGTTGGTGCGACACGGTAGTCTGGTTTATTTTAAGGCTTAAGCTGAGATCGGTCACGCACATCTCGGTTATACTGAGCGCGGAGATTATTTTAAGTCGCGTGCCGTCGCCAAGCGCGGAAAAAAACTCGCTCATCGAAGCAAGCGCGTCCTCCCCCGGCACGTAACTGCGCACAAGTTCCAAAGTTTTATTGTCTATAAGCAATCTGTCGCCGTATGTCATATTATAGCCTCCCATGAATATATTTTAATATATACATACATGGCGGCGCAAGTTACATCGGCGTACTTTTTTTGTCGCAATCGGACGAATAGAGGTAAATAACTATGAATCAAGACGATATCTTCAATCTGTTGCTTTTGATACTTCTTATGAGTAACGAACGCGATAACGATACGGATTCCGATTGCAGATCGGCTCGCGGCTCTCTTAACGAGCTGATAATCGCGTCTATGCTTATGGGCAGTTGCAACTCGCGCGACGCAACGTCAACGACGCGCAACGACCCGTGCGGCAGAACGCGCAACGATAACACCACGTTTTGAAAACGGAAAACCGTTACATTCTTTCGGGAGCCTTTATAAGCAACAACTTAAGTCCGTTCTTTATTACGGCTTTTACGCAGGAGGTCAACAGCAGGCGCGCCGACGTAGTCGCCGCGTCGTCGGTGACCACCCTGCGGTTTATATAAAAACGATTGAAGCTCTGCGCAAGATCCAAAAGATAACGCGAAATAAAACACGGCTCGTATTTTTCCGCCGCTTCCTCCACCACAGCGTCGAAGCGGTTTATAAGAGTGATAACGTCTATGCTTTCGTCGTCGCACAATACCGACCAATCGACGTTATCGGGCTCTATATCCGTTTTGCCTCCCTTTTGCAGTATGGACGCGCAACGAGCGTGCGTGTATTGCAAATACGGAGCCGTCTCGCCGTCGAACGACAATGCTTTATCGTACGAAAATACCATGTCCTTGATGCGCGAAGCGGAAAGGGCGGAAAATACTATAGCCCCCACTCCCACAGCTTCGGCGACTTCGTTCCTGTCTTTTAAGTCGGGGTTTTTTTCGCATATTATCTTTTCGGCTTTTTCCACCGCGGTAGAGAGTACGTCTTTTAACAGTACGACGTTTCCCTTGCGGGTGGAAAGCGCCGCGCCTCCTTCCAAGCTCACCATGCCGAAAGGAACGTGCACGCAGTCTTTCGCCCACTCTCTGCCCATTTTTTCCAGTACCTTGAACACCTGCTTAAAATGCAGATCCTGCTGGTACGCCACAACGTACAACGATTTATAAAAACCGTACGTATCGTGACGGTACTGCGCCGCGGCGAGGTCGCGCGTGGCGTAAAGCGTAGCGCCGTCCTTTTTAAGTATCAGGCAGGGCGGCATCCCGCAGTCGCCGAGGTCTACCACCTTAGCGCCCTCGCTCTCGGTAAGCAGACCTTTATCGGACAGCTCGTCTATCACGGGCTGCATTTTGTCGTTGTAAAAACTCTCTCCGGCATAGGAATCGAACTCTATTCCGAGACGCTCGTATATTTTGCGCACCTCTTTCAGAGTAAGCTCTTTGAACCGCTCGAACACGGCAACCGTTTCTTTGTCGCCGTCCTCTATCTTCTTAAAATAGTATCGGCCCTCTTCTTCAAGCGCAGGATCTTTTTCGGCTTCGGCATGGAACTTTACGTACAACTCCATAAGCGCGGTAACGCCGCGCGCGTTTATATCGGCGTCGTCGCCCCAACGCTTATACGCGGACACAAGTTTTCCGAACTGCGTGCCCCAGTCTCCGAGATGGTTTATGCCGACCGCGGTATAGCCGAGGTAACCGAATATCCTGTACAGCGAGCCGCCAATCGCGGTGGTAAGCAAATGTCCTATATGGAACGGTTTCGCTATATTTATCGACGAATAATCAAGGCAAACGGTTTTTCCGTTTGCGGGCTTAGACGCAAAATCCGCGCCGCGCGCCGCCGCCGCGCGCAAACCGCATTCGGCAAAACGCACTCTGTCGAGTTTGAAATTGAGATATCCCGCCACCGATTCCACGGAAGCTATCTCGGGCGGCAATTTTACAGTTTCTTTAAGTTTGTCTGCGATAGCCGCGGGCGGCATTTTAAGCGCCTTTGAAAATTTGAAACACGGCAGACAGTACTCGCCGTTTTCGCGTTTGGGCGGCACGGCAACAGCGGCATAAATTTCTTCACCGCTCACTCCGTCTATATTCACTATTTCGGATATAAGTTTTTTGTAATCCATGATAACTCCGTATTTTACCGCCGCGTTATACGTTAAAGCGGAACAGCACCACGTCGCCGTCGCGCATAACATATTCCTTGCCTTCGCTGCGCACTTTACCTTTTTCTTTCGCCTGGTTGAATCCCCCCAGCCCTACAAGATCGTCGTACGATACTATTTCGGCGCGTATGAATCCCTTCTCAAAGTCGGTATGTATCTTGCCCGCCGCCTGCGGCGCCTTTGTGCCCTGTTCTATCGTCCAGGCGCGGACCTCTTTTTCGCCCGCCGTAAGATAACTTATAAGTCCCAAAAGAGAATATCCCGCTTTTATCATTCGGTCCAGTCCCGATTCGACAAGCCCGAGATCGCGCGAGAGTTCTTCGCGGTCGGCATCGTCGAGCGTGGAAAGATCTTCCTCGGCTTTGGCGCATATCTCGATAGTTTCCGCGCCCTCCCGCGAGGCAAAAGCGCGCACCTTATCGACGTAAGCGTTGGGCTTACCGATATCGGCTTCGCTTATGTTGGCGCAATATATAACCGGTTTTACCGTAAGCAAAAAGAAATCATGCAATATCTCTTTTTCTTCTTCCGAGTAATCAAGGGTGCGCGCCGTCTTTCCGTCTTCAAGCGCAGCTTTAATTTTTTTTAGCAGAGCGGCTTCGTCGCAGTATCTTTTTTCACCGCACTTGACGTATTTTTCAGCCTTGTCCAGCCGTTTGTTAACAGTTTCCAAATCGCTCAATATGAGTTCGAGATTTATGGTGTCTATATCACGCACCGGGTCGACGTCGCCCTCCACGTGGATAACGTTACTGCCGCCGAAACAGCGCACAACGTGCACTATCGCGTCTACTTCACGTATATGAGACAAAAATTTGTTGCCCAGTCCCTCGCCCTTCGACGCGCCTTTCACGAGTCCCGCGATATCCACAAATTCCAACACGGCGGGAGTAACCTTTTTTGTACTGTACATTTTCGCCAATACGTCCAAACGCTTGTCCGGCACCGGCACAACGCCCACATTTGGCTCTATGGTGCAAAACGGATAATTTGCGCATTCGGCGCCGGCTTTGGTTATCGCATTGAAAAGCGTGCTTTTGCCTACGTTGGGGAGTCCCACTACACCTAATTTCATTTTTCGTTTCCTTGAATTGAAATACGTCGAAAAAAACTTTGAAAGCAAGTTTTTTACATTTGTATTATAACATTAAACGGCTTACAAAAACTTTGTTTTTGTGTTTCTGTCGCAACTTTGTCCGCTAAACGCGAACAATAGCCGTTAGTTGCAATACGGCGCGAAAAAGCCATTGCAAACAAGCTTTTTCACTTGTATTATAACATTATCGCAAGTAAAGCGCAACAAAAAACGCCCGCACATATAAAAATGTGCGGGCGCATCGGATTTACCGTAAGTCGGGATCTACATAAAATCGCCGTTATGCAAGATAGTCGGTCTCGGTCACCCAGGACGCTATTATCTTTTTGAGTTCTTGGTTGTACTTTTCATGCAATTTATAGTATTCGTCCCACTTTACGCCCATTATGCTTTGCTGTTTATCGAGCTGGGCTTTGAGTTCGAACATGTACGAAAATCTTTCGTCGAGAGCCTTTTTAAGTTCGTCGTAACGCTGTTGTGCAGTAAGATTTCCATCGTCTACGATATAGTTGCCGTCGGCGCGCTCGGCTTTATGGGGCACAAGTTTTACTATGACGGTCCCGTCGTCGGCAAGAGGTTGTTTTACCGTTTCTTTTTGCGCGGGAGAGGGCAACAGTGCGGCAAGCGACATCGCCGCGGTAGCTATCAGTTTTACCATAACAATACCATCCTTTTTTGTTAGTATCGATAGTATTGCTCCCATTGACAAAATTTATGCAAAAATTTTTCGGCGCTACTCGGCGAGCTTAAAAGACACGCGATCGCCCTGCACCTTGTAGACGATGATATCAACCTCGTCGCCCAACTTGAAGGTATAGTCGGAACTGTCGGTACGGAACAGGTCGCAGTTGAATACGTATCCGTCGCCCGGCAGATCCTCGGTGCGTACCAATCCTTCCACTGTGTTGGGCAGTTCGACGAATATGCCCCACTCGGTAACTCCGGAGATCGTACCCGAAAACCGTTCGCCTATTTTCCCGCGCATGAACTCCGCTTTTTTAAGGTCGTCTACTTTTCGCTCCGCCGCCTCGGCAAGTTTTTCCCTGTCGGAACTGTGCTTGCTCACTTCCGCCACTTCGTCGGCATATTTTTTGAACGCTTTTTCACCGTTACGGAGATAGTCCTTTATTATACGGTGTATCATAAGGTCGGGATATCTGCGTATCGGCGACGTAAAATGGCAGTAATACGGCGCGGCAAGCCCGAAATGCCCGGTATTGACCGGCTCGTACGTAGCTTTAGACATACTGCGTAGAGCGACGCGGTTGACAACTCCGGAAACGCCGCTGTCGAGCGAGGACAAAAACCGTGCGAAATCCGCGCTTTTCGGCTCGTCGATACTGCCGCGGAACGTCAGCCCGAGAGCGGAAACAAAGCCTATCAGCGTACGGACTTTTTCCGGCGGAGGCGCGGCATGCGCGCGGAACACGAACGGAGCTTTTTCGCGCGCGAATTGCTCGGCAACCGTCTCGTTGCACGCAAGCATGAATTCTTCTATGATCTTGTGCGAGACGAGCTGTTCGTATTTTACAACGTCTATCGCGTGTCCCGCGTCGTCCAAAATTATTTTACACTCGGGAATATCGAATTCTATATTGCCTCGCGCCGTGCGCTTATTGCGCAAAAGCTCGGCAAGCAGTTTCATTTCTTTAAGCATTGGGACGATATCCGCGTAACGTTTTGCAAGTTCTTCGTCGCCGTTTAATATGGCTGCGACGTTTGAATACGTCATACGCGCGCGCGACCGTATTATCCCCTCGCGTATCTTGTGCCGTACGATATTGCCGAGGTTATCTATATACATTATCACCGACAGAGTGAGCCGGTCCTCGCCCTCGTTGAGCGAACATATTCCGTTACTTAATTTTTCCGGCAGCATCGGAAGCACGCGGTCGGGAAAATATACGCTCGTGCCGCGCGAAAACGCCTCTCTGTCCAGCTTGGTGCCCTTTCGCACGTATTCCGCAACGTCGGCAATGTGTACTCCCAGCCGCCACATCCCTTCTTTTTTGGACAGCGTGACCGCGTCGTCGAAATCGCGCGAATCGTCTCCGTCGATAGTTATTATACACTCGTCGCGGTAGTCCTTGCGACCCTCCGCCATTTGTCCGGAAACCGAATACGGTATCGAAACTATTTCGCGCCGCACGCCTTCGGGAAATTCTTCTTTAAGGTCGTAAGACCGTATTATGCCGAGCACGTCCACACCGTCGTCGTCGGGATATCCGAGCACCTCGGTTATCTCTCCGTCCGGACGACGCATGGGCTGATAACCTATGATTTCGGCAACGACTTTTTCGCCGTCGCGCGCGCCGCCGCTACGCTCGTTTTTTATAAAAATATCGCTGCCGAGACGCGCATTGTCGGCTACCACTATTCCGTAATTGCCCTCGCGGCGGTAAGTGCCCACCACCACGCGGTTGGCGCGCTCGGTTATCTCCACCACGCGCGCCTCGCCGGCGCCGCGGTTTTGCCCGGTCCGTTCGGCAATAACTCTGTCGCCGCCGAGAGCGGTATTCATATCACGCGCAGGTATGAATATGTCCTCTCCGCCGTCGTCGCGCACCAAAAATCCGAAACCTTTTCCGCTGGCGTCTATCCTGCCCTCGAAAAGTTCGGCGCTATTGCCACCGTTCGCGGCAGAACGGTTTATACGACCGTGTCCTCCTCCGCTCTTTTTCATGCGCGGCGCCGCGTTTCGTTTCCCGTTTTGCGCAGGTCTTGACGCGCGGACGCCTTTTTTACCTTTAATATTTTTACCCATATCGACTCTCCGTTAAAAAAACAAAAAGAGCGGGTCTCTCGCCCGCTCCGTAAAATTTTCCGCAATTGCCGTTATGCACCGATGAATACCACTACCGTGATAAAGAAAAGTATCGAAATAACGAACAAACATATCGCAAGTACTATAGTAAGACGCTTCATGATCCCTTCAAGCGAACGTCCTTTGTTTTTGGAATAGAACGTATCGGAAACCTGTCCGGAAATGGCGCCCATTCCGTCGCCGCTCGAAGGCTGGAAAAGCACCACTATTATCATGGCAAGCGAAAAGACTACCATCAAGATAAGGAGCACAAGACGAATATACGGGAACGACGTAGTTACCCAATTGGGCAGAGACAACAAAATTTCGTTCTTCATTACACACCTCTGTAATCTGTTACCGAATAAGTATACCACATCCGTATTCCGTAACGCAAGCGTTTTTACGCGGTTTTCACAGTTCTTTTTGCGCAAGCGCAAGCGCTCTGTCTATTACGGTATCCATATTATAGTACTTGTAATCGGCAAGTCTGCCGCCGAGTATATAGCCCTGCTCTTTTGCAAGCGCGGCGTATTTTTCGGCAAGCGCGTTGTTGCGTTCGTCGTTAACGGCGTAATACGGCTCGTCGCCCTCATGCCACGCAGCGGGATATTCGCGCGTTATGACCGTACGCGGCTGCGTGCCGAATTCGAAATGCTTATGTTCTATTATCCTTGTATACGGAACTTCGTGCGAAGTATAGTTTACGACCGCGTTGCCCTGGTAATTATCGGTATCGAGCGTCTCGGTCTCGAAACGCAGCGAACGGTATTCGAGCTTTCCGAAGCAGTAACCCAAAAGTCTGTCCACCGCTCCGGTGTATATTACTTTTTCGGCAAGCGCGTCGAGTTGGGTCTTATGTTCAACATAATCGCAACCGGTCTTTACCGTACTGCCGCAAAGCATCTTTTCGACAATCTGCGTGTAACCGTCCACAGGTATGCCCTGATAAGGGTCGTCGAAATAATTGTTGTCGTAAGTAAATCTTACGGGCAGTCTCTTAATAATAAACGGCGGCAGCTGAGTGCAAGGTCTGCCCCACTGCTTTTCGGTATAGTCCTTGACGAGTTTGCTGTATATATCTTCTCCGACCATGCTAACCGCCTGTTCTTCGAGATTGCGAGGTTCGCCTATCGCGGCGCGCTTAACCTGCGCCGCTATTTCCGCCTTTGCTTCGGCCGGAGTCTTAATGTTCCACATGCGTGAAAACGTGTTCATGTTAAACGGCAAATTGTATACTTCTTCGCCGTAAACAGCCACGGGAGAATTCGTGTAGCGGTTAAATTCGGCGAAACGGTTGACGTATTCCCACACTCTTTTATCGCGGGTATGAAAAATGTGCGCACCGTAAGTGTGCACCGTTATATCGTCGATCTTTTCGGTGTATACGTTGCCGCCGATGTGGTCTCGTTTTTCGACCACAAGGCACTTTTTTCCTTTAAGCGCAGCCTCGTGCGCGAACGTCGCGCCGAAAAGCCCCGCGCCTACTATAAGATAATCGTATTCTTTTTTCATAAGCGTTTAACGTAGCCTTTTATCCCAGTTTGACTTTTTTACATAATATCTTATAGCCGAGGTCCATGACCGAGCGGCGCAACCACCACGGCATGTAATTTACGAAAGTCGCGTAAGATCGGTTGCGAAGTTTTTTATACAGTTTGCGGTCGCTTCCCTTTATATGGGCCCACAGGTCGCGCAACGCGGCGCGGCGTTCAGGCTCGTCCACCGCCGCAGTAAAGTATATCGTATTCATCATTATGACCTGCAAAGCGTGCCACATATACTTCCTGAGCCCGCCGGGCAGACGTTTTATCTCGTCCCACTTATACGAATCTACCATCATTTTCATCACGCGTATCTGCTGTGCGTAACGTTTTATAAAATTATTGCGGTTTACCGACTGATCGCTTCTTCCTATAAAATAATGATACAGATTCACGTCGAGGTAAAATATGCTTTGCATAAGAGGCAACGGCTTATACGCAAACAGATTATCGACGTAAAACGTGTGCTCCGGCAGCACAGTGCAGCTTTCAAGCAACTTGTCCCGCTTATACAAAAGCGCATGCATCAACAGCATGTGCGAACGGCGGAACCTGCCTACTTTTTTCCAATCGCAGAATTTTCTTACAGGGAATTTGCTCTCGTATGACGATACGTGTCTTGTGTTATCGAATACACGGTCGTAAACGAAGTTGGTTATATAAAGGTCGGGCAGCGAATCATCTTGCAAATGGGTCTTTATAACGGAAAGCAATTCCGTAAGAGCTTGCCCGTCGAGCCAGTCGTCCGAATCGACGACTTTGTAATACAGACCGCCCGCGCGGGCAAGTCCGGCGTTTACGCCCGAACCGTGGCCGCCGTTTTCTTTATCGACGACGGACACGATATCGGGATAGTCGCGCGCATACTCCTCGGCGATACTAAGCGTGGAATCGGACGAACCGTCGTTCACTATTATTATTTCCACATCGTCCCCGCCGATAAGCAAACTGTTTATACACTTGCGCATATAATCCTGGGAGTTATAACACGGTACTGCAAAACTTATAAGCTTCATTTATCTTCCTTTTTGCGCCACGGCGCACATCTCAAGTAACAGTCAAGCGATCAAAGTGCCGATATTCTTGCACAAATCATTCCTTGACCTCGTAAAACGTCTTTTCCTTTTCTTCTTTGGTGCAGATAGCCTGCACTGCTTCGGCGTAATTGCGTTCAGCCGTATCCGCCGCTTCTTTTTCCTTTTCGGTCCCTTTTGCTTTTTCCGCTGTATCCAAAGACGCGAAATAGCGTATCGCCTTTGCGCTCGCCTGGCTTTTCGCCTGCGCGTATTCTTTTTCCGCCGCCGTAAGGGCCGCTCTCTTTTCCGCGGTCTCGGCTTTTAAGGACGCTGCGGCTATCTTATCTTCGGGAGCTTTCGCCGCAGTCAGTTTTTCGCACTTTTTACGGGCACGTTTAGCGACCGCCGCGTTATCGGGGAAAATTATCATAAAGATAAAGAAGAATATCACCATTGACACGCCGCCGGTTATAACGGTTTTAACAAGTCCCGTTACGGCGTTGGGCCAGCCCCAGTATACAAGAAAACAGTTTACTATTCCCCAAAGCGCCAGCGTGAATATCGATACCAACACCCAGCCGATAAAGTACCACATTATCTGCCACCACACGTTTCCGTGCGAGCGGTAAGTGATATTTCTCTGCAAAGGAAAGTTGATGCACTGCGCGGTAAATACCGCTATCTCGAAAGCGATAAAATATCCGAGTCCGTTGTTATCGCCGAAAATGATGTACTTTTCGCCGCCCGCGGCTCCGACCGCCCATCCCGGCCAGCCCCACGCGCCGTCGTTTAACGCATTGAACGCATACGGCAGAAACGTCATTACTATGTATTGCCACACCGTCACGCCCATAGAGAACACAACAAAAAAGAACAACTTATACAAAAGCGACGAGCCTTTGGGGTGTTTGTCGCAAAAACCGTACCACAATCCCAGCCACCAACGCGCTATCTTTTGAAAAAAGCGCACGAATCCGTTTTGCGACAACGGCTTGATCTGGTTGCGTATATCGTCTACAGTATACTCCTGCATATTATTTTCCCTCCTTTACTGTTTTGACCTTTTTATCTTTTTTAAGAAATTTGTGCAAACCCTTGAAAAAATGTCCGTTGAACATAGCAAGCATGCCTTCCATCTGTCTGCGCGACATACCTCCGAACTTGGCGATACCGCGCACCGGCTGATGCAATACGCCCATTACCAAAGTATTGGCTTTGCTTCTCATTCCGAACGCGTTTAACAGCCTTATCGCAAAACGTATCGCGCCCGAAAACGCGCGACCGACCCAACGGCGCGAATATCTGAGGTCGGATACGGTGCAGTTTTCGTCTATGACCATGCGCTTTTTCTTATAGAACTTATATTCCGGCGAGGGTATCTCTCTGCCTATAAGCTCGGCAAACGTCTCGTCGCGCACGTTATTTACTTTGCAAGCGTAATATTCTCCGAGTTTGCGGCGGTTGTACGGCACAACGTCGGTGGTCCCTTCGCGAACTACGGCGGCGGTAAGCGGCAAGTCGCGCGAGGACGCGCCCACAGCCACTATGTACTCGCCGCCTTCGATCTCCCATTTATCGGTCTTAACGTTGAAATAACGGAAAGTCTTGTCGTCAAAAGGAATTTCGACGCGAACGCTTTCGCCCGCTTTTACAAAAACTTTCTTAAACCCTTTAAGTTCGTGCACGGGACGGAATATTTCGCTTTGAGGCTTGCCGACGTACAATTGCGATACTTCCGCGCCGTCGCGGCTACCGGTGTTAGTCACAGTAAAACGCACTCCTCCGTCGTACGTCTCTATATCCGAATACTCGAACGTCGTATAACTAAGCCCGTATCCGAAGGGATACGCAACTTTTACGTCTGCGGTATCGAAATAACGGTATCCTATATATGGTCCTTCGCGGTATTCCACGGTGAGCTTTTTGCCGGGGAAATACGACGACGACGGACAGTCGCCGTAACGCATGGGAAAAGTTTCGGCAAGTTTGCCCGACGGATTGACTTTACCGACAAGCACGTTGCGCACAGCGTCCGCGCAAGCCTGACCGGAAAGACACGCGTACACAAGCGCGTCGGCGTCGAGAGCCCACTCAAGCTCGACGGCGCTACCGCAGGACAAGACTACGACTATCTTTTTGCCGGTGGCTTTAAGCGCCTTATAAAGTCTTATTTGATTGTCGGGTATCCTTATGTGCTCGCGGTCGAGCCCCTCCGCTTCGCTGACTTCGTCAAGGCCCAAAAACAACAGCACAACGTCCGACGCTCCGGCGAGCTTTACGGCTTTTTTCAAAAGACCGCTTTTTTTCTTTCCGTAACGGTCGAAACCTTTCGCATATCCCGTAACGTTCAACTTGTATTCCGCAAGGTCTTCGACGTACGACTCGACTACCGGGATTTCGACGTCGATCGCAGTGCCTATCCCCTGCTTGTAAGGCTTGTTTTTAGGCTGCGGTTTGTGCAAAAGCTCGGTGAAACGATTGAGAACGGTGGGATTGACTATCGACGATCCCGCGCCCTGATAACGGGGGTTTTCGGCAAAGTCGCCCACTATTGCGACTTTTACCGAATCGTTTAACGGCAAAACGCCGTCGTTACGCAAAAGCACTATACTGTCTTCCGCGCACTTTTGCGCCAGCGCATGGTGCGCCTGCACATCGAATTCCTTCCCTTTTTCGCCGGCGGTGGTACTTTCTATCAAGTCAAGGATACGCCCAACGCATTCGTCCACGTATTTTATGTCGAGAGCTCCGTCTTCAATTGCCTTAACAACGTCGTCTATGCCGTATTTGCATGCCGGCATTTCTATATCGCTGCCCGCCTTAACCGCCGCTACGCGGTCGTTACTGCCCGCCCAATCGGAAACTATAACGCCGTCAAACCCCCATTCGTCCCTGAGTATGTCGCGGAGCAAATGTTCGTTCTCGTTGGCGTAAGTTCCGTTTACGCGGTTGTAAGAAGTCATTATAGATTTTGTGCCGCCCTCTTTGACTGCTATTTCGAAAGCGGTAAGATATATCTCGCGCATGGTGCGCTCGTCCACTACCGAATCGGTAGCCATACGGCGCTCTTCCTGGTTGTTGCAGGCATAGTGCTTTACGCATGCCGAAGTTCCGTTGCTTTGGATACCTCGTATATACGCCGCCGACATTTTGCCGGCAAGATACGGGTCCTCGGAAAAATATTCGAAGTTGCGTCCGCAACGCGGATTACGCTTCATGCACGTCCCGGGTCCCAAAAGCATGTTTACTTTAAGCGACGCGGCTTCTTCTCCGAGAGCCTCGCCCATTTGTTCGCCGAGTTCTTCGTTCCAACTGTTTGCCATAGTGGCGGCAGTGGGAAAGCAGGTGGCGGGGATACTGGCGTTAAGCCCGAGGTGGTCGGCCGCGGCGGCTTGTTTACGAAGTCCGTGCGGTCCGTCCGATAAAAACATCGACGGCACCTCGAGTTCGGGAAAATCTTTGGTCTGCCAAAAATCTTTGCCCGTCAATAGTTCGGCTTTTTGGCGCACCGTCAACTCTCTCAAAATTTTCTCCTTATCCATATTCTACCCCTTTATAAACGTATGCGTACGAGTGAATAAATAAACCGTACCGCAGCCTCTTATTTTACAAGATTATAGCATACAAATTCGGAAATTTCAACCCATTAAACGTAAAATGTCATTTTTTTTGCACAAAGTGCGGACGGGCGCGCGCCCCGAAAAGCGCCGCGCCGATATTAACGGACAATCAAAAATTCTGCATGCTTTTTCCCGTAAATCTTGCTACGGTTTCCATAAGAACGGTTTCCGATCTGTCGGGTTGTTCGTCGCAAAATACGGCGAGCGCCCCGAAAACGCCTGTATCGCCGTACACCGGATAAAACGCGACGTATTCGTTGCGGGACTGTATACCTATCTCGTTGCAACGCTTAACGCAGCTTTTTTGTCCGTTTACCGCTTCCGCCGCAGCCTGAGGGAGTTCTTCGCCTTCAAGCGCTCCGTTGCCGCCCGAAACTTCCAACCAGGTATCCTGCGAGCACACCGCGAGCGATTTATCCGTATACGACGCAAGCGACGCCAACGCAAGCGCGCCCACCGTTTTCAGTTGGGCGGAAAGATCGACTTTGCGTATGACTATTTCTCCGCCCTCTTTCGCACGTATTTCCAGCGGATCGCCCACTTCGATACGATTGAGCTTACGAAATTCCCGAGGGATAACAACTCTGCCCAGCGCGTCGAGTCTGCGGATTATTCCCGTTTCTTCCATTGTTTTTTATCTCCTTTTATATATATTGGCTTAAATTAGCATACCGATACCGCACATAAAATATGTAAAAGCCGTAAAGATCCGAGGGTTTTAATTGACTATCCGATAAGTTTGCTGTATAATTCCGATATGAGGGTTCCCGCAAAGCTGTCGCTCACAACGCTCCAAAACGGACGCGCGCAACTCGATACCGACGGTTACGCGGCAGTTTCCGATAGTGAAACCGTCGTCGGATTCCGCGGCGAAGGTTATGAAATGACGTTTACCGCGACATGCGGCGGGCTTACGGTGCAACGCCGCGGCGAACACGCTTACACTGCCGATATGCGTCCCGGCAAAGTTACAAAACTGTACGGAGACGAAATACATGCGGACATCCGAACCGAGAAACTGCTCGTAAAGGTAAAAGAAGGCCGCATATATATCGCCGCAAAATACTTTATCGGCGATACGCGGGATTTGCCCACGGAGATAATCGTAAAAGCATACTTAGAAACGTAAGTTAAAATCGACCAAATCCAGTATATATCCGGAGGAGAATATGAAGATTCAGTGGCTGGGACATTCCGCATTCAGACTGACGGAGAGCACCGGCGCAAGCGTTATAACCGACCCGTTCGACCCGTCGGCGGTAGGCTACGGCATGGCGTATCTGCCGTGCGATGCGATAACCAGCAGTCACGGACATAACGACCACAACAATTTCCGCGGCGTAAAAGGCAACCCCGTCATAATAAACCAGACCGGCACTTTCGACGTCAACGGAATAAAGATACACAGTATCCTTACCAATCACGACCCCGAAGACGGCGCTCTGCGCGGCAAAAACATAATATACCAGTTCCGACTCGACGGAGTCACCGTATGCCACATGGGCGACATAGGCGAAACATGCACGCCGGAACTTATAGAACAGTTGATACCGGTAAACATACTGCTTTTGCCCGTGGGAGGAAACTACACAATAGACGCCGAACAGGCAAAAGAATACGTCGACCATATCATGCCCGACGTTGTTATACCCATGCACTTCAAGACCAGGCACACCGACTACGACATAGACAAAGCGGATAACTTTTTGCGGCTTTTCGACAACGAAACGATAGCCGAAGCCGAAAGCGACACCCTCGAATTCGACCGTTACGACTTCGACGGCGACAGTACAAAAATAATCGTACCCAAACGCTTCAAGGGGTAAAACCGCATGAGCAGTGCGCAAAAAATCGGGAACAATTTGAAACAAGCGCGTAAAGATAAAGGCATGACGCAAAAAGAAGTAGCCGCACTGTTACACATGACGCAACAACAGTACAGTAGATTCGAACGCGGGATATTCGAGTTGAACTACGACCAGATACTGTTTCTTTGCGAGTTGTACGATATCGACGCAAACGAACTTTTCAATATAAAATAGAAAAACGCGGCCGGAGTAAGGTCGCGTTCTTTTATTTTGTTTCTTATTTTTCAACCGCAAATATATGTTATCGCGTCGGCGAACATATTTCCCAGTTTTAACATGCTTACCGAATCGTAATGCAGAGGGTCGCCTTCCTCTCGCGAATATATAAGCCCGGCAACTCCTTTTTCCGCCAAATCCGGCGCAAGAGTATCCAATAAATAGTTGTGCGTGTCTTTGTTTGAAAACTCGCGCTTGGCATTATTGACGTTTTTGTAAAAGGTCCAACTCGGGCTGTCGCTTATGTAAGCGTCTATAAAGTTCATTGTTTTACCGTCAAGCGCATACCCGTTAAACTCACTGCGCATATCGGTAACAAACGTCGTAAGATTGCTCAAATACGCTTTGCTTTCCGCCTCGCGCGACCATTCGCAATCCGCCTCTCCCTGCATCCAGCAGAATCCGACTACTTTCGGGTTGAGTCCGACGTCCGACAACACCTTTATTCCGCTTTGCGCGTAAGTGCGCAACAAAAACGAACAGTACGCCTCGCCGCCCGGACGCGACTTTGTGCGCCAGCTCTCGTAAAGCGAAGTCCCGCCGTAAGCGACTTTTATTAAATACACCGTCTCGTCCGGATACTTTTGCGACAATATTTCCGCCATTCCAAGCTCCGGTCCGAAGCACAAGCGCTTATCTCTCGGCACGTTGCCCTGACCCGCTTTTACCGGCACAAAATCGTCAATCGACTTCGCCTCTTTATCGTTCAGTATCTTTACGCTACCGAATTCGCCCGAAACGCGCCCGTAGCGCTCCGCTCCGACGTTTTGCGCCGAAAGATGTTGGAAGTACGTACATCCGAGCATATTCGACTGTCCGGACATTATCACCACCTTTGCATACTTTTCTTCCGGCGTATCGTCACCGTCATCCGGCTCTTTGTCTCCGCCTGGATCTTTGTCTCCATCGGAGTCCTTATCGCCGTCCTGCTCCTTATCTTCCTCCGGGTCTTTGTTGTCGTCGGGATCATTGTCTCCGTCCGGCTCTTTATCGGCATCGTTATCTTCGCCGGAAGTTCCGCCGTCGCCCGGTCGTTCGATTTCGCCGTCCGGGACAACGTCGCCGGAAGGAATATCCGCATTTCCGCATGCAAAAAGCGCTAAGCACATTATTACCGTCAATAAAACCGTTACGAATTTTTTCATACGCTCTCCCGAATATGTCCGCATTATCTATAAGTCAAGTGTATGAAAAACAAAAGCGGACTGTCAAATAAGACGGTCCGCAATTACACAACTGCGCAATTTACGCAACAAAGTATCTTGATTATAAAACATTAAAATACTTAGTTACGGATTCACAGAATAAACTCGCAATATACACGAGCGCCGCGGCTATGCGCGGAATCATAAACGCTTACTCCCACTCTATGGTTGCGGGAGGCTTGCTCGTGATATCGTAAACTATGCGGTTTATATGTTTTACCTCGTTTACTATGCGCGTCGAGATTTTTTCCAGCACGTCGTAAGGTATGCGCGAAAAATCCGCCGTCATAAAATCGGTAGTGGAGACGCCTCTGAGAGCAAGCGTATAATCGTAAGTGCGTTCGTCGCCCATCACTCCCACCGAGCGCATATCGGTAAGCACTGCAAAATACTGGTTTATACTGCGGTCAAGTTTAGCCGCGGCAATCTCCTCGCGGAATATCGCGTCGGCGTCCTGCAATATAGCGACTTTTTCCGGAGTGATATCGCCTATTATCCTTATAGCAAGCCCGGGGCCGGGGAACGGCTGACGCCACACAAGATTGTCGGAAAGCCCGAGAGCCGTTCCGAGAGCGCGCACTTCGTCCTTGAATAAAAGCCGCAAAGGCTCTATTATTTCCTTAAAGTCCACATAGCCGGGTAGTCCGCCCACGTTGTGGTGTGATTTTATCACCGCCGCGTCGCCGAGCCCGCTTTCTATCACGTCGGGATATATAGTTCCCTGCACCAGATAGTCCACTTTACCGATTTTTTTCGCTTCTTCCTCGAATACGCGTATAAACTCCTCTCCGATGATCTTGCGCTTGCGCTCAGGGTCGGCAACCCCCGCAAGTTTACCGAGAAACCGCTTACCGGCGTTTACTCGCACGAAATTGACCCCGCTGTCCGCAAACGCGGCCTCCACTTCGTCGCCCTCGTTTTTACGCATAAGACCGTGGTCCACGAAAATACAAGTAAGCTGTCCCCCTATCGCGTTTGCAAGCAGTTTGCATGCCACCGAACTGTCGACGCCGCCGGAAAGAGCGAGCAACGCTTTGCCGTCGCCTATCTTTTCTTTCAATTCGCGCGTTGCGGTAGCGGCGTAATTTTCCATCGTCCAGTCGCCGACGCAGCCGCACACGTTTTTAAGGAAATTCCCGAGCATATCGAATCCCTGCTCGGTATGGTTTACTTCGGGATGGAACTGCGTGCCGTAAAACTTTTTATCGGCATTTTCTATGGCGCCGTAAGGACATTTGTCGCTATGCGCGACGGAACGGAAACCTGCCGGCAATTTCTTTATATAATCGTTGTGGCTCATCCAGACCACCGACTTTTTTTTCAAACCCTTAAAAAGCGGAGAATCGGTCTTCATTTCGCAATCGGTCCTGCCGAATTCCGCCGCCGCGTCGTCGCTCGCCGCGCCTATTTCTCCTCCCAAACCGTACACCATGAACTGCGCGCCGTAGCAAATTCCGAGAATGGGCACTCCTAACGAAAAAATTTCTTTATCCATACGCGGAGAATCGGCAAGATAGACCGACTTCGGCCCTCCGGTAAATATTATGCCCTTTGGTTTTATCGCGCGGATTTCGTCTATCGGCGTTTTGTAAGACTTGACCTCGCAGTATACGTTATGTTCTCTGACTCTGCGCGCTATGAGTTGGTTGTACTGCCCGCCGAAGTCGAGCACAAGCACCGTTTGTTTCTCCATACAAGGTCCTCTTTTGAGTTTTATCGATACATGAAGTATAACACAACGCGTGCGCCTTGGCAATTAAATACGCATGCTTTCGCTTGACAATATTGCGGGTCGGTGATAAAATTTCCATACTTATAAGACGCAAGTCACGGGAGGTATTTATATGGATATCACAAAGTACAAACGCGGATATTACATGCCTCCGCAACCGTGCGTAGACTGGGCGGCGCGCGAATATATAGAAAGCGCTCCCGCGTGGTGCAGCGTTGATTTGCGCGACGGGAACCAGGCTTTAATAAACCCGATGAGCCTTGACGAAAAGCTCGAATTCTTCAAATATCTCGTGCGCGCGCGTTTCAAAGAGATAGAAGTGGGCTTCCCCGCCGCAAGCGATACCGAATACGAATTCTGCCGAAAACTTATAGAAGGCCCCCACATACCCGACGCCCTTACCATACAGGTACTGACGCAAGCGCGCGAACACATAATAAAGAAAACGTTCGAAGCCGTAAAAGGCGCAAAACGCGCAATCGTACACTTGTACAATTCGACAAGCGTGGCCCAGCGCGAACAGGTATTCCGCAAAAACAAAGATGAAATAAAGCGCATAGCCGTAGACGGGGCGTCGCTCCTCAAAAAACTCGCAGACGAGACCGACGGTAACTTTTTATTCGAATATTCCCCCGAGAGCTTTACCGGCACCGAGCCTGAATACGCGCTTGACGTGTGCAATGCCGTTTTGGACGTTTTCCGCCCCTCGCCGGATAAAAAGGTAATTATAAATCTGCCGGTAACGGTGGAAATGAGCATGCCGCACGTTTACGCGTCGCAAGTGGAATATATTGCAAAAAACATATCTTACCGCGACAGCGTCATAATATCCCTGCATCCTCACAACGACCGCGGAACAGGCATAGCCGACGCCGAACTCGGACTTTTGGCAGGCGGCGAACGCGTGGAGGGCACGCTCTTCGGAAACGGCGAGCGCACGGGAAATGTGGATATAATCACGCTCGGCATGAACATGGTAATGCACGGAGTAGACCCCGCACTCGATTTTTCCATACTGCCCGAACTTACCGACGCTTACGAGCGATTGAGCGGTATGCAGGTAAATCCCCGACAGCCTTACTCGGGCGCGCTGGTATTTACCGCTTTTTCCGGCTCGCATCAGGACGCGATAGCCAAGGGACTTTTGTACCGCGCCGAAAACGGCGGCGCATGGAGCGTGCCGTATCTTCCCGTAGATCCCGCAGACGTAGGGCGCAACTACGACGGCGACGTGATACGCATAAACTCCCAAAGCGGCAAAGGCGGAATTGGCTATATACTCGAACACCGGTACGGATACGTACTGCCGTCAAAAATGCGCGAACACGTGGGATACACCGTAAAGAGCGCGTCCGACAAACTTCACCGCGAACTTACTTCGGACGAAGTGCGCGACGTGTTCGTACGCGAATACGTAAACGTCGTTTCCCCCGTCGAGCTTACCGAACATTCGTTTTTCAAACGCGACGGTAAAATATGCGTCAGCATGTCGATACTCCATAAAGGTAAAAAAACTTCGCTTTCCGGCGAGGGCAACGGACAACTCGACGCCGCGGCGGACGCTCTTAAAAAGGCGTTTAACGCGGATTTTGCAATAACCTCGTACACCGAGCACGCGCTGGACCGCGGGTCGGATTCGCGAGCCTGCGCATACGTGGGCATAGTCGGCAAAGCAGACGGAAAAACAAGTTTCGGCGCGGGTATAGACACCGACATAATGTCGGCATCTATAAAAGCCTTGATAGGCGCGGTAAATAAAATACTCCGGTAACGGTTCTTATATAAAAAACAAACGATAATAACATATATTTTAATAAGGAGAAATTATGTTTGTTAAAAAAATGAGACCGATATTATGTTGCGCTCTTGCCGTTTTATTTGCAGCGGCAATATTTACGGGGTGCGGTAGCAATCCAGTAATCACGCTTGAAAAACGCAACGGCGAACCCGCCGAACGGATAGAACTGCCTTACAGCGGCGCGGCGACGTATAAATCGGGATCGATGTTGTTTCCGGATCCGACACGTGAAAATCGGTTTTTCAACGGTTGGTTTTTAGACGAAAAATGCACGCAGTCGGCATACGGAGTTCCCATTAAAAAAGATACGACTTTTTATGCCGATTGGGTGGACAGCATTATTGTGCCCGCCAATGTTCCGACCTGGCAGATAAAAGATTACTCCGAGTTGTTTACCGTATCCACGTCGGCAGAGCCGTACGAAGAGGTCGACGGACTGCCTCAACTTAAACTTACGATTTCCGTCACGCCGACAGGCGATTTTACGGGAGCAAACTCCACCGACCGATTCGAATTGCAAATAACCCATTACTGGCTTTCGGACGAGAAATTCCTCGACGAGTACGTATCGGAAGAAGTCGTAGCTTCGATTTACACACGCGATGTGTGGTTGGAAAAAGGAAATGGTTATTCTTTGCAAAACGAATCCTTCATAATCAGCTACAACAACAATTATCTCGACCGCCCTATTTATCCGTCCACCTTTGAAAACTTGCACACCAAAACAGTTATAAACCGCATATTCGAAGAACCGACATTACAATATAAATATTAAAACCGCCTCACACAACTCAATAGCAAAAAGGCTTTCGGCTCATATCTCCGAAAGTCTTTTTTTATTAGGCGGCATACAGCCGTTTTCGGACTGTGATTTTTATACGTGCTTACTCTTTGACCGCAATTTTAGCCTCGCCCGCAAGAGCGCCGTCGGACGCCGAAACAGTGACCTCTCCGTCGGTTGCGCGCACAACTGCCATAGCCTCCCCGTAATACGTGTCGGTGGCAGTTCCGCAATACCCCGCGGAATTATAAGGGCAGGCATTGCCGAGCGCAAGCAGTTCGCCTCCGTCGACTTCAACTTTGACTATTCCGCGGCACAGCGGTTTTACAGTGCCGTTGACGTCGGTGTAACGCAGTCGCACAAAGCACACTTCGCCGTAAGCGACTTCCGACTTTTCCGGTGCCACCGTAAGACGGGTCTCGTCGCCTGCCGTTACGAGCGTATTGCGGCAGAGTTCATTGCCTTTGCGGTCTTTATTAATCGCCGTCACTTCTCCGCCGTAATATTTCGTCTTAAAATCGAAACGGCAGTTTTTTCCGAATTTCTTTTTGCCCACCCTCTTACCGTTGACGTACAACTCCACTACCGGCGCGCGCGAATACACCTCCACACGCGCCTTTTTGCCGTCGAGCCCGTTCCAGCTCCACGACGGCAAAGCGTTGGAAAATTTCCATGCCGACGGCGAATGTTTTTCATCGGTATGGCTTACCGGAACTACGGCTATCTGCGGTTTATCTTCCAACTCGAAAGCAACTTTTGTGTACAAAGCCTCGCCCAGCGGATTGCCTATAAGGTCCACTCTGCCGCTTCCGGCGGTTATCCATCCGGGGCCGTGGCGGAAGTCCGGCGCATATTCGCGGTACTCCCAACTGCCCACGCCCACCTCTCCGAGATAGTCCATGCCCGCCCATACAAAGTCGCCTATCACGGCGGACTCCTTTTTTGCGAACTCCCAAAATCTGTACGCGTCGGAGCAAAACGTTTCGCTACCGAGAATCACGCGATCCGGATATTTTTTTACGTCGCGTTTGTAGCGCAGTATGCCGTAGTTGTATCCGGCGACGTCCATCGCCGCGTAGCACCCGCGCGTTTTTACGTCGCACGCGTGTAGCGTCGCCATGCGTTTCATAAAACCGTCGCCCAAAAGGCCCGCAAGATTGTTGAAAAATTCGCTGCCTACTTTTTTCTGCGGATTTTCCTTGGCTTTTTTGTCGCTGTATACTCCGAATCCCAACGAGTGGAGAAGATTGAAAAATATATTCACGCCGGTGGTGACCGGACGCTCGGAGTCTAAAGACTTGCACACGGCTTTCATCTGTTTGAAAAACTCTATCCCCTTTTTATGCGCGGTCTCGGCGACTTCGTTGCCGAGCGAATACATTATCACCGACGGATGATTGTAGTCTTTTTCTATCATGTCGGTAATATCCTGCTCGTACCAGTCGGTAACGTAATGAGCGTAGTCGTGCATGGTCTTGTGTATATACCACATATCGGTATATTCGTCCATCATCATTACGCCCAACGCGTCGCACGCGTCGAGCATTGCCTTAGAGCACGGATTGTGGGCGCTGCGCACCGCATTATAGCCGTTGTCCTTCATAAGCTTTATCTTGCGCCATTCCGCTTCCGCATAGCACCTTGCGCCCAATATGCCGTTGTCGTGGTGTATACACGCGCCGCGTATCACTACGCGTTTTCCGTTTATGGTAAATCCGTTTTCCGGCGTGCACGATATAGTGCGTATACCGAAATTTTCTTCAACGGCGTCGCCTTCGAATCGTACGCGGCATACGTAAAGCGCGGGGCTTTCGGGCGACCACAGATCGGCGTTTTCCACAGTAAACGTAAACGTCGTTTCTCCGTCGCTCCTATGCGTATCGGCGGCGACGGAGACGTCGCCGCGCAAAAGCTCGACAGCAACGTCGCCTTCGCCTACGGTCTTAACTTTTACTTCCACCACGGCGGGCTCTATAGACAGAGTGCGCACCTTCACGCCGTTTAGCGCAATATGCCTGTCGCCGGCAACGTACATATTTACCGGACGGTAAATGCCCGCGCCTGAATACCATCGGCTGTTGGGCTGGTCGGAATTGCGCGCTATCACTTTTATCTCGTTGTCCCCGCCGTACCGCAAAAAACCGTTTGCGGGCACGTAAAAGTTCGTGTATCCGTACGGACGGTTCGCCGCCTTTTCGCCGTTTATATAAACTTTGGCGTTATGGTACACTCCCTCGAACTCTATGATAACGGTTTTACCGGCATAGTCATCGGGCACGAAAAAAGTTTTTACGTATTCGTAGTCGTAACCGGCGAACCAACCGGTATTGGTGCCGCCGTCGCTCTCCGCCGAGCGGACTTCGGATATCATCGCGTCATGCGGAATATCGACGGACACGAATTCCTCGTCGTTTTTCATCCTGCGATAACTCCATCCGATCCCGAAATCGAATTTTTGCACGCCCCACGCTCCTCCGCTGTTTGTCTAAAAAATTATTTGTCGTCTTTCCTTCTGTTTTTCTTTGCTTCCGCGGCGGCTCTTTTTTCCTCGGCCGCCGCTCTTTTCGCCGCCAGAGCCTTTTGATACTCGGCTTCTTCCCTCTCGAAGTCGAGTCCCTTTTTTCCGCACTTAATTTTAAGTTCGGCTTTTCGCGCCTCGTCGGCAATCCTGTCGGCTTCTTCCTGCTCGCGGCGCAGTCTTTCTTCCGGCTCGATCCATTCAAGCCCGGCCGCCAGAGTTTCGGCTTTTTGACGGGCGCGTATTATTTCTTTATCTTCTTTGAGGAATTTTTCCACGCCGAAGAATATCATTATCACCGCGCATGCGGCGTACGCTATCGTCTCTATCCAAATATAACTTATAGTGACCGCGGCGGTTTTTGTGCCGCCGGCGGATATCGCGTTGAAGATACCCGTTGCAAGAGGCGTTGCCGCCGCCATCAGCGAACTGTAAATACTCATGGTGAGTCCGTCGCAACGGTAACCGCGCTTCGCTTCTATGTGGTCGAGCACGTCGGCTATCATGGCGAGTATCATGTAGCACGCGGGAGCCGAACCGAAACTTTTAAGCGCGACGCCCACCGCTACCAAATAGAAATTGTCCGGAAAGAATCCCGCTATAAGACCGCCCGCCACGGCGACAAGGCAACCCGCAAATACGACTATGCGTTTGCCGAACTTTGCCGACAGCGGCCAGATAAAAGCCATTGCCGCCGCCATAGGCACCGCGCCGAGTATATTTATTATAGCCATGGCACCGCTGCCGTCGGCTCCGCCTATCGCCGTACCTGCAAAACGGTCTGTGCAAAAATACGTTATGGAAAGATTCTTGAACATTCCGCTGGTGTTGAACAACAGATAAAATATTATCACAAACCACCAGAACTTGCTTGTAGCCACTCCTTTGAGCTGTTTGCCTATCGATATCTTATTCTTGGATTCGGAAGGCACCGACATGGTCTCATCCGTCACGCGCTCGCGGGTAAAGTAATATTGAAGCACCGTAAAAAGAAAAGTCGCGATGCCTATGGCGATAAAAGCCACCGTCCAGGCGGTTTTGCTGGGATCGTCCCACCCGCCCATAAACCAGGCTATTATCATGGGAAACACCATTCCGCCCGCACCCATGACAGCAATACCGGCAAAGTTTGAAAACGATGCGAGCAATCCTCTCTGGTTTCCGTTTCGGGTGGAAAGCGGAACAAGAGTACTGTTGGCGGTATTGTACATTGGATACGCTATCGAGTAATAAAGATTGTACGCCACCGCCGTAAGTGCCATTGTAAGCACCGGAGCGGACTCGCCGTCGCCCATTGGTATTATAAACATTCCGACGCAGGCGACCGCCAGCAATACCGAACTCAACAGTATCCAAGGGCGGGCTTTGCCCGCTTTGCTCTTTGTGCGCTCGATAAGCTGCCCCACCACAAGATTGCCCGCAACTATCAGTATCGCGCTAAGTAGCGGCAACAACGTCAAAAACGTCTTTATAGGGCCGTCGGGCAATGCCATAACCGGCTCTCCGTTTGAATCTATGCCGGTTTGCACCCGATAGTTTGCAAACAGAACGTCCGTCCAGTAACGGTTGAGAAAACTGGTAAATATCCCGCTTGCCAGCAGCGCGCCGAACGGACCGAGAAAATAGCCGAACAACATCTCGCGCAACTTTACGTTAGCCGACTTTATTTTTGTAGATAACAGCGGTTTTTCAAACAGACTTTTTTTTGCTTTTTCCATTTCTCCGTTTCCTTTACCTGTTTTTTGTCTGAGCTAAATATCGCATTCGAATTCGTATTTTCCGCTCCCCGAAGTTGCGACGGTCCCGTCGGGAAGCTCGACAACGCATTCGCAACAAGCCGGGACAACTATCTCGAGACGGAATTTGCCGTTGTCTATACGCCAGTACGTCGACGCTTTTCCGAACGGCGTTTTCACGTTGCCGCGCGCATACGTTATGCCGCCGCCCAATACCGGGCGGACGCGGTACTTACGGTATCCTCCCGCCAAAGGCTCCATGCCGAGTATCCTGCGGTACATAAAATCGCCCACCGAGCCGAAAGCGTAATGGTTAAAAGACAACATGCCGCCCGTGCCGTCTTTTGCGATGTTGACTCTGCCGTCGGGCGTTATGCCGTCCCATCGCTCCCAAACGGTGGTGCCCCCAGCTTTGACTGCGTACAGCCACGAAGGGCACTCGGTATTGAGCAGCATTTTGTACGCCTCGTCCGCGTGTCCGTTATCGGCGAGCGCGAACAGTATATACGGAGTACCGGGAAAACCGGTCCCTATTTTATAATCGTTGCGGCGCACAAGCTCCGCAAGATTATCCGCCGCAGCCTGTCTCTGCTCCGGCGGGAACATGCCGAAATAAAGCGGCAGTACGTATCCGGTCTGGAATTCCTTTTTAAGTTTGCCTTTTCCGTCGGTAAACACTTTGACATACGCGGCGGCGACTTTTTTCGCCAGCGAACGGTATCTTGCCGCGTCTTTGCTTATTCCTATCGTCTCCGCAACGTTTGCAAGGATATTTGCGGTATTGTATAGACTTGCGGTCGCCGTCCACTTGCTGCGTTTTTGCCAGTCGCTCATCTTCGGAGCGTCGGGCGCAACCCAATCGCCGAAGTGGAACATGGAAAAGGTGTGCCAGATATATCTTTTTTTGCCTATGCTGCAAAAATTGGCCCAGAACTTGCACGCTTCGACATAATTGCGCATGCTTACATACGAGCGCACCAGTATATCCTCGTCGCCGCGCGCGAGATATTCCGCCCACGGCACCAGCACACACGCGTCACCCCAAAAGTCGACAGCCATTTTCGGCATAGTAGTGGGAAATCCGTAACCTTGCGAAGGTATCGTATTCGGCACTCCTCCGCTCCGCAACTGCTCGCTGCGCAGATCTCCCAGCCATTTGTCGTAAAAACGCGAAGTATCGAAGTTATAACTTGCAGTGCGGGCAAACAGCGCGATATCCCCCGTCCACCCCATACGTTCGTCGCGCTGGGGGCAATCGGTGGGAATATCCACAAAATTTGACTTTGCGCTCCAAACTATATTGGACTGCAATTTGTTGAGCATTTCGTCCGAGCACTCGAAACTGCCCGAGACGTCGATATCCGAATACAGCGCGTAAGCGCATAAAGAAATATCTTCCTTGTCTATGCCGCTTACCGCAACGTACCTAAATCCCATATATGTGAGACGCGGCGAATAATTCTGCATTCCGTCGCGGCAAATATACGTCGCGGTCGCCTTTGCCGAACGAAGCGGCTCAACGCACAATCCGCCGTCGGGCGTAAGAACTTCGGCATGGCGGAATACCACCGTCTGTCCTTTTTTGCCCTTTATCTCCGCCGATACCACTCCCGCGAAATTTTGTCCGAAATCGTATATTATCTCTCCGTCGGAACGTATTTGCGCCGATACCGGCTCCATCTTTTCATGACGGCGCACCGGAACGCCGAGTTGCGCCACGATAGAGGGCTTTATCTTTATTTTTTCCACGGAGGCTTTTCGCCATATCGCGTCGTCGATAACCACGGTGGCGTCGTAAGTCTCTCCGTCGTAAAAGTCCGCCGCGCGATAATTGCCGTTACGGCTGACAAGCCAGCTTTCGTCCGTGCCGATGACTTCTTCCGAGCCGTCGATATACTTTATCCGCAACTCCATGATAAACGCCTGCCGCGGCGCAGTGATGCGATTGCGGCGCGTGAATATAAAAGAACCGACCGCCCAGCCGCCTGCCACCGTAACGACGATATCGTCGTCGCCGCAAAGCACGTCGGAAACGTCGTATGTCTGGTATTGCAAAGTATTTTTATACGATGTAAAACCCGGCGCGAAATAGTCCGAGCCCACTTTGTGACCGTTTATATCTATTTCGTAAATTCCGAGAGCGGTACTGTAAATAAAAGCGGAGTCTATCTCCTTTTTTAACCTTATATTTTTACGAAATACCATGGGCGCGGGCGACACGTGCTTTTCGGTAAACTTATATTCGCCGTCGGTTATCCACTCCGCCGCCCAAGGAGTTCCCATTCTTCCGGTATAAAACTCGCACGACGCGGTATCGGTCTCGCCGGTACTGTCGGTGGCGCGCACGGTTGCGGTATATTTACGAAACGGCGTAAGACGCGCGCCTGCGTACGGAACAAGCACTTGCTCGTCGGTATCGCGCGACCAGTTTTCCAAAGAAAAATGCGCCTTCCACAATTTTACGTTTTGTTTGTCGCTCTCGAAAACAAACGAAAACCGCGGCTGCGGATTATCCGTTACGCACCCGTGTTCGAGATTTTCGCAAAGCATTTTGGTTATTTTCATTTTCCCGTATCCTCGTCGAATATAATTTTTGCCTTCTTACAGTTTACGTATCATTATACAAATATTTTATCATGGCGGTTTTACTATTTCAATATCTTTGCGTAAACTGACCGTTTTACGACGTAAAATACTTTTGAGGTGTATTCCGACTGTAACAAAGGCGCAAACGGCGCGTTATTTCCGCCGTTCGCGCCTTTATCTTATCAGCCGAATTATACCGTTACGCTTCTTTTTTGCGTAGTCCGAAGAACGCCGCCACCATTGCGGCGACCATTGCTATTCCGTAGAACACAAAACCGGATATCGCCGTATAAACGGAAGCCATATTTTCGGGCGTTTGCATTGTGAGTCTAACACTTTCATCGCTGAACAGTATAAATCCAAATCCCTCAACTCTAGTAATTATAAAATTTACCAAGCAGATGCCCAAAAATATAGGAATGAGGATTTTGAATACGTCTGTAACGATATTTACTATCTTACCCAAGATACAGTCAAATTCAAATTGCGCAAGCACTAACAATGCAGCAAGCATAATCATTACCAATATTGTCATAACAACAAGAATACCTATTGTTACATCATGGTAATATCCCACAGCGCCAACATTAACACCATAAAGAATTGCTCCGATAAGAGCCATAATAAGCGCTCCCAAAGTAATCCAAGTACTTACGGATTGCTTTTTGATAAATTCCATATTATGCTTCCTCCTTTTTTGCAGGTATCACACTGAATGCAAGCCAAACAGCCCCCATGATTGCAGTTAGAACAGCACCGACTATTATTAGCGAATTTATAGCCGTTTCCCACCAAGGAATCACTCTTATAGTCGAAATATTAACTACCGCGCTATTAGCAAATGCATAAAACTGATATTTAAGATTCTCACGAGCTTGATTTACAAGCGTGGTATCGTTTTTGACACTTGCAAGCGAAATGTACGGCCAATTTGCATCGTTTCGTTCTCCGTTACCGATAGTACTGTTATCGCCTTGGAAATCGGCAACCTGAGTAACTGTTGCCATTATCATGCTTTCGGCAATAAAGTACTTATTATTAGTAGCCATATCGGTAGAAACAATACCTTTAAATCCCCATTCCTCACGCAATATGTTTTTGAGCATACCGACATGATGAGAAGCGTTTGTCGCGCCTATACGGTTGAAAGCTACCATAACTGCAAGACCGTTAGCGTCATCAAGAGCGCCTTGGAATCCTCGCAAATCGGTCTCGCGCATTTTTTGTTCGGTCATATATGCCGATATTCCGCTACGTGTATGTTCTTGGTCATTAAATCCCATATGTTTAGGGCCTACAATAAATCCTTTAACCAAAGCTCCGCCAACAACGCCGTAACCTATACGGTTTGTAAGCATCGGATCTTCCGATACATATTCCAAATTACGTGCATTATAAGGAGTACGACGCTGAGTAAGACCAACGCCCCAATCGGTAAAGTTATCGGTCCACAATCCGGATTCTCCTTGAAGCACGCCCCAATCCCAAGCCAGTTCCGGATTAAAAGACGAGCCCAAAAGAGTCATGGAAGCAAGATTCACATAATTATCGCGTCCTTCCGAATCTTTTACGGTACAATCCGCACCATTAAGTCCGTTAGGTCCTTCACGCTGAATAACGATAGGATTATCTATATTTTTAAGAACATCGGTTCTGCTACCGCCATGTATTATAGCACCGATTGCATTATCTACAGTGATATTATCCACAAGATTCTGCCAATAAGGGTCTTCTATATTTACAATCTGTTCATATCCTATCTGCTCGGCATTAAATTTTGTTCCGTTATCTTCACCGTTAACGTTTTTTGCTTCTTCTCCGTTATTGTTTATTGTGTATTGCATGCCGCGAATTTCTTTTACCCACTCATCAAAACGAGCGCTGTCTTTTAAGTTAAATCCGTCGGCTTTTTCATTGTAGTCTATGGGATATGTTGCTTCCCAATCATTACGACTTAAATAAGTTACTGCATTCGGCAACCAATAGTTAAGATCGGCATTGTCGGCAACATTTTTAACAACATTACCGTTATCTATAGCATAAGTTGCGCTATCGAATGCAGGATTGTTCCAAACGCGTGTCGCATTTGATTTACCTGCCGAATCCATACCGTCGGAAGTCTTATAACCTTGCGCAGCAAGAATGTTGTTTACAGCTTCATGTGCGCCTGCAGCCGCAGTAAAGTAGTAATCTCCATCGTCGAGAATGTAAGTTTTTGCTTTTTTATAATCATACGATGCAAGATATTTTGTTGGAATAGTTATTTCCACTCTTTCGGTTTGACCGGCTTTTACCTGTACTTTTTTAGAATTAAGGAACATTACAGCCGATTTTTCAACAAGATTATCTTTATCATACTGAGTATAAGGTTGCTGAACGTAAAGTTGAGCCAAAAACATGCCGTCTTTATTACTGTTGTTTTTCACATCAACCAAAGCCCTAATGTTGCCTTCAGGGGATTTATCAACATTTATGCTATAAAGACTTTGCTCATAATTAAGATACGATAAGCTGTGCCCAAACGAATATACTACTTCATTTTTGTAATCCCATTCATTACCTTGTGTTGCACCTGTTGCGGATTTTGCTTTAGAGGAATCGGCATTTACAATACTATCATAATAGCGGGTCTCATAGTATTTATAGCCGACATAAATACCCTCGGCTTCAACAATAAAATATCCTCCGCTATACATGTTAAAGTTTCTTCCAAACGAACTGACTTGACGCTCATTAGTAAGGTCCTGCCCGGGGAAACGAGGGTCCTCACCGTATTCCGCTACCGATGCAGCAGTATAATCGTTAAAGTATCCTCCGCCGAAATTCATAACGGCAGGAGCAGATGTATTGTCGTAAACATAAGTATCGGGAAGAGCACCCGTAGCATTTACCTTGCCGGTAAGCACATTGACTATACCTGTAAATTGATGAACGTTAGGTACTCCGATGTATGCAATAGCGTCGACTTCGTGTGCGCCGCCTTTTGCAATTTCTCCGAGTTCCAAAGTACCCGCCGAGTTAACAAGCACTATAACTTTACTGCATGTTTCCTTTGCAACGTCCACTACCGCGAGTTCGTCTTCGGAAAGTGCAAACGGATCTTTTCCTGTAGGATTGCCAGCCATATTTACCGCCGTTCCCGGTGCAAACGTATTGTTTTCACCGCCGGGACGTTGAAATACACATATACCAATCGAATCAGAGGGAATTTGAGATTTCCAATCCGCAGGAGCACCGCCTTTACTTTCATAAATATCGGGACGAACTTCTCTTATTTGATAGTTCGTCATATCACCTATACTTGTATTTATGCGATAAGGATAATTTCTACCTTCTTGAATTGCAAGAATTGTATTATGCGCTTCTTTAAGCACAGTGTTTATAGAATATCCTGCAGTTTCAAGAGCTTTAACCAAATCCACGCCGTCGTACTGACTGCTTGCAACCAAGCCACCTGCCGCACCTACACCTTGATACGGGATGTACGCCGCGCCGCCGAATAAAGCAAGCTTTGTCGATGCAGGAGAAGGCAGTGGAAGCGCATTGTTATCGTTTTTCATGATAACAGTACCCTCTTCACCTTGGCGTACAGCATTTGCTTTTATGGCAGCAATAAAATCATCCGCCGTTTCATAATCGCTTTTATATTTTGTTGCACCCTCATCACGGTTGATCTCAAAGCTATGCGTTCCCAACGCCGCGTCTATTTGGCTTCGATAAGTATTTGCTACTTCGGAACCAATAATAAAGAACGCTAATAACGTAGCAAACACTGCCGTAAGTCCGCGCCACAGCGGCATAAGCTTTTTGCCTACTTTCAAAAAGTTGTTCATTTTGCCTCCTTACAAATATGTTTTATATAATTTCACCGACGAAGCGCCCTTTTCCCCTTTTCGGGCGTTTCCGACAGCGCAATTACCGTGTAAAATCCGGCTTATCAGAGTATTTTCACAAAGCGTTTCGAATCATTTTCCAAGATTTTTTATATATCTTTTTATCGTGTCGGATAGAAAGATGAAAAGGACGCGTCCTTTTCGCGGCGAACCCATTGCCTTTTTTTGTTAACGCAATTATATAATGATAATACGACGCTGTCAATAGGGTTTTGAAAAATTCATGCCTCGACTTACGTAAACTTACATTTTTTTTACGCAAACTTAATTCGCGCCGTATTTTCGCGGCATAAAAAAATCCCCTCAAAGGGGGATCTTTTCATACGATTTACTTGTTGTTCTCCACATCGATATATTCCGCCGCGTTGACGAGTTTGCCGTCTTTCTTCATTTCGAGATGCAGGTGCGCGCCGAGGTGCTGTTCGCACGACATGGTTCCCACGCTACCGATTTTGGCGCCGCCCGTCACTTTGTCGTTCTCGGCAACCGACGCGGATTCGAGCCCTTTATAAATGGAAGTGTATCCGCCGGCATGCTCGATAGTTACCACAACGCCTTCGAGTATGGTGTTTTCCACCGATTTTACGGTACCGTCGGCAATGGACATTACCTCGCTTCCCGCTTTTGCCTCGAAGTCTATACCGTTGTGACTACGCCATTGTTTGAGCGTCTCGTTGTACACCAGTTTATCGAGAGCCGCAGGCTTTGTAATCTTGCATTCGCCCAAAGGAGCCACAAAGGTTATCTGTACGGGCGGTACGACAACGTCGGTATCGTTGTCTGTGGGCGTCTTGGTGCGCAGACCGAATGTCAGCGACAGCGCAAGCGCTACCGCCACTACCGCTACCGACGCACATATCGCTATGGCGTGCGCGCTTTTACGGCTTATGCGCCCGGGGCGTTTTTCCGCCGAGGGACGTGTACTCTTATACGTTCTCATTTTTGTTTTACCTCCGAAAACTTTTTGTTTGTTTTTATTTGTGCTTTGATTATCGCCACGGTTTACGCACTTTATACACGTTAAACAAAAAAAGTCAGTGAATTTTTTCACAGACTTTTTCCGTATCGCTCTTATATTAAATATCTTACTTAAAAAATGTCCTCGACGTCGGCGGAATCGGGCGCGGAGAGTATCTCCTCCGCCGTTTTTTCGCTTATGCGGAACGCCGGTTCCATGGGAGGAGGCGCCGCATCGTAACCGACAAAGTCGCCGCTTCCCCTTTCGGGCGGAATATTGCGTTCGAGCTGCGCGGTAGCGCGCGAGCGGTCCACATCGAGGAAACGCACCGACGGACCGTCCCATTTAAGTTCGACCGACCCGGTCTCGCCGTTTCGGTGCTTGGCTATTATAAGCTCTACCTTATTGCGCTTTTCTTCGTCGACGGATACGTCGTCTTTATCGAATTCGCGATATATGAACATTATGATATCGGCGTCCTGCTCTATTGCGCCGGATTCGCGCAAGTCAGACATCTGCGGTTTTTTATTGGTACGCTTTTCCACTTCGCGGGACATCTGGCTTAAAAGCAGTATGGGCACGTTGAGTTCTTTTGCGGCTATCTTCATCATACGCGTGATCGTGCTGACTTCCTGTTGGCGGCTCTCCACCCTTTCGCCGCTGGTCATTAGTTGCAGATAGTCCACCATTACAAGATCGAGTCCTTTTTCACGCTTCAATCTGCGGCATTTCGACAATATCTCTATAGGAGTTGTAAGCGACGAATCGTCTATATAGATCTGCGCTTTGTCGAGTCTTGCCTTGGCGGCGACTATAGCCTTCCAGTCCTCGGGGCTGAGCCGTCCCGAATTGGCTTTGCTCATGTCCACGCGCGCTTCGCTGCATATCATACGCTTTGCAAGCTGTATCGCAGGCATTTCAAGATTGAAAACCGCGCACTTGAACGGATCGGGTTTGCCTGCCGCGGTCTTGCGGTTGGCGTGCATGGCGGCATACGAAATAAAATTCATTCCTATACTGGTCTTGCCCTGACCCGGACGGGCGGCGATAAGTATAAGGTCGGACGCCTGAAAACCGTTCAGTATCGCGTCCAGTCCCTTAAATCCGGTGGGGATGCCCTTGCCGGACGTCGGGTCGCGGTACATCTCCTCCATGCGCGATATCGCCTCGACAATGCTGGGCTGTATCTCGCGTAGCGCGCTGCGGTCGTTTTCCTCGCCCAAAGCGTATATTTCACGCTCGGCAAACGCCAGCGCGTCGTCTTTCGGGTCTCCCACAAAAGCGACGTCTGTTATCTTTTGCGCCGCGGCGATAAGTTTACGCAACGACGAAAGTTTTTTCACAAGCCCCGCATAGTGCTTATAATTGGAAGCGCCGGGCACGGTATTGCTAAGGTCGGTAAGATATGTAAGTCCGCCCACGCTTTCAAGCAGACCCATGGTATCGAGTTGCTGCATAAGCGTCACAACGTCCACAGGTTCGTCGCGTCGGGATAAAAGCGTCATCGCCTCAAAAATATTAGCGTGCGCTTTGCTGTAAAAGTCGTCGGGCGTAAGTTCCGATAATATGTGTATCGGCGCGTCGGCGTCCAGCAAAACACACCCGAGCACCGCTTGTTCGGCTTCGGTGTTGTGCGGCAACACTCTGGCTTTTAAGTTTGGATGATTCGGGTCCACGTCGAAACTCTTCGCGTACGTGTTGGATTTTTTCGGCATGCGGGTCTTTCTCCTTGTGATTTTGATGACGAAAACAGTAAAACGCGTTAAATATGTTTACTTTTTGGCGGCGTGGGCTTTCGCCTTTGCCCTCAGTTCGGCATTCAATATCTTTTTGCGTATGCGCAGATTTGCGGGAGTCACTTCCAAAAGCTCGTCGTCGGCAATAAAGTCGAGAGCCTGTTCCATGCTCATCACCTTGTGCGGAGTTAGTCTGAGAGCCTCGTCGCTGCCCGACGCGCGCATATTGGTCATTTGTTTACGTTTGCATACGTTGACGGCAATGTCGTCTCCTTTGGGGTTCTCGCCCACTATCATGCCCTCGTATACCTTTGTGCCGGCGCCGATAAACAGCGTGCCGCGCTCCTGCGCGTTGTACAGTCCGTAAGGCACCGCGTCGCCGGTCTCGAAAGCTATGAGACTTCCGCAAGGTCGGCGGTCGATGTCGCCGCGGTAAACGTCATATTTATCAAATACCGACGTAAGTATGCCCTCGCCCTTTGTATCGGTCAAAAACTCCGATTTGTATCCGAAAAGTCCTCGGCTGGGCACCGAAAATTCCAGTCTCATGCGGTCGCCTATAGCGTTCATGGTTTTAAGTTCGCCCTTGCGGACGCCCATCTTCTCCATAACCACGCCCACGGCTCCGCTCGGCACGTCGGCTATAAGAAGGTCGAGGGGCTCTGTCACCACGCCGTTCTCTTCCTTAAACAGCACCCGCGGCATAGACACCTGAAATTCGTATCCTTCGCGGCGCATGTTTTCTATAAGTATGGACAAGTGCATCTCGCCCCTGCCGCACACTCTGAAAGCCTCGCTGGTGTCGGTATCGGATACGCGTATGCTGACGTCTCGCACCGCTTCTTTATATAGACGCGCGCGCAAATGACGGCTCGTTACGAACTTGCCCTCTTTACCTGCGAACGGGCTGTCGTTTACCGAAAAAGTCATCTCTACGCTGGGTTCGCTTATCTTGGGAAATTCTATCGGCGTGGGGTCCTCGGGATCGCAAAGAGTGTCTCCGATAGACACGCCTTCCACACCGGACACGCACACTATATCGCCCACCGTAGCTTCGTCGGCGGCAACGCGCGAAAGCCCCTCGAACTGGTAAATATTGGTCACTTTTGCGCGCAGAGGAGGGCGGTCGTTGTGATAGTTGGAAAGCAGGACGTTTTGTCCCGTGCGCAACGTGCCGCGCTCTATCCTGCCTATTCCTATCGCTCCCACGTACTCGCTGTAATCGAGAGCGGACACAAGCATCTGCACGGGAGCTTCAGGATCGCCGCTGGGCGCGGGTATATGGCGCACTATCGTCTCGAACAGAGGTATAAGGTCGGCGCCCGGCTTATCGGGATCCGAACTTGCGGTGCCGTTGCGACCCGAGCAGTATATTATCGGGCTGTCGAGCTGTTCATCGGTGGCGTTCAGCTCCATCAAAAGCTCTATCACCTCGTCGCACACCTCGGATATCCTGCGGTCGGGACGGTCTATCTTGTTTACGACTATAACTACTTTGTGTCCGAGTTCGAGAGCTTTTCCAAGCACGAAACGCGTTTGCGGCATAGTGCCCTCGTACGCGTCCACCAAAAGCACGACGCCGTTCACCATTTTAAGTATTCGTTCCACTTCCCCGCCGAAGTCGGCATGCCCCGGAGTGTCAACGACGTTAATCTTATAATTTCCGTATTTTACCGACGTGTTCTTGGCAAGTATGGTTATGCCGCGCTCGCGCTCCAAAGCATTGCTGTCCATTACGCGTTCGGCAACCACCTGATTGCTTCTGAAAGCTCCGCCTTGCTTTAACATCTGATCCACGAGCGTGGTCTTGCCATGGTCTACGTGCGCGATTATCGCAACGTTTCTTATTTGTTCGTTTGTCATAAATGTTCTCTTTTACTGTATGATTTCATCATTTATTCCCGTATCGGAATTTTGCGGATATCCGGTTTTTTCGCGGCAACGCGCGGCTTTAAGCAAACGGATCGATATGGTCGTTATCCTCGAACGGATCGTACGGATAATAGTCTTTGGGGGTAAGGCGCGGCGCCCGATCGCGCTTGCGCTTCATTGCGTTTGCCGTCCACACGGCGATACCGACTGCCGCGCCGCCGCACAAAAGCGCGATAATATACCAGCCGGTCGGGTCGGCGCGGAAATACTCGTATCTGACCGACGTTTCGCCGTCGCCGGCGGTTTTCTGAAAGACATAGTATCTGCCGCGGCGGTCGCGGGTACCGTCTTCGTACACTACTTCGACTTTGCCGTCGCACGCTACGTTCATTTTTTTAGACGCGTACCAAAAGTCGGTAAGCAGAGCCTTTGTGTAATCGTTCATTTCCGCCGAAGCAAACGCGTCGGAAAATCCCGGCAATTCGGTCTCGCCGTTTACTTCGGTGCCGAACAGTATTATGCCCATAAGAGTCTGGTTGTCGCCCGGATGTTTTTCGCCCGCGTTATAACGAGACAAAGCATCCTCGAATTCGTTTATCCAAAAGTTGAACCGGTCGTCGCGCACAACGCTTACGACGCGCATGAAAAGATTGGTGGACACGTCGGTATCGCCCTTAAAAGCGAGCCCTTCCTCCATATATTCGCCGCAATCAGCCTTCGGAACGATTATATCTGGAAAACGGTATTGCGTCATGCCGTCGTCATGCCACACTTCTTCCGCTCCGTACGTAAACCCGCCTATATCGGATATCACCTCGAAGTAATCGGCAAGCCAACGCTCCAAAGTCCACTTTTCTCCGTACTTTTCGGAATACGCCGCGCCGGCGTTAAGAGTTTTTACAACTCCGTCCGGAACGGATATCTGCACCGCGAAGTACCATGCGTCTTCGTCCTGTTGCTCGTATACGTCTATATGCGCTTCGCATCCGGCGAAAAGCGTCATAACCGCCGCGAAAAGCGCGCATAAAATGAATTTTATAGTCTTACCTGTCTTCAAATTATCAAACAAGCTCCTCTAACTGCGAAAGGGTTTCGCTGAATTCGTTCATTGCTATTCTGTAAGGCTCGTCGCGTTTAAGGTCCACTCCCACGTCGCACAGGATATCGTACGGAGATTTGCTCCCGCCCGCGCTTAGGAATTTTTCCTTATATCGCGTAACGGCGCTCTCCCCCTCGGCAAGTATCGCATGCGCGATATTCACCGCGCTGGTTATGCCGGTAGCGTATTTATACACGTAAAACGCCGTATAAAAATGCGGTATGCGCGCCCACTCGAGACGTATCTGTTTATCGTGCGACACTGCGGGACCGTAATACTTTTTATTGAGTTTAAGATACTCGCGCGACAACGATTCCACAGTGAGCGGTTTGCCGGACTGCGCCATGGAATGGCTCTTAAGCTCGAACTCGGCAAACATTGTCTGACGGAAAAGAGTGGTGCGGAACATGTCGAGATAGTAAGACAGCAGGAATTTACGCATCGCCGGATCGGTCTCGGTTTTCAGCATATATTTCAGAAGAAGCACTTCGTTTACAGTGCTCGCCACCTCAGCTACGAATATGGAATAATCGGCGTTTACGTAATGCTGCGTTTTACTCGAATAATACGAGTGGAGCGCGTGTCCCAACTCGTGCGCTATCGTAAACACATCGTGCGCGGTTGAACTGTAATTGAGGAGCACGTACGGATGGACTCCGGACACTCCCATGCTGTACGCTCCGCTACGCTTGTTCTCCGTTTCGTACACGTCCATCCAGCGGGCATCGCGGGCGGTTTTAAGCAAGCCGACGTACTCGTCGCCCATGGGGGCAAGTCCGCGCAACACAAGATCGAACGCTTCGTCGAAAGACAGCTTTAAGTCGGCGTCGCGCACTATCGACACGTACAGATCGTACATGTGGAGTTTTTCCGCTCCCATAACTTTTTTGCGCAAAGCCACGTAACGGTGCACCGGCTCGAGATTATCTCCCACAGTCTTTACGAGTTTCGCATACACTTCGCCGGGTACGTTGTCGTTATCGGTAGACCGGTCCACGGCGTTTTTGTAGCCGCGCGCCGTCGCAAGATAATTATCTTTAGACACCGACGCTGCGTAATTCGCCGTGATAGTGTTTATAAGACTTCCCACAGCTTTGTACATTCCCTCGAACGCCTTTTTGCGGAGCGACCCGTCGGGAGACGAGAGGCACTGCGAATACAGTCCGTGGGTAAGACGCGTCTTTTTTCCGTCGATATCTATTTTGGGAAACGGCATGTCGACGTTGTTTATCATGCCGAACACGTTGCCGTAACCGGAAAACGTTGTCTGTCCGAGCGCCAAAAGTCTTTCTTCCTCGGCGGAAAGAATATGCTTTTTACTGCGGCGTATCTCGCCGAGCATATATTTGTATACGGCGAGTTCGGGGTCGTTCATATAAGCCGAAAGCGTGATGTCGTCAAGCGCTCCGAGCTCTGGAGTGATAAACGACGAATATGTCGCATAGTGCATATAAAGGTCTTCGGCGCGGGAGAAAAGCGCTTGTCCGTTTTCGTCGGACGCGTTTTCGGCGTGCTTTAAGTGGGCGTAACAGAACAACTTTTCCAAGCGCTTGCAAAGCGTTGTGTTACACTCCATGCAAGCGATGAACTCGTACTTATCGCCCAGCTTTCCTTTGTACGACAACACCTCCGGCAGCGCCTTGTTCACCTCCGAAAATTCCTTTTCCCACTCGGCGGCGTTTACAAAAATGTCCTCGGTGCGCCAGATGTCTCTTTCGTTTACTTCGCTGCGTTTCATTATTCACCTCTTTTATGTTTTTCCGGCTAAGCGCCGTCAGTTTTTAAGCGAATGTACGGGCGCGGGCACGCGTCCGCCGCGGTTGATAAAATCAGCCGCCGAATATTTGTTTACAGGCATTACCGGAGCGGTGCCCAAAAGTCCTCCGAATTCCACTTCGTCGCCCACCTTTTTACCGGGAGCGGGTATTATGCGCACCGCCGTCGTTTTATTGTTTATCATGCCGATAGCGCATTCGTCGGCTATGACCGCGCTCAGCACCGACGCCGGAGTATCGCCAGGCACGGCTATCATGTCAAGGCCCACGCTGCACACGCACGTCATGGCTTCAAGCTTTTCAAGAGTCAGGGCGCCGTTGCGTACCGCGCGAATCATTCCCGCGTCTTCCGAAACCGGTATAAACGCGCCGCTTAGTCCCCCGACGCTGCTGGACGCCATCACGCCGCCCTTTTTAACCGCGTCGTTAAGTATCGCAAGGCACGCAGTGGTGCCCGCCGCGCCCACGCTTTCCAGTCCCATTTCTTCCAGTATCTGCGCCACGCTGTCGCCCACTTTCGGAGTGGGAGCAAGACTCAGGTCCACTATACCGAATTCGGCTTCGAGGCGTTTTGCCGCTTCTACGGCTACCAACTGCCCTACGCGCGTGATCTTGAAAGCCGTGCGTTTTATCTCCTCGGCGACCGCAAGCAGATCCGCCGACTTTCCCAACTTTTTAAGCGCGCAACTCACCACGCCCGGTCCGGAAACGCCTACGTTTATTACAGCATCGCCCTCGCCGACTCCGGTAAAAGCTCCCGCCATAAAAGGATTATCCTCCACCGCGTTACAAAACACCACCAGTTTCGCGCAACCCATACCGCCGCTTTGCGCCGTCAAAAGCGAAAGATCCTTTATGCGCTCGCCCATCAGTTTGACGGCGTCCATATTTATGCCGCTGCGGGTGCTTCCCACGTTTACCGACGAACACACTTTTTCGGTCGCCGCGATAGCTTCGGGGATACTGTCTATAAATTCGCGCTCGTACTTCGTCATGCCCTTGTGCACCAAAGCCGAGTATCCGCCTATAAAGTCTATACCTATTTCCGCCGCCGCTTTATCGAGAGCCGCCGCGATCTTACCGTAACCGCCTGTCTTGGCGCAAATAAGACTTACGGGAGTTACCGACACGCGCTTGTTGACAATGGGAACGCCGTACTGCGCCGCGATATCTCCGCCGACGGACACAAGTTTGCCCGCGCGCGAAACTATCTTTTTATATACGAGCTCCGCAGTCTCGTCGGCAGTGCGCCCTATACAATCGAACAACGATAAAGCCATTGTTATCGTGCGCACGTCGAGATTTTCGTTTTCTATCATGCGGACGGTCTCGAGTATTTCGTTTTTGTTAAAATTTATCATGCCGCCCTCTTTATATTCTGTGCATTGCGGTGAATATGTCTTCGTGCTGGATGGAAATATCCACTCCGGCTTCCTTTCCGAGACGCTCGGCGTCTTTTCTAAGGTCGGTCACGGAAGCCTTGCCGGTATCCACGAGCATTATCATGGCGAAATAGTCCTGCAATACCGTTTGACTTATGTCCTCAACGTTTACGCCCGCTTCGGCAAGATAAGCCGTGACTTTGGCTATTATTCCCGATTTGTCTTTTCCTACTACGGTAACTACCGCTTTCATAAATATTATCTCCGTTAAATGGTTTTTACTGTTTCGTATCGGAACTCAAGTCGTTTTGCGCAGCGACAGGCGCCGACGCGGGAGTTTCGAGTATCTCGTAAGCCATGAGTATGTTGGCGTGACTTACGAGCCTTAACTTTGTCCCTTCGCAAAGCGGAAGTTTGGGCACCGTATGTTCGACAAGCAGCTTGCGCTCGTCTATGTCGTCGCGTCTTAAAGGCTTGGTTTTAAGCGACATGGAATAAAAGTACACTCCGTCTTTCATGGTAACGGAATCCTCGTAACCGATGAAAGTCGCGTCGAATTTGTCTTTGAGCCCGCGGTCCATCTCCCGAAGCATTTTAACGTATTTGCGGGTTAGCTTGTACTTTATCGCAAAAAAGAACAGACTGCCGCAGGAAAACCCGATGCCGAGCGCCGCCGAGATTATCCCGAACGGCAAAGTAAGACTGCGGTCGCGGTGAACGCTCACTCTGTACGTAGCCGTTACCGTAAGCGCGGCAACAGCCGCTACCACGACTACCATCACGGCGAACCACGTCCAAAACAACAACCGTTTTTCACGCACGGCCGCCGCCTTTTCTTTATCGCTGAATACGTTTGTCATACATTATCTCCGGGTATGCCGCGCATACATTATTCAGTATACCACATAAGCAAAACGATTGTAAAGTGCTGCGGGCAATTTAATGCGGAGCGGACGGGTAAATTTTATACTGTGCCTCCGCACGAAAAACGCTTGTTATTTTGAACGTAAAATGATATAGTATAATGTACGTATATCTATATCCGCATTCAAAGGAAGCAAAAATGGGAGCAATAAAAATCGGCGACAATTTAATGGGCAGGCAAAAACTTACGATAGACGGCACGTTCATCACCGAATACATGCCTTCGGCGCCAGACGTCTACGTAAAAATATATCTTGCCGGCATGTTTCTCGCGCTGTCCGATCCCGATAACGATATAGAGTCGCTTGCGACTCGTCTTTTTACCGACGTCAAAACAGTATCCGAAGCGTTTGTATACTGGCAGGAACAGGGACTCGTGCACATAGACGCCGACGGAAAGAATATCGAATATCTCGCCGTAGTGGGACGCAACCGCCAGATACGTAAATTCAGCAAAGAAAAATACCGCAACTTCAACGACCAGCTACACGCGCTGTTCCCCCGCCGAAACATACTGCCCGGCGAATACAACGAGTACTACAACGTCATGGAGACGTACAATATCGAGATAGAGGCGATGCTTACGATAATAGGATACTGCAAACGCCTCAAAGGCGAGGACATAACATATCCGTACATAGTCACCGTAGCACGCAACTTCGCGGCGGAAGGATACATAACGTTCGACCGAGTAAATGAAAAGATCGGCGAACTCGATTTATACGGCGACGAACTTCGCGCCGTGGTAAAAGCCGTGGGAAAACGCGTTATCGACCACGACGACAAGCGCATGTATCTTAAATGGACCAAGAGCTTCGGATTCGAGACCGCTACAGTGATACAGGTCGCAAAACAGATAAAAAAGGGCGGTATGGCGCGTTTGGACGCAAAACTCACCAAATATTACGAGCTCCACCTGCTTACGATATCCGAGATAAACAACTACGAAAAAAGCCGCGACGAGATGTACGAACTTGCAAAAAACATCAACCGCAAAATAGGCGTGTTTTACGAACAACTCGATTATATAATCGAAACTTATACCGCGAACTGGCTCAGTATGGGATTCGATGCCGCGACTCTTGAAAACGTGGCGGATTACTGTTTTAAGCACGGACTGCGCACGCTGGAAGCGATGAACGATACTCTTAAAAAATTCTATAAAAAGGGATGCGTAACCGTCGAAAGCATTTCCGAATTTGTTTCCGAAGCGGCAAAAAGCGACGACGAAATAAAGGAAGTATTCGAGTCGGCGGGCGTTATCCGACCGGTATCCACCCGCGACCGCGACTATTACCGCACCTGGACTTACAGTTGGAAAATGCCCAAAGACGTCATTTTGTACGCCGCAAACATGAGTCAAAAAGCGGATTCACCCATACCCTACCTCAATTCCGTGCTTGCCGCATGGCATGAAAAAGGAATAGATACGGTAGAAAAAGCAAAACAAGCCGACGTCTCTGCGCCGCAAAAACCGTCAGCCGAACATAAGATAATAACGAATTTCTCCGCAGACGAAATAAACGCGGCGTTTGCAAAACTTAACGAGGAACTGTAATATGGACTATGCAGAAGCGATAAGAAAAATAGCCGCGGCACATAAAAGGCGGATATCGGAGTACGAACAGGCCGAACTCGATCTTATGGCGTCAGACCCTGAGTTTTCGCAAAACGAAAAACAGTTGCGCGCACTGAATCTCGATAAAGCGCTTGGCAAAAAAACAGATGCGGCTCAACTGAAAGAAGTTACCACCAAAAACAAAGAGATACGCAAACGTCTGGGACTTGTTTCGCCCGAGCCGCATTGCAAGCATTGCAACGACACCGGCAGAGTAAACGGAAAAATATGCGATTGCGCCGTATCGCTCGCTCTCGGATCGCGATCGGCGGGGATAAGCATACCTTTGCACATATTCGCAAACGTGGATTACACGGTTTACGGCGACAAACAAGAGGAATACAAAAAGATATTCTCCAAAATAGAAGAGATATGTTCTTTGTACCCCGCCAATAAAAAACGTTGTATTATTATCGGCGGCAATACGGGCAACGGCAAAACGTATCTTGCCGGTTGCGCGGCGCAAAAAGCGTTGGAACGCGGACTCAGCGTCATGGCGCTTACCGCGTTTGCCGCAAACAACAGATTTTTGAAATACCACACAACGTTCGACGAAAACAAATCCGACTGGCTCGACCCCATGCTGGACTGCGCTTTACTGATAATAGACGACCTGGGGACCGAAAGTATACTCAAAAACGTGACTGTGGAATATCTTTACCAGATAATAAACGAGCGCAACGCTTCCGGAAAATTAACGCTTATCACAACAAATCTTTATCCCGACAATATAAACGACCGGTACGGCGAACGCATATACAGCCGCCTGTTTGACAAGTCTCTTTCGTTTACCGTTTATCTCACCGCAAAAGACATAAGAAAAGTTTTATAGCAAAAGGCGCGCAGGAAATACGCGCCTTTGATCTTTTCATGCTACCGAATCAAAAAATATTCGGCGCGACTTTGCGCTTTATCTGCGAACGGTAAACCATGTTTATTCCAAAGAAAAACAGAGTGCGCAACGGATGTTTTATCATTCTTTTGTTGAATATCGTGCGCCTTAAAATATTTTTCATACTGTATAAACGTTTGTAAAGTTTCCAGTATTCGTCCGTTATTTGTTCCGCCGTCATATTGGGCGTGTTCAACACAGACTCCGACGGCTTGTATTTGAGAACGTCGTAACTCACTATCCGCCCTTCCTCCGCCATTTGTTTATTAAGCGGAGTTCCCGGTATGGGCGTAAGGCAATAAAACTTAGGCGCTATTATACTGCTCTTTTCCACAAATTCGGCAGTCAAACGCAAAGACTCCGGCGTATCGGTGTCAAGCCCCACAATCATTTCGCTTGCGACTTCTATGCCCGCGTCGTTCACAGTTTTCAATATACGCGGGTAATCGCCTGGATCGCACCACCCTTTGTTTACGGCTTTCAACGCCGCGGGATCTATATTCTCCAATCCGAAACTCAAAACGTAACAACCGCTTTCGGCAACGGCTTTAAGCAACTCCGGATCGTCGGCTATCTGAATCGCGCACTGGCTCATCCACCGCATTTTAAGCGGCTTTATCCGCCTGCACAGTTCCAGCATATAATCGGGATCGGACACGATATTGTCGTCCACAAGCAAAAATTCCCTGAATCCGAGACTTTTCACGTACTTTATATCGCGTATCACCTCGTCTATATCGCGGCGCATATAACGCCCCTTGAACAAACAGGAAATAGTGCAAAACGAGCACGTGTTCGGGCACCCTCTCCCCGCCTGCACCGGCAAAAAGCCGCCTATGCGTTTTTTCGCCACAAGGTCGTATCTCGGAACGGGGTAACTCAATTTTTCAAGCGGTTTATTGTAAAACGGTTTGAGACAGCCGTTTTCTATATCGCGGCACAATTCGCCTATCGTTTCCTCGCTGTCGCCTATCATAACGCTGTCGCAGTAATTTTTAGCCATTTCGGGCACCAACGAGACCATTGGCCCGCCCATAAAAACTATCTTACCGCGTTTTTTGAATTCCAACGCTATGTCCTTGGCGCGGCTTGCCGCATGCCCCACTCCGCCTATTCCCACTACGTCCGCATCGGTATCGTACGGGATATCCTCTATCATGTCGAGGCACAGCTCCGCAGTCCAGCCGTCGGGCAACAGCGCCGCAAGCAACGGATGCGCAAGCCCCACAAAATACAGCTTGCGCTTTTTAAGCAGTCTACCTTTATCGTCGTATATGGTGGGCTGTATAAAAAGTATCTTTTTATTCATATTCGTCCCTTGCTAAGCGGGCTTTATTATTTGCCCGACATACTGGAAAAAGATATGCGCCGCGCCGCGTTTTACTCTTTTGTACACGGCTTTTCCGTACCGCTCGCGTATAAATCTTCGTTGCGTCTTGTTGGCGCTGGTCTTTATGTACGCCCGCAGGATATTGTAATAATACTTACGCTTGCCCATACCTCTCGGCTTAAAAACGACATGCGCCATATCCCACAGTTCGTATCTCTCTCTCGGCACGGTGAATTCCCGCCCGTAATTTTCATAAAGAGGCGTACCCGGCATGGGAGTTATCGGCTGTATGTTTACAAGCGGATGCCTAAATCCGTTCAGGTAGCCTATAAGCGCGTCGAAATCCCTCTTTGTCCAGTCTTCTCCCACTATAATCCCGCTGTAACACTGCATCCCTTCTTCTTCAAGAATATTTACCGCAAGAGTATTCTGCTCCACGGTGGTGCGCTTGTTGAAGCGGTCGAGTTCGCCCTCGCGGTACGATTCTATACCCACGAAAAAAGCGTCGAACCCGCTTTCGTGCAACAGTTTCACTTCCTCGCGGTGCGCCGTTATAAAGTCTGCGCGTGAAAAAGCGATAAAATGCTTTTTGACACCTCGCTCGGCAAGCAGTTCGCAAAACCTGCGCACGCGTCCTACGTTTGCCGTAAAGTCGTCGTCTACGATAAACACGTTTTCTTCGCTTATTTGTTCCAACTCGTCCATCACTCTGTCGAGACGACGTTCGGCATAACCGCAAATGCGCGTACAAAAGCAGAACTCACAGTTGTACGGACAGCCGAAAGAAGTCTTTATCGTGGCGCATTTATCGTGATAAATATAGTTGTAACCGTCGCGGTATTTCGCCGTAGACGTTCTGTCGGGAAAGATATCGTCCTCTACGCGTATCGGCGCGGGTTTTTCCGCTCCGCATTTATATACTCCCGCTTCGCCGCGCGGGTCGGCTCCGTTTGCGATGTTCACAAGGGTGGTCAGCGCGTTCGCCCACAGTATAACGTCTATCTGCGAGCACACATAGTCCCCAGGCATGACTTCCGCATACACTCCCGCCGCCACCGTTTTGCAATCGGGCAAGATTTTTTTCACGGTAAGCGCGTGTTTCTTTATTTCGCCTACATGTACTATGTAACCGGTAAAACATACCATATCGTATTTTCGCGACTTCAAAATGCTCTTAAAACCGCGCTTTTCAAGTATCATGTCGGCTATTTCCGCGGTATGCCCCGCCTTATTCAATGCCGCGTAAGCGTATTCAAGTTCCAGCGGCTCGCATATCATAAAACTTTGAAGATTTACCGATCTTTTATTCGGTTTTACCCTTACCAGCAATACGTCCATTATTCACCGTCCTTGAAAACCGAAAATTTTTCGCTCAGCGGACGGTATTCGAGTTTCGGAGCAAGTCGCTTGCACAGCGCGTTGACAATAGGGTTTTTATGATTCAAATACGCGTATAAATAGGTGTACTCGCAACCGAGTTTGAGCTTGGTATCGTCGGCGGTCTGTCCGAAGTCTATCGTCTTGAAACCGTTTTCTATACCGTATCGGACAATGCCCAAAAGCATGCACAAATACGTATCGTATATTTGATTTACCGAATAATCGAGTCCCACGAACTCGAAAACAAGCTCCGAGCCGTTTTCCAGCAGTTGCACAAATCCGCGCACAGCTTCTTCGTCCTCCAAAACGAATATCTTGAAGAATTCGCCTTTAAAAAATTCAAACGACAGTTTTTCCACCCTTATGCGCGATTTATCGTAAGTGTTTTCGTACAGTTTATACATTTCGGGCGTAAATTCGTCGGGAGATTGCAAGTATCTTAATTTGAGCGGCGCGCCTTTTTTAAGCGCTTTATTGAAGCGGTAACGGTAAGAGCTCCTCAAAGCGTCCATATATCCGTCAAAATCGCTCCACCTTACTTTAAGTTCGCACTTAGGGCACGTAAGACCTTTTGCGTAACCCTTGGCGTTTATGTCCGGAAGATTCAAAAATATCTTGTAACCGGGGAGTTTTCTCACAAACTCCATCGCCTCGACTAAACCCTCTTTGTATGCAATGCCCGCGCGCGTGACCGAAAGCGGCACGTACACAAGCGTCATTTTCACTTTGAAGTCGCGCTTGGTAAACATCGCGAGATTATATCCTCTGCGCTCCTGAGTAGTAAACACGGTATCTATTTTGCCGTCTATCAACACCGCGTAATACTTTTTTACCGAATCGTCGGCGCTTTCCATAAAGTTTATGAAACCGCGCGACAAATATACGTTATCGCCTATAACGCTGTCCCATTCGTCGGGCAGTTCGCACGCTTTATATTCTTTTACCATATTTCCCTCTTTCCTATATACCGGTTTCGTACACTGCGAATTTTCTGCACTCGCCGCCAATCAAGCGTCTGTTGAGCAAACTGCTTTTTTTATTGCGGTCCCACACGAAATTCGTTTCCAAAAATTCATATCGGTCGCCTATCTCGGCGTCCATAGCTCTTAATAGCGCAAGCGTACCTTTTCCGCGGTGCGCGTCGGTAACGCCTATCGAATTCAACTTTACCGTATCTATCTTTTTTCCGCGCAACAAATACTGTACGGCAAACGACGGCGCTCCCACGCTTTTGCCTGCTTTTACCGCTCCGTTATAGTCGGGATGCCAAAATAAAAAGCCGACTTCTTTGCCGCCGTACATGAGAAACAAAAGATTGTTTCCGCGCAACAATATCTTCATGTCTTTAAGCAGTTCGTAAAAGTGCCGTTCCGCGGTTTTAGCGTAAAGATAAGTTTGTCCTATCGTGGAATCGCAAAGCATGCGCATTGTTTCGCACTCATCCTCGAACCGCTTAAAATCCGCATGGCGCACCGTATACCCGCGGATGTCGATCTCGATATCTTTCAATCTTCCTCGCACTTCCCGCAAACCGTTACGGTACGCAGTAAGAGCGTTCGCTACCGGAAAATCCTTAAAGAATTCCGCATAATATGTTTTATTGTAACAGGTATCGAAAGAATTTTTAAGCGATGCGGCGGTAAGTATGCCCACACCGTAACTCAAATGCGCGTTGAGCCCGGCGACAAGTCTTTTTATACCGCGTGCCGCGCAAAGCTCCTTTGCTCTTTTTATCACGCACTGCGCCGCGAAATTTCCGTTTTCCACACAATCGAAAAAAGCGAGAGAGGCGAAATCGTCCGCGGGGTTATGTACAAAAAGCGCCTGAGCCTCTCTGTTGCCGCCGCTTTCGAATGACAACGGCGCTATTTCGCACGAGCGGGCAAACCGCGTCGTCTTTTTTATAAGCATATCTAAAATAAAGTCGGCTGTTCCCACGTAAAGGTCGTCGCCTTTATATAATTTTTTTCTAAAAGAAATAAACTTTTTAGACTCGCTGTCCTTCAACCGTCGTTTGCCCTTGTGCTTAATTTTATTTATACATATATAACATATTTTATAGTCGGGCGGGCAATATGTCAAGTAAATACGCCGGCGCGACGTCTTACGAATAAAAGTCCCGATTTTTTTTGTTCCGCCCCCTTTTAACGCTTGACAACAATTCGCCTTTGTGATAAATTAAACATGATATTCGTAAAGGACAAAGGCGTCGTACCCGAATTGCGGGAACGGCGTCTTTTTAATAATTTTCAGGAGGAGACTTACATGTCTTATATCAGCGAAGTACTGGCGGAACTCGACGCCCGCGACCCCGGGCAACCGGAATTCCGGCAAGCGGCGACAGAGGTGTTGGAGAGCATAGAAAGCGTGCTCGACAAGCGGCCGGAATACCGCAAAAACGCCGTTTTGGAGCGCATAATAGAACCCGACCGCCAGATAATGTTCCGCGTGCCCTGGATAGACGATAAAGGCGTAGCGCACGTAAACCGCGGTTTTCGCGTCCAGTTCAACAACGCCATAGGACCTTACAAAGGCGGATTGCGTCTGCATCCCTCGGTCAACCTCAGCATAATAAAGTTTTTGGGATTCGAACAGATATTCAAAAACAGCCTTACGGGGCTTCCCATAGGCGGAGGCAAAGGCGGCAGCGACTTCGATCCCAAAGGCAGGAGCGACCACGAAATATTCGAATTCTGCCGCAGTTTCATGACAGAGCTTTACCGCCACATAGGCGCCGACATCGACGTCCCCGCCGGCGACATAGGCACCGGCGCGCGAGAGATAGGCTACATGTACGGCACATATAAAAAGATAACCGACCGTTACGAAGGCGTGCTTACCGGCAAATGTCTTGCATACGGCGGCTCGCTTGCGCGTACCGAAGCCACCGGATACGGTCTTGTATACCTTACCGAAGAAATGTTGCGTGAAAAAGGCAAGAGCTTTAAGGGCATGACCGTAGCCATATCCGGAAGCGGCAACGTGGCTATTTACGCCGCCGAAAAAGCAATGGCTCTGGGCGCGAAAGTCGTTACCATGTCGGATTCAACCGGCTGGATACACGACCCCGCAGGCATAGATCTCGCCGCGGTAAAAGAGATAAAAGAAATAAAACGCGGGCGTCTGTCCGAATATAAAAACTATCGACCCAAATCGGAATACAGCACGTCGGGCAGAGTATGGCAAGCGGCCTGCGACATCGCGCTTCCCTGCGCGACGCAAAACGAACTTGACGCAAACGACGCTGCGATGCTGATAAAAAACAAAGTCGTCGCCGTCGGCGAAGGCGCCAATATGCCGTCAACGCCCGAGGCGCAGGAAATGTTCGTCAAAAACGGCGTACTGTTCGCCCCAGCAAAAGCGGCAAATGCCGGAGGCGTGGCGACCAGCGCGCTGGAAATGAGCCAGAACAGCCAGCGACTGAGCTGGACTTTCGAGGAGGTGGACGCCCGTCTCCATGGAATAATGAAAAATATTTACCGCCAAACGGCAAAAGCCGCCGAGCAGTACGGGCACAAAGACAACTTTATAATCGGCGCGAACATAGCGGGCTTTACAAAAGTGGCCGACGCGATGCTTGCGCAAGGCATACAGTAAACAGCAAAAAAACGGAAAACGCCGCGATGAAAGTATCGCGGCGCTTTTTTATATAACCCACGCAATTTATGCTTTTACCGCGGCTATCTTGGCCCGCAGATCCGCTTCCGCGCAAGCTAATATCTCGGCGTCGGGATCGGAAAACAGAACGTATATTTTTGCCGTAGACAACGACGCATTAAACCTGGATACTGCAAGCGCGCTTGCGCCCGTCAAATCGAGAGATTCCGCTTCGGCTATAAGAGCACTGAGAGCGGAAACATCTCCTTTCACGCTCAAAGCGTTCATTGCCGCCCGCAACATATTTTCGCTTTCCGCTACTTGAGCGCGGGTAGCAGTGCCGTTATTCAATACAACGTTTACACGAGCAAGTACCGTCTGCAATGTTTTGTACGACCTCCGCGTATAAGTATCGGGCGATATTTCCGCAGCCTCTGCGCACATCGCGGCAAGCGTCGCCTTGTACTCGTTTGCATCTTTATATACAAGCGCGTTTATCGCCGCTTCCAGCTGATTGGCGGCAACCCCTATGGAGTTTTGCGGCATAGTAATATCCTGACGCACGGAAAGCGCGTTGTCGTAATATACCGCCACGTTAGCCCACGACTGTTGCGTGTAATCGTCGGGGTCCAGTCGGTCGGCTATCGAAATGGCGCGGTCCAAAAGCGCGTAACTTATTTTTGTGCGCACCGTCACAACCGCCTGCGCCCTCAGCCCCAATATGTTCGGCACTCCCGAAAGAGTTCCGTATACAAAGTACGTCCCGGGCATCGCATAATCATAGTCTTCCGAACTCCACGTTACAAACGCCGCGGTCTTAGCGCCGGTATCGTCGAGACACTGCACCTCCGAGGGCAGTTTTTCCGCCACGTCGGAAAACAAGGTATTAAGCTCCACCGTCAACGGCGAGACCGACGACACCACCGTTACCGTGTGTTGTCTTTCGCCGGATACATCGGTTATCTCCTCGGCGCATATATCCGAGACCGTCATATCGCTGTCGCCGGAGTATACGGCGGCGAATCCCGCTTCGGCGGATGGCACGGACACCGTCTGCACCTGACTTCCGTTGACCGTCACCAGAGCCGATCCGCCCACGGCGACCCCCCGCAAAGTAAAGCCTGTTGCGTTAAAGCCCGAAACGCCGACGCCGTAACCGCCGCGGTTGCCTATCTGCCAACGTACCTGCCCCGCGGGCGTAACGCCGACGCGCACGCCCTGCGAGGAAATTCCCGCCTTACGGAATTCGAATCCTATAAATCCCGTCTTGCGCGATCCGAACGAAAACGTTCCGCTCATAACAAGGTCGCGGGCGATAAAGTCTTTTAGCGCGATTCCGTCGGACAACGCGCCTGACGACGAATGGATAGCCGAACCGTCGTTAAACGTCCAATTTCCCGCCGAAACAAAATTCTCCGTCTTTATCTTGATACCGTCCGACGACGCGGGTCGGTTATACACCTCTATCTCGGTAAATAAACTGCGGTTGCCTACAAGACAGAAAACGCGCACGTATCTCGCCCGAACATCGCCGACCACCGTAATATCGCCGCTTGCGGTAAACGTATCGCCCGCCGATTCTCCTCCGTAACCTGATACGTTTTCACGGTCGGAATTGAATACCGTCGTAACGCCGTATCGGAACGCCCTGTCTTCCGATGCCTGAACTATGACGGACGACGCCGAAACGTTATCGTAAAGCGTAAGTTTTAAGCGTTCCAAGACGTAAGATCTTCCGAGGTCTACCGTCGCCCACGCGGTCTTTCCCGCCTTGGTCCCGAATGTATATTCGCGGTCGTGCGAGCCGTCGGTAATAACTTCCGCGCCGAAAGACCGCCGCGAATCATACGGAACTCCGTCGGAGCTCAACCGCACGTCGGCGCCGAACGCCACATTGCAACTCTCGTCCAAAAATATATACTCCGCTTCGGATACGCGGCTCACGGTGTTGCCGCGCACGGCTACTGCGCGCACCGTAACGCCGGAGTTCTTCCCCGACGTTCCCACCGTAACGGGGCTGGTATAGCGTGCCGACGACGCAGTGGGAAAACTGCCGTCGGTAGTGTAATAAATTTCGGCGCCTTCATCCGCGGCAATAGACAGCTGTTGCGCTCCGGCATACGCGCCGCTTTCAAGCGAGAATACCGGCGCGGAAACTTCGGTGTCCAAAATAAGGTCTCCGTTAAAACGCAACAGTATGCCCTCGCCCGCCTCAAACGAAAGAGTAAACGTTCCGGAAGAAAGCGCAACGTCCTTCCACTCGCCTGTATCGAGATCGTAATACTCCAATCCGTCCGCGCCCGAAAAACTGTCGAGCACAAATTTCTGACTTGCGCCGCGCGTCCAACTGTTATTAAAAATCATCGCGGCGTATCCGTCGCCGTCTTTGCGTTCCATAAGAGATATAACGAAATCACAGTCGCCGTCGGGACGTATTACAAAATTCTCGGGAAGTTTTTCGGTACCGGCGTAACGCGACGTAGTATGGTAAGCGTGCACGGTATCAAGCTCTATAAGTTCGGTACCCAAAAGTCTGATATCCCAGTTAAGTAGCGCAACGTCGTCAAACAAATCTTGGTCAGGTATCGTACCGTCGGGCATTATAAGAGAAATATCAAAACCTTCTCCGTTTTCCGACGGGTTACAGTAGTTAAAGTAACTCAAAGCCTTAAAACCGTACGAAAGATACGCGTATGTATTCCACCGTATCTCGTCGATATTAGGCATACGCATTCCCCGCCAACCGGTGGACTGTATAAAACCGTGAGTGGGCATTTTACCGTTTTCGTATGCGACCGCACGCATATCCTCCATATCGGAAAATATTCCGGTATTTGTAGCTCCGGTATTAAAAGGATAAAAATCGTGGCTTAACGCCATCATGTTTTCAGCTCCAACGGAATCTATCCACGCTTGCAGATATTCGCGGTAAGTACCGCCGAGTCCCGCGTTGCCCACATACGAAGGGTACAGATTAACGTACGGATATCTGTCGGGATCGGCTTGACGGTATCGGTCATACCATGATGCAAGCGATTGAAATGTGGATCGGGGCGGCTCGTCTTTGAGGTGGTAACCAAGCATATAATCGCTCATTTCTTCGCCCCATGAAATAGCCTTTTCAAAAGCGTCGTTGTTGCCGCCGTCGCCCCAATGTCCGGGATTCATTACATAATATAAGCCGTATTTTTGACAGAGTTCGTCTATTGTCAACCAGTCTTCCAACGAACTAAAAGGTCGCTCGGCTACGTTATCGTGCGGAGCAAACGAAAAGTTTATGCCGCTGTCCGTCAAAAGTTCCATTTGATCTTCAAACGGAGTAACGTTGTAGCCGTAAAACGTAATCCACGAGCCGAGCAGAAATTCGTTGTAGCCATTGCCGTCAAAGTCCTGCATTTTCTGTTCGTAAATTTCACGCGCAGATAAGTCGGCGGAATCGGCATAAACCGGATAACACAACAAACACGCCGACGAAAGCGCGACACACAGCGCGATAAGCGCGGAAACGACGATCTTTCTTTTTTTCATACTTTCTCCAAATTTGTTATTATTACAAGCGAAAAGCCGCCATCGGCCGTGTACCCGCCGTGCTTTCGCGCCGCCTTCGGACGCATTCCGAAAGCGGCGTTATTCGGGCACGACGCCCGTTCCGTTTTTATGCTCTTTTGCGACGCATAGCAATAAGCGCAAAGCCCGCCAACGCTAACACGACCGCTAATCCCGACGCTCCGTAAGCGTTGCCGCCGCAACCGCCTTTTTTACCGCTGTCGTTCATAGCCGAGCGAAGAGCCGCAACAGCCGCCGCAACGTCTTGCTCGCTTGCTTGCGTATCGGCGGAAATAGCTTCGGCATCGGCGATAGCTTTTTTGAGAGCGTCGGTTTGCTTCTTGCCTTTCGCCTCGGCGATAAGCGCGTTAAGCTCGGTCTTGTCGCCTGGCTTGCCGAGTCCGTCTATAGCGGAATTAAGAGCGTTCAGCGCAGCATCGACTTGTTCTTGGGTAGCATTGGCATCGGAAATAACTTCAAGCGCATTGTTGCGCGCGTTAGCGTATACAAGCCAGCTTGCCGCAGTGTAATGAGACTGAACCAGAGTAATGCCGAGTTTTTCGGTAAGCTCGGAAATATCGGCGCGAAGCACGAGTTTTGCTTTTTCGGTTTCCAACAAATTCATAGCGCGGGCTACTTCGGACTCGGAAGCGTCGGTATCGGCTGCTACGACGCGCAAATCGGTAAGAGTTGCGGTAAACGCCGTCCACGACGAGGGCGTATATTTCGATTCTCCTCCTTCGAGTTCTTCCACGGCGGCAATAAGCGCGGTACGGTCGCCGAGTTTTTCCA
>CATKCE010000122.1 GCA_949744905.1 uncultured bacterium
CGCTCTCGGTAAGATTTTTAAGCACTGCCGCGGCTTTACCGGCGTTACGTCCCGCCACCGCTTCGCTGAGCGCGAATATCTTAAAGTCTACGTCCGGCGCGGTGAGTTGCACCACGTCTTCCTCGCTTATAACTCCGCCGACGCGGTAAGAACACAGTTTATTCAGTTCGGCGGAAATACGGGACATATCGCAAGCGCAGTAATCTATAAGCAGTTCCGCGGCGCTTCCGGTTATTCCCGCCCCGTACTCTTTTGAATTTGCCGCTATCCAGGACAATATGGTTTTCCTGTTAAGTTTTGAACAATCCACCACCGCGAGCTTCGGCATTATCTTAGCCAATACCGGCTCGGGCTTTGCCGATACGAACACAAGCGTCGTCGTCGGACACGGATCGTCAAGATATTTTCCCACCGCGCTCAAATCTGTCTTTCCTATCTGACCGACTATGACGACTCTGCGTTCTCCCGCAAGCGGCAAACTTTCGCATGCTTCGATTATCGTCGCAGCAGATTCGGGAGCGGATATCTCGCTTAAATTGAAATCGGGCACAGGTTCGGCAAGAGCGCGGAAAAACTTTAAAGACGACGCTATCAAAAACGCGTCTTCGCCGGTAACGAGATACGCGGGATAAAGTTCTCCCGTTTTTATGTGTTTTTTGAGTTCGCCGAACAGCATATATCCTCAGTCCCCAAAAAGTCGGGAACAAATATATATGTTCCCGACTTTAATTGTACTCCATAACGTAAAATTTTGCAAACGTTTGAGACGGTTTTTCGACTGTCTCACACGATACACACAAACGTATCCGACAAAATACTCTATAAAAGGTTTGTAACGTTCGGCAGTATGTCGCCCATGAGGTCGGTAATATACCGCTGAGTCTGACGCAGACTTACCATAGCGTCGCTGTGCTCGTTCTGTCTTGTAAACTCTCCGAGAGCCGTTATGCGCTCGTCCGCATTGCGCACTACGGTATGGTTGCCGAACATCAATACGAGCGTCCGTCCGCTCTCCCAGTGCCGTTCCAGTTTTTCCAAAACGGCGATATTTTCCGGCGCGTCGAGCTCGTCTCCGTACTGCTCGAAACTTTGCTCGAGTTCGCCCAGGATATTTACCGTCTCGCGGTAAAACGCTGTGGTGGAAACTATCTCCCAAACGGAAAATCCCATCATCACGGCGAAAAAGCCGAGAATTATCAATAACTTTTTCACCAGTTGTCACCGCCTCTTATTTTTATCTTTTCGGTAAAACATTTGCGGTACTTGGGACTGACGTACAGCGTTCCGTCCTGACGCACGTCGGTGTACAGTATGTCCTTGGGATTTTTGATACCGTTTTTCAAAAAGACCTCTTTGAGTTTTGTCTCGTTAACGCCGGCAAGCTCCAAATTTTTCTTATCGAATTTTCCGTCCACCAAAAGCCCGAGAGGCAAAAACGCGGGTTTTATCTCGGTAGGGTCGCTCGCTTTTTCAACAACGCAGACCTTGCCGTTAGTCTCGAAGATAGCGTATTCTATATCGGCAAAATCCATATATCCGCTGCTTCTCACCGCTTCTATAAGGTCGTTTACGTTTACGTTCATTTTTTTCAGATTTTCGTAATTGATACCGTTTTTGTCTATCGCAATAACGCTTCTGCCGCTTATTATCTTGCGGGCGAGAATACTCTTGCGGGCTACAAAACTCAGCACAAGGTGAAGCACTCCCAAAGTGATTATGGGCACGATACCGTAATAAAACGGAATATACGGATCGTTCATCGGAATACACGCCACCTCGGCTATGATAAACGTTATTACAAGCTCAAAAGGCTGCATTTCGCCGAGTTGCCGCTTTCCCATCAGTCTTACCACTATAAGTACTAAAAAGAACGTTATCAGCGATTTGATAAACACTACCAGCATAATACCGGTAGTGTACGGAAAAACGTGTATATTTATTCCGCGGCGTTACTCGTCTGCTTGCAAAAATCTTTTTATAGCGCGGATATTGTTATCGGCGGCTATATGCACGAATTCGTAAAAGCTGGCGACCGCCCCGTCGCCTCCGTCGTCTGATATAGCGCGCATGGCAATGAAAGGCACGTTGTAAATACGGCATACCTGGGCAATCGCCGCGCTTTCCATCTCGCACGCTATCGCGCCGAATCGGTCATGTATATTTTGCGCGGTATCTTTATCGGCGACAAACATGTCGCCGCTCGCTATTATGCCCTTATGATATTTTATTCCCTCGGCTTTAAGCGCTCTTTCCATCCGCAAAAGCATTTTTTCGTCGCCGTCGAAAAACACGTCGTCAAAACCGGGCACATGCCCTTTTTCAAGTCCGTCTGCCGTGCAATCGAAATCATGTTGCACGGCGCGGGCGCCCAATACTACGTCGGTGCGCTTTACTCCTCCGCCTATCCCTCCGGCAACTCCCGTGTTTATGACCCGAGCGATCGAGGGAAAAACCGTAAGAATCGCCGCCGTAGCCGCCGCCGAACTTACTTTACCGATACCGCAACGGCACACGATGATTTTGCTTTTTCCGTAGTTTCCGCGGTATATCTCAAACGCGCCGACTTTTACGACCTCGGCTTTTATCGCATTGCGTATGCCGTCAATTTCTTCGTCCAATGCTCCCAGTATAAGAGTCTCGTTCATAAATACCGATCTCCCGTATTTTGTATTTTATCTAAGCAGAAATTTTACGAACCGGCGGAAATTTTTTTTGTATCCGTTAATCCGCACATGTTTACACGGGTATTGTATCATAACGCATTACGTCAGTCAAGAAAGAAAAACAAAAAACAGTCCCGATATATCGGGACCGCCAAGCTTTTACATTTTCTTTATAGCGAGTTTGTTGCACCTGCCGCACATCACCCTGAGCGCCTTTTCTTTTATCTTATCCTGCGGCACCGTGGGATATATCGGCTCCGCCACGTCTATAATAAACCGCGGGCGGCGGTACTTTTTACCTTTCGAGTCGGTTTCTTCAAAACGTAAAGTTATCGGCACAAGCGGAACACGGTTATAAAACGCGAATCTGAACGCGCCGTCCTTAAACGGGCGGATATCGTCGCACAATTCCACAAGACTGCCCTCGGGACAAATATGGAGCAAACCTCCGTCGCGCAACAGATCGTTCATTTCGGCAAAACAACGCTTTTTTTGTTCATAGTCTTCCGGTATCGGAACGCCGCCGCTGTTTCGTATAAACGCGCGGACGCTAAGGTCCATATTGCGTTGAAGCGTCAGCCAGTGCACCGAGCGCATGCCGAACACAAAGGTAGCTATCATCTGAATATCCAGCGGATGGATGTGGTTTGACACTATCACCGCGCCGGTCTTTTTAAGAGCCTCGACATTTTCCTTGCCTATAACTTTTACGTGGTGGAAACACTTCAAGTATGCCCGCAAAAATATATTGGAAACTCCGCGATGCAAAAATTTGACGAACCTGAACGGCTTCGACTTATTGTAAAACCTGTATTTGGTATAATCGATATTCGATTTTTTTGTTTTGAGTTTGCAGACGTATTCCCGCGTATCCGCTCTTTCCGACTGCGATGATATTTCCGACATTATACGTTCCTTTATTTGTCTATTATAACATTTATTATTGCCCATTGCAAGACAAATCGCGTTTATTTCATGTATTTTTCATTTTAATCTTTACATTACGTTAAAATTGCGCTATAATCTACTTATAAATGGAAGCCGAAAAGAAAAAAAGTCTTATGGTTCTTTCATGCGTAGCCGGAGGGCTGCTCGCTTTGCTGTTGCTTTTGATGTGGATACGCACGCTTTCGCCCGCCTTTTCCGATTGGGTATGCCGATATATTTCACGCCCGTGGGTTTATGCGGCGGGACACGCAACTTCTTTACTGCCGTTTTCTATATTCGAATTTTTTATAGTGGCGACGGTTATCGCAGCGGCGGTCCTGCTTGTGTTTATGGTAATATCCCTCATAAAAAAGAAAGGCGCCGCGGTCTTAAAAGGAGTTGCGATAACTGTAATATGCGTGCTTTCCGTATTCAACTTGTACACTCTGCTCGTGGGCTTTTCATACTACCGACCGGTTGCTCCCGTACCGCAGAGCGAAACCGAATATTCATCCGAGCAAGTCACCGAAATGGTCCGCTACTTTGCCGACGATTACAACCGACTCGCGTCAAAGTTCAAACGCGACAAAAACGGCAACGCTATATCTCCGTACGACCACAGCGAATTGAGCGACAAACTGGCAAAAGAATACGAACGTCTCGGCGGCGACTATTATTACGCTTACACGCCTAAAGCCAAAAAGATATTCAACAGCTGGTTCATGACTCTGAACAATATTTCCGGCATAACGTTTGTTCCTCTCGGCGAACCCGCCGTCAATAAAGACATTCCGCCCAGCGACGTTCCGCAAACCATGGCACACGAAATGGCGCACGCAAAAGGCGTTATGCGCGAAGGCGAAGCCAACTTTGTCGCGTATTATATTCTGCTTTCCTCGTCCGACGACTATTTGAGGTATTGCGGATACTTTGCTTGTTTTTACGCTCTGTTGAGCGCCGTGAACGCCGATTCCAGCGTAAAGACCGACTATGCGGAAATACGCAACAGCATCGACCCGCTCATAATCAAGGAAACAAACAATGCTTACGCTTTCTGGACGGAGAAATCGCGTCAACCGGGATTCGCCGGCTGGATAAACCGCACATTTGAAAAAATAGGAGACTTTTTCAACGATATCTTCTTAAAAAGCAACGGCGCGGGCAACGGAAACGGAAGTTACGGAGACAAAGTAAACGACGGCGACATTACGGATACCGGAGAAACGGATCCCGACACCGGCGAGATTATATATGCGGTAACGTACTCGAGTGTGCAAAAAATGTTTTTCGCACTATACGATGAAAAAAACAATATCAGTAGCACAATGTAAAACGGCGTCCCGCTAACGGGACGCCACTGCTTATTATTTCATAAAAGCGATAAACGCTTTGTAATTGCTGTACAGGTCGGCTTTGGATATGAGCTCGTAAGGGGCGTGCATCGATATTACCGGAACGCCGAGATCGACTGTGTCGATATTGAGCTTAGCCACGAATTTTGCGACCGTTCCGCCTCCGCCCACGTCCACTCTGCCGAGTTCCGCCGTCTGCCAGACAACGCCGTTTTCCGCAAATATTTTTCGTATCTCCCCGACAAATTCAGCGGAAGCGTCGGACGACCCGCTCTTGCCTCCTCCTCCGGTAAACTTGCACATACATGTACCGCAGGATATCATCGCGGCGTTCATTTTCTCGAACACTTCGGAAAAATTGGAATCGTATGCCGCGGTAACGTCGGACGACAAGCACTTGGATGCGGCGCGGACACGGCGCGGATCTGCGCCGAGCGACAAAGCTATTTCTTCCATAAGGTCTTCATAAGCTTTGCACTGGATACCGGTCGTGCCCTCGCTTCCTATTTCTTCCTTATCGACAAGCATGGCGAGCACCGTGTGACGGCTGTCGTTATCGAGCACAGCCGTGAGCGCGGGATACGAGCAAACGCGGTCGTCGTGCCCGTACGCGCCGATAAGCGCGCGGTCGAATCCCACATCGCGCGCGCCGAACGCCGGCACCGCGCTAAGCTCGGCGGAAAGAAAATCTTCCTCGCACATGCCGTACCGCTCGTTAAGAATTTTAAGTACGGTGAGCTTGATCTTGTTGTTCAACTCTTTATCACGATACGGCAGACCGCCTACCACGACGTTGAGTTGTTCGCCCTCTATCACCTTGCCCGCGGGTTTGCCCATCTGGTCTCTGCCGAGATGAGGCAACAGATCGTTTATATAAAACACGGGGTCGCCTTCCTTATCTCCTACCCGTATTTCTTTCTTAGCGCCGTCGGCGAGCATAACTACGCCGTGCAAAGCAAGCGGTATTGCCGTCCACTGGTATTTTTTTATGCCGCCGTAATAATGCGTTTTAAGAAAACACATGCCCGAATCCTCGTACAAAGGATTCTGCTTTATATCGACGCGCGGCGCGTCGATATGCGATGCTATTATGCGATATCCGTCTTTTTCCAGGTCTTCCGAACCTATGCGGAATACTACTATGCTTTTATCGCGGTTGACAAAGTACTTTTTGTCGCCCTTTTTTACCTTATCGCCCAGTTTATATTCGGTAAATCCTTTCGCTTTTGCCGCGGATACCGCGTAAGCGCAAGCTTCGCGCTCGGTCTTGCTTTGGTCCAAAAACGCCATATACCCCTCGGCGTAATCAAACATTTCCTTGCGCTCGGCGTCGTCCGCTTCTTCGAAATAATTCTTTTTTTTGTAGGAAAGGGCGTCCTGCAATTTTTGCCCTTCGGTCTTTTTTTCATCTTTCGACATAATATGATACCTCCGTAATACGTGTTAAGTATACACCAAAAAACAAATTTTAGCAAGCGAATTGTTATGCGCTTATTTTTCGCCGTCGTCGAGCAGGGCAATGTGCGACAACGGTTTAAGCCCAATTAAATACAGGGGAAGTAATTAAAGAAGGAATGAAAAAAAGGACGAGCTTCTTCGGTTAAAGAAGTTCGTCCTCTCTCTTTTCACAATGCTTTAAGCGGACAGATTTACGGCAATTACAGTATCTCCGACTCCACGGCAAGTAGGGCCAACAACTCTCTATCCCTGCTCGCTTTCTCTGTAAGTTCACCCGCTCTTGTTGCGGGTTCCTTAAAAGGAGGTGATCCAGCCGCACCTTCCGATACGGCTACCTTGTTACGACTTCACCCCAGTCATCGGTTTTACCTTAGGCGGTTGCCTCCTTGCGGTTAGC
>CATKCE010000123.1 GCA_949744905.1 uncultured bacterium
AAGCGGCGGGCGGAGCGATAGAGCTCGAATGGTTATCCGGACTGGTCGCCGACGGAATCCTCGGCGGACTGTTCGCGGTGCTTGGCTTTTTGCCGCAGATACTGTTGCTGTTTATGTGGTTTTCGATATTGGAAGACAGCGGCTACATGGCGCGCGTGGCGTTCGTGCTTGACAGGATATTCCGCAAATTCGGACTTTCGGGACGGTCGTTCATGCCCATGGTAATGGGATTCGGTTGCAGCGTCCCCGCAATGATAAACACCCGTACGCTTGCCGACGAAAAGGAACGCATAGCCACGTTGCGGGTGATACCGTTTTTTTCTTGCGGCGCGAAACTTCCCGTATTAACGGCTATCGCGGGAGGGATAGCGCAGTACTTCGGAACAGGCAATGCCGAGCTAATAACTTACGCCATGTATATTTTGGGAATAGCGGCGGCGATACTGAGCGTGCTTATAATGCGCGGCACTACGCTTAAAGGAGACGTTCCGCCGTTTATCATGGAGCTTCCGGCGTATCGATGTCCCCGTTTCAAAAATCTTATGCTGCACCTTTGGGATAAAGCAAAGCACTTCGTGAAAAAGGCGTTTACCGTGATATTCGCGTCCACCGTAATTATATGGCTGATGTCGCACCTTTCGTTCGACTGGCATTATCTGCCGGACGGAAGCATGAATTTATCCATGCTCGCGTCGCTCGGTAAATTCATCCAGCCTTTGTTTACGCCGCTCGGATTCGGCTCGCAGATAGGAACTTACGGATGGGTGTTCGCTGTTGCTGCGGTTACGGGGCTTATCGCCAAAGAAAACGTTATTTCCACTTTCGGGACGTTGGGCGCATGCCTTATATCAATGGGCGCAAACGTGGGCGGAGTTACAGGAGACGCGCTTTTGTCGGACGGAGAAGGAATAACGTCGGCGGTAGCTATGATAACAGCTACCGGAATATCCATACCAGCGCTCGTCTCGTTTATAGCGTTTAATATGACCACGATACCTTGCTTTGCGGCTGTTGCCACCGCTAAGGCTGAATTGCCCAAAGGCAGATTCGTTTGGACGATATTGTTCTGGGTTTCGGCAAGTTACGTTATAAGCGCCGCAATATACACGATAGGCAGTTTTTGGTGGACTGCATTTATTTGGGCGGCCGCGGCTGTCGCTTCAACGGCGATCATAATACTTTACAACAAAGGAAAACTGCGTTTAAGCGGAAAACGGCGCGGTAAAGGAGAAGTCGGAGCATGAGCGGAACGGAAATAACCGTGCTTGCGGCGGTGTGCATAGCTTTTGCGGCGGCAGTGATCGCTATCGTCGTGCGAAAGATAAAGCGTAAAAGCGGTTGCGATTGCGGCGGAGACTGCTCCGCGTGCGGCTGTTGCAAAAAGCATGTAAAAAAATAAAGCCCGCACATACCTTATTATATACTCTCCTTACTTTTTATTGCAAAGGACCGCGCGACGTTTTATCGGGCGGTCTTTTGCATATCGAGTTACGGCGTGAAGCGTCATTGCAACGTATAATAATCAGGCGGACGACGCAACATAAAAAAAGTATGAAAAAGTATTTATGTTTATTGTTGTGCCTTTTGTGCGCCGTATCATGCGCCGCTTGCGGCAAAAAGGACGTGCCCGCGCCGCGGCTGTGGTGCGTTTCGCCGGGATCGATTTCCGCCGAAAACGAAATAAAGCAGTTGATACGGCATTACGACTCCAACGTTTACGTTTCGTTCGTGCCCGAAGAAGAATTGGACAGCAGATTGAACGAGGCGGTAAAACGCGGCGACTCTCCCGACGTGTTCATGCTGCATGCAGACGCGATACCCGATCTTGTCGAAGATAAAAAACTTGCCGATCTTACCGACCGTTTGCGCGTCAGCCGCGTAAAAAGCGACGAATTGAGCGACGCGTCGCGCAGGGCGTGCGCGTATCAGGGCAAAAACTGGGCGGCGCCTTTGTTTGCCGACGTTTACATGCTGGCTACAAACCGCGCTTTGGTGTCGGTGCCGCCGGAAACCGCGTTAAAACTCAAAGAGACGGCGGGCGCGCTCGACGAAAAGGGAATATCGGCTTTTGAAAAGCTCTCTCCCGAAAAACAGGCGTTACTGTTTGAAGCCGTGCTTGGTGAATACGGAGGCAAGATGCTGGATTCGCGTAAGACCGAACTCGAATTTGTTTCCGACGCCGGTAAAGCCGCGCTCGGCGACTGCGCGGAGTTTATAAGCAAATCAGGCGAAAAAGACGATATGGGCGACGGAAAAGCGGCGTTTTCGGTAATGACGATAAACGAAAGACGCGAGTATACCGACAAGTTTCCCGACGCGGAAATAGAACTCGCGCCGCTGTTCGGATTAAAGCGTCTGAAAACCGTGGCCGTTGCCGTAAGCCGCGATTCACGCGACCAAAAGCGCGCGTTCGGCGTAGCCGAATATTTGCAGACCATTACCGAAAAACTCGCCGCGCTTTACAAACGCTATCCCGCGGGAAAGGAAATAACTCCGTTAAACGACGCGGATAAGGACGCGGCGGTGGTATTGTCGCAGGCAAGACCCGCGCCCGACCTTTGCGGATACGTTTCTCTTATGAAGACTTATCTGCCTGCGGCTATAGACAAGGCCGGCAAAGACGTGAACGCAGGCGATTGTTTGTCCGAGGCTGCGGAGAACGCGTCGGACAATATTTGGAAAGGCAAAAGAGAATGATCTTTTAGCGCGCGAGCGCTTAACTGCGGGAGCAAAACTTCCGGACCGTCCGAAAAGGGCGGTTTTTTTGTCAAGCGTTTTCGCCTTGTTTTTGTAAAATTTAATGATAATTTTTTACGGCAAAACTATTGACACGGCATGTGCGACGGTAGTATAATCAAAGCACTCACCGACAAAAACAGACACAATATCTTGTGGTTAAAACTGTAAAAATCAGTTAAGAGAATCAATATATTGTATTTTTTTCGTTTAAGTGAATAAAATAGAACAAAGATAGTTTTCAATGGAGGAAGATCGTATGAAACAGATCATCAAGCGTGACGGACGGAAAGTGGAATTCGAGAGTTCCAAAATAAGAGACGCCATTTCAAAGGCCCTTAAAGCCGCCAAAGTCAACGACGTTGCCCAGGCGGAAGTTCTTGCAAAACAAGTCGAGGAGGCTTTCGCCGCCGACTATGTACCTACCGTAGAGGAGGTGCAAGACAAGGTCGAGGCGGTACTTATTGAAAACGGACTTGTGCGCACCGCCAAAGAATATATCTTGTATCGCGCCGAGCGCACCCGCATACGCGAATCCAATACGCGTCTTATAAAAACGCTTGACGAGCTTACCTTCAAAGAAGCGCGCGACAACGACGTAAAGCGTGAAAACGCCAACATAGACGGCGATACCGCCATGGGCACAATGCTCAAGTACGGCAGCGAGAGCGCGAAGCAGTTTTACGAAATGTGCGTTCTCAATCCCAAGCACAGCGAGATGCACAAGAGCGGAGACATACATATACACGACCTCGACTTTTTAACGCTTACCACTACGTGCTGCCAGATAGATCTCGACCGGCTCTTTACCGGCGGTTTTTCCACGGGACACGGCTTTTTGCGCGAGCCAAACCACATCGCGTCTTACGCAAGTCTCGCGTGCATAGCCATACAGAGCAACCAGAACGACCAGCACGGCGGTCAGAGCATACCCAACTTCGATTACGACCTTGCTCCCGGCGTAGCCAAAACTTACGCCCGCAATTACCGCGACAACTTGGGCCGCGCGCTTGAATTGCTTACCGGAGACAAGGCGTCCGCCGATATTGCGATATCGGTAGCGCAAAAGCTCAAAGAAGAAAAAGAGCTTGCTCCGGTTTTGGATAACAACAACGGTTACGCCGCGGCCGAAGCGGAACTGCTTGCCGCGAACTTTGATAAAAAAATCGTTGAAAAGGCGCAGGCGTTCGCGTTAGAGCGCGCTCTCCCCGAGACCGAACGCGCTACGTACCAGGCTATGGAAGCACTTGTGCATAACCTTAATACGATGCACTCCCGCGCCGGCGCCCAGATACCGTTTTCGTCTATAAATTACGGTACCGACACGTCGAGCGAGGGCAGGATGCTCGTGCGCAATTTGCTTAAAGCTACCGAGGCGGGACTGGGCAACGGAGAAACGCCCATTTTCCCCATACAGATATTCAAGGTTAAAGAGGGAATAAACTACAATCCCGGCGACCCCAACTACGACTTGTTCGTGTTGTCGTGCGAATGCAGCGCAAAACGCCTGTTTCCCAACTTCTCGTTTATAGACGCGCCCTTCAATTTGCAATACTACGTTCCCGGACGCAAGGAGACAGAAATAGCGTACATGGGTTGCCGTACCCGCGTTATCGGCAACTCTTACGATCCTTCCAACGAGATAGTCACCGGCAGGGGGAACCTAAGCTTTACTTCGGTGAATCTGCCGCGTCTCGCAATAAAGAGCAAAGGCAACGTAGAGCTGTTTTTCGAACAACTCGACCGCGTGATAGACGTTGTGATAGACCAGCTTTTGGAACGTTTTGCGATACAGTGCAAAAAGAAAGTCAAAAACTATCCTTTCCTTATGGGACAGGGCGTTTGGCTCGGATCGGAAAAACTCGGCCCCGAGGACGAAGTGGGAGAAGTGCTTAAACAGGGCACGCTTACCTGCGGCTTTATCGGGCTTGCCGAATGTCTCAAATCGCTAATAGGCAAACACCACGGCGAGAGCGACGAGGCGCAAAACCTCGGGCTCGAGATAGTGGGGCACATGCGCAAACGCATGGACGAAGCTACCGAGAAAACCGGACTCAATTTTTCGCTTATAGCTACTCCCGCCGAGGGGCTCAGCGGCAGATTCGTGCGTATAGACGCGAAAAAATACGGTAAGATACCCGGTATCACCGATAGGGACTATTACACCAACTCTTTCCATATCCCGGTGTATTACAAGATTTCCGCATTCGATAAGATAAGATTGGAGGCTCCGTATCATGCGCTTACAAACGGTGGACACATCTCGTACGTCGAACTTGACGGCGATACAGTAAACAACGTGGAAGCGTTTATGAAAGTGATACGCCACATGAAGGAGTGCAATATCGGTTACGGCTCAATAAACCACCCCGTAGACCGCGACCCGTACTGCGGATATACCGGAGTGATAGGCGACACCTGCCCCAAGTGCGGAAGAAAGGAGACCGACGGCGATTACGGCTTCGAACGCATACGCCGTATAACCGGTTATCTTGTCGGTACTTTGGAACGTTTCAATAACGCAAAGGCTGCGGAAGAACGCGACAGAGTAAAGCACGGCATGGGCGACGGCGTCATAAAAGGCAAGAAAAAGAAGTAATATTTACATCGTGCTAACGGCAAAAAAGAGCGGGCGCATTGTTCTGCCCGCCCTTTTTCCGTCGTTTTTCGGTGTCATTGCCGCCCGAACGTGATCGAGCGGCACATAAATCGAATTTACGCACAAAACGGAGCAGTTATGTTTGATCTAACAAAAAAAATAAGACTTGCCGATATCGTTCCCGAATCCGTGGTGGACGGTAAGGGGATACGTATGACGGTATTCGTGCAAGGGTGCGGACACCGTTGCAAAGGTTGCCACAATCCGTCGACGTGGGACGTCGACGGCGGGGAAGAACACACCCTCGATTTTATAACTGCCGTAGCCGAGCGCGATCCGCTTTTGGACGGCCTCACGTTTTCGGGCGGCGAGCCGTTTATGCAGCCCGCGCCGCTGTGCGAACTTGCGGGATGGTGCCATTCGCGCGGTTTGAACGTGTGGTGTTACACCGGATACACATACGAACAGCTTGTAAAGCTCGGAGAGACCGACGACGATATACGCGGGTTGCTCGATCGAGTGGACGTTTTGGTGGACGGACCGTTTATAGAAAACCGCAAAGACCTTACGCTGGCTTTCAGGGGATCGGATAACCAGCGCGTGATAGACATGAACAAGACCCGAGTCGACGGTAAAATTGTATTGCTTATAGAATAGTTGTTATAAAAAACCCTTGCGGCTTAAAACGCACTTTCCATAGGGAATTAAGAAACTAAATTATTAAGAGTTATACTTTCAAGCAAGGACAAAAG
>CATKCE010000124.1 GCA_949744905.1 uncultured bacterium
AAAACGACCCGGACCGCGTATCCGATGATTTTTATACTACATATCCCGCTCTTTCAGAGGGCCGGTATGTAGTATTTTTTCATTCAGGAACGTGTAGACCATGAACATCTCAAATCAATCGAACATAATTTACTACGCGGTAGAGCTCAACAAACCCGGAGTTCCCGGAAGTCTTAAAAGCAATACCGTAAACACGGAAACATTATACGACGAAATAACGAAAGTAATAAGTACCGACAAAGCTTTTGCCAAAGAAGGCGAAACGTCGACTTATACCGTGGTATTTAAGAATGAAGGCAACGTTAACATAAACGATATTTATTTTACCGACAGTATACCCCAAGGCACCACGTTTGTGGAAAAATCCGTGACGATCAACGATCAAAACATCTCCGCCTACCGTCCAAACATCGGATACGGCGTGGCAAGCCTACCGCCCTATGACAGCGCGATAACAAGCTTTCAGACTACAAGAGATTAGTTACGGAGAAAGTTATGATCATACCTAACAAACTGCATTTAACGTACAATGCCGTCATGCCCGACGGAAAAAAATTTTTAAGAACCGTAGAAAGCAACGCCGTTTATACGGAAATTTTGTCTTATTCCGTATCGAAAACGATACGTTCCGACAAAACGTCCGTCCGAAAAGGAGAAAATTTCGGCATCGGCGTAACCGTGTCAAATGATTCGGCCGTAAAACTCTTTAATAACTTCTTTACAATCCCGCAGCCCGTCGGCGCAGGCTATGTTGCCGGCAGCGTCAAAATAAACGGAGTAGCCCGACCCGCTTTCGACCCTATAAAGGGCTTTCCTCTCCCCGATTTAAATCCCGGCGAAACGGTCGCAATCGAATACGTGTTAAAAGCCGACGATCAGATCGCTACGACGACAACTACCAACCTTGCGACGCTGAATTATACCGTAAACGATCCCGAAAGAGGCGACATATCTTATTCCGAAATTACCGACACCGTTTCCCTTGACGTTATCTCCGATATCATAAGCGTAACGAAAAGCGTGGATAAGTCTTTTGCCCTCAAAGGCGAAATATTGCATTATACGGTCATTATCGCAAATACCGGCAACATAACAAAAAGCGATATGGTTTTTAAAGACCCCGTCCCCGCCGGTACGACGTTCGTTTCATACAGCGTTAAAATCGACCGCGTAAATTATTCCGTCTACGATCCGGAAATCGGTTTCGCTATACGAAGTTTAGCGCCGGATGAAGTTCTTACCGTAGAATTCGATGTGAAGGTAAATTAAAATGAAAACGATAACCAACACCTCAAGTATAATCGATTATTCGGGATCTGCCCCGATAACAACTTACAGCAACACGGTCCGGACAATCATACAAACTCCGCAAGATCGTAACTGCCGTATATGCAGCAAACCTGTCTGCGTTTGCAACTGCGGTTGCCGCTGTTGTAACTCTTGTTGCAGCTGTTGCGGACATAAATGCCGTACTTTGTGTCTGCGATGTCCGGACTGTTGAACCCGACCGCAAAACGCGAAAACAAGCGTACCGAATCAATGTCGCGCCGACTCTGATATTATTCTTTATCCGGTACAATCTCAAGTTTCCGTCAGGTAATACGGTTTTCATCACTTCTTACGCAGTTCTTACACGCTCCCTTTTTCGACGCTATTATACGCCGGTCGCCGTTGACACAAACAGCGTAAGCCGGATCAAGTCCGGCTTACGCTGTTTTTACAATCCATACGTATTTTTCGGACATGTACGACGTTTGCCGGAAATCATGCAAAAACGGAAACGACGGCAGTAAATACCGCGATAGACCTATGTATCATTCCTTCCGTTCTTCCGTCGCGCGCTTTTTTCCTGTAATATTAAACGTGAGTTCCGTCATCACCGTCATAAGCACAATAAAAACAAGAAGATATACCGGCAATATCTTAAATCCGGTAAATTTTCCGATGAGTCCGAACAGCGGAGGAACAAACGTCGTGCCGAGATAAGCGCTTGCCATCTGTATACCGATAACGGCGCCGGAGTTTTCCGCGCCGAAATTGTCCGGCGCGGAGTGTATTATACACGGATATATCGGTGCGCAACCCAAACCTATAACGACAAACGCTATTATAGAAATTATCGGATAATTTACCGGTATAAGCAAAGCGACCGTCCCGCACGTAAGTATACAGGCGCCAATCAGAATCATTTTTCTGTCGCCGAGTTTATCTGTGATAAAACCGCTTATAAAGCGTCCGACGGTTATCCCTATATAAAACAGAGAAGCAAACGTCGCCGCTTTTTCCGCCGACATGCCTTTTACTTCCGCAAAATAAGTGCTCGCCCATCCCATCGCCGTAGCCTCGGCGGCGCAGTACGCAAAAAAGCCTATCAAAAGAAACGGAACGCCTTTTATCTTCAACGCGCCTATTATGCCTACGCTTTTCCGCTCCTGCACTACAAGCGGCTTGTTGACTTTCCACACCGGCAGAGTCGCAACAAGCAGCACGGCTATGGCAAGCTGAATAAACCCTACTATCCTGTAACCGTCGTTCCAAGAAGAACAAGTAAGCGCGTATCCCATCACAAAGGGACTGACGATTGTTCCCACGCCCCAAAAGCAGTGCAGCCAACTCATGTGCTTAGCCTTGTAATGCAGCGCCACATAATTATTGAGCGCGGCGTCTATGGCGCCCGCGCCGAGACCGTACGGCACCGAAAACACTATCAGCATCCAGAATCTGTCGGAAAAAGAAAATCCGAATAAAGCGATCGCGGTAAGGAACACGCTTACGACAGTAACTACGCGAGTTCCGAGTTTTCGCGTCAATTTGTCGGATAAAAGACTGGATACTATAGTACCGCCCGATATCACCATAGACACTATGCCCATATACGATACCGATACGTTCAGCTCCTCGTGCATAGCCGGCCATCCCGAACCGAGAAGCGAATCGGGAAGTCCCAAACTGATAAACGCAATATAAATGAGCGCCAGCAAAAGCGTATACATATATTATCGGTCCTCCTACGTCCTGAAAACCCGGCTTAACATATCCCGCGCAGACAAAAAGTTAATATCGGTACTTTTTACGGTTGGCAAGCAGAAATATCCCTGTAAGCAACGCCGCAAAAAAGTCCGCCGCTATTATCGACGCCCAAATACCGTCGCCGCCGAATGCGAGCGGCAAAAGCATCACCGCCGCGATCTGGAATACGAGCGTGCGCAAAAACGATATGAGCGCCGACACCAATCCGTTATTGAGCGCGGTGAAAAACGACGAGCCGTACACGGCTATGCCGGCAAACAGAAACATGAACGACGCTATCCTGAAACCTTTTACAGTCAACGCCGTAAGTCCTCCGTCGTATCCGACGAAAATTTTCGCCAGCGGATACGCAAGCCCCTCGGCAAGTCCGAACATCATGAGCGATATAACAGACATTATGACCACGCTTTTTTTCAGCAGTCCCTTTACTTCGTCGTAATTGCCCGCTCCGTAATTATACCCCACAATTGGCGCCGTGCCAACCGAGTAGCCTATAAATACCGAAAAGAAAATAAAGTTTACGTACATCAGCACTCCGTACGCCGCAACCCCGTCGTTTCCCGCATATTTTATAAGTTGCATATTGTAAAAAATGCTTACGACAGATGTGGAAATATTCGACAACAGTTCCGAAGACCCGTTGGTGCATGTTTTTAACAAAGACTTGCCGTCAAATCCGGTTTTCCCGAGACGCAAAAGGCTCTTGTTCGGAGCAAAGAAATATATGAGCGGAACTACTCCGCCAACTATCTGGCTTGCGGCGGTCGCGGCGGCGGCGCCCACCAGTCCCCAGCCGAATGCCGCTACGAACAGAGCGTCCAGCACCATATTGGTAACGCCCGAAACAACTGTCACAACAAGTCCGAAATTGGGTTTTTCGGCGGTAACGAAAAAGCTCTGAAACTCAAACTGCAACATATATGCCGGCAATACGGCAAGAATTATTCTGCCGTATACAACGCAGTCGTTTACCATATCGCCTTCCGCGCCAAGCAACACCGATATCTTCGGCAAAGAAATTATCCCTATTACAGAAAGTATTACGCCGCATAACGCAGACACGTAAACGATAAGCGAAAACAGGCGGCGGGCTTTTTTGCTGTCGCCCTCGCCTATCGTCTTTGAAATAAGCGCGCTTCCTCCCGCGCCGAACATGAATCCCACCGAGCCGAGTATCATAAGAAACGGCATGATAAGATTGATAGCCGTAAAAGACTGTTTGCCGACGAAATTGGAAACAAACAGTCCGTCCACCACGCCGTATACGGACGTAAATATCATCATGACTATCGAAGGCATAGCAAAACGCAACAGTCTTCGGTAATTGAATTTATCGGACAATTTTATCTTCATCACACTTCACCTTATAAAAAGCCCCGTACCTTTACGATACGGGGCTTTATCGTTTTTTTCAGTCGCGAAAATTATTTCGAAATATTTTCGCACGTGCGCGCAAAAGAACATATAAGTTCGGCAGTGCCGTCTGTTCCGAGCAGGTCGGAATTTATGCACAAATCGTAATTCTGCGCGTCGCCCCATGTTTTGGATGTATAAAAATTATAGTAATTGGCACGCTTCTTATCGGTCTTTTTGATAAGAGTCGCCGCCGCCTTTTCTCCGAGGTCGTACAGCTTGCTTATACGCGCTATACGGCTCTCCATGCTTGCGTATACGTATACTCTGAGTATCTTGCGGTCGGAAAGTATATCGTCGGCGCAACGTCCCACTATTATGCAGGGTTCGCCTGAAAGTCGCTTTATGGCGTCGGCAGTGTGTATAAACAGTTTATCGTCGGTGATTATATCGTTAAGCTGTACGGGAGCCGCCGATCCGCCGTAATGCGCCGCCGCCAAAGAAAACAAAAAGCTGTTGGTACGGCGTTCGTCCGCTTTTTCGAAGTGCTCTTTTGCGATACCGCTGCTTGCAGCCGCTTCGGCCACTATCGATTTGTCAACGTATTTTATTCCCAGCTTGTCGCTTACCGCTTTTGCTATTTCGCTTCCGCCGCTTCCGAACTGACGACTCAACGTTATAACTCTCATTGCGCTGTTTACCTCCGATCATCCGTTAATAATTTTATTTTCGATATTTTTTATATCCGACTCCCGCGCTCCTATCGGCAAACACATTTTCGCAAGCGCATAAGTCGGCACCGCGTCGCTTTTATTCATTTGGGTCGAAACGAGAAGTCTTAAAAGCGCGGCTTCGCGAACCACGTCCCGCGCGCGGTTATATGCTCCGTCGCCGGTACCGATACGCAATTTCACACCGCGTTCCACTGCCGCGCACACCGGAGCCACTCCGTAGCCGTGCCCCGCGTCGGACGTCGGCGTAAGCACGAGCGGCGCGCCCTCCTGCGCCATAAGCGCAAGGTCGTCTTTATCGAGATATACCCCGCTTATCACAGTACTGCGGTCGAGCAAGCCGAATTCATGTAAAAGCATTACCGGGCTTTTTCCGAATCTTGCGTCTATTACGCCCGCCTCGGTAAGCGTGCGACTGCAAACTACTGTAAGTTCCGCGTCGCACCCAAGCGCGTGGTCGATGAGTTTATCAAGCGTTTTATCCGGCAGATCCAGCGACGGAACGTAAAGTCTTTTTACACCGTCGCAAAGCGCCGCGTCGCAAAACGGCGCGAAACGTTCTTCCAAAGACGCTTCTTCGGCTTTGTAATCCGCGTAAGATACGAAAGCCGCCGTAATCCCGTCGCCGTGCTTTATATCGGCGCAAAAGTCTCCGCAAAGCGCAAACGCGTCCGTTTCCGATGCACTCACTGTCCGTTAACAAGCTCCGTTAAAAATTTACGCAACTTTTCGCCGTATTCGGACGAACGCAGTCCGTATTCGATAGTCGCCTGTATCGCGCCGAACTTATCGCCCATATCGTATCTTCTTCCCTCAAAATCGTAAGCGCATACCTTTCCTTTGTTGCACATCGCCCCGAGCGCGTCGGTAAACTGTATTTCGCCGCCCGCCGCGGGTTTGAGACAAGCTATCTCGTCGTAGATCTCCGGCGTAAGAACATATCTGCCGAGAGCCGCGAGCCGACTGGGAAGTTTATCGAGAGGCGGTTTTTCCACCACAGACAAACATTCGTAAAGTCTTCCGTCTCCCGCTCCCACTTTTGCCACGCCGTATTTTACTATATCGTCGGTATTTACCGTTTGAACGCCGAGTATCGATTTGCCGGACTTTTCATGCGCCGCGATAAGCTGCCCCATAACAGGCTTTTGCGAGTATATAAGGTCGTCGCCCCAGGCGAGCGCAAAAGGCTCGTTTCCGGTAAATCCGCGGGCTTTCATTACCGCGTCGCCGCTCCCGAGGGGCTTTTCCTGACGGGCGAACACTATGTTAGCGCGGGTATACGTTTTGCGCACTATCTCCAAAAAACCGAGTTTGCCCGACTTCTCGAGCGCTTCTTCCAAAGCCGGCGACGGAGTGAAATATTGCTTTATGGCTTCCTTACCGCTTCCGAGCACGATCATTATATCGGTGATGCCGCTGTCTATCGCCTCGTTCACAATGTGCGCCAGCACCGGTGTGTCTATCACCGGCAATATTTCTTTCGCTACTGCTTTGGTTATCGGTAAAAAGCGCGTACCCATGCCTCCGCACGGTATCACCGCCTTAGTTATCTTGGTCATCGCGTTCTCCTATCATTTGCAAGAGCTAAAACTCCTTGTGAATATTATATATTATATTCTCCGATATTTCAAGTGATTTTCAAAATTTTCAAAAAAGAACGGCGATTTACTTTTAATTTTCACACAGATGTGCTAAAATTATACTATAAAAATACGGAGCACTGGTTTGATGAACCTTATAAACGATTTTTTGAACGGGAACGGATACTCGTCGTACGAGCAGATGATGCGCGAATTCGCTCCGCGCATAAAGCCCGACTTCAACTTCGGATACGACGTAGTTGACAAATATGCGTCTCTCGAGCCCGAAAAACTCGCGCTTGTCTGGTGCAACGACGTCGGAGAGGAGCGTTTCATAACCTTTTCCGACATAGCGCGCGAAAGCAACCGTATCGCAAACATGCTGTATGCAAAGGGAGTACGCAAAGGCGACCACGTACTGATAATGCTTATGTCCCGTTACGAATACTGGGACACCGTTATAGCGTGCCACAAGCTGGGCGCGATAGCGATACCCGCAACAAGCCAACTCACGACAAAAGACATCGTCTACCGTTGCGAATACGCAAAAGTAAAATGTATAATCTCCGTCAACGTCAAGTCGGTCATCGAATACATACGCGAGGCCTTACCCGAGTGCGCAACGGTAAAACACGTTTTCGCCGTCGGCGGAGCGGACGGTTTTGAAGATTTTCACGCCGAATGCGCGAATTTCGACGCAGACAAAATAAACTTCGAGCACTCCAACAGCGTAGGAGACGCAATGCTGGCTTACTTTACCTCCGGCACTACCGGCATGCCAAAAATGGTTACCCACAATTACGCTTACCCTATCGCTCACATAGCTACCGCGTATTTGTGGCATTGCTGTAAAGACGGCGGACTGCACTTCACCGCCGCCGATACCGGCTGGGCAAAAGCGAGCTGGGGCAAGATATACGGTCAATGGATATGCGGCGCGGCAAACTTTACATACGACTATTACGGTCGTTATACTCCGCTCGACCTGCTTCCGCTGTTGGAAAAATACAAAGTGACGTCGTTTTGCGCGCCGCCTACTATGTACCGCTTTTTAATAAAAGAAGATCTCGGCAAATACGATCTTTCAAGCATAGAACATTACTGCACTGCCGGCGAACCGTTAAATCCCGTCGTGTACGAGCAGATCAGATCCAAAATAGGAAAATCGATATACGAAGGATACGGACAGACCGAAACCGTACTGGCTCTGGGCACTTTCCCCACGATAGAACCGCGTCCGGGCAGTATGGGCAAGCCCTGCCCTCTTTATAAAATAGAACTTCTCGACGACAACGGTAAACCGGTCCCCGACAATATCGAAGGCGAGATCTGCATAAAATACGACCCGCAGCAAATAGGATTGCTAATAAGTTACGACAACGGCGAATCCAAACGCAGTATTTGGAACGACGGTTATTACCACACGGGCGACGTAGCCACCCGCGATAAAGACGGTTATTACTGGTTTGTGGGACGCGACGACGACATAATAAAAAGCAGCGGATACCGCATAGGACCGTTTGAAGTGGAGAGCGCTCTGTTGGAACATCCGTCGGTATTGGAATGCGCGATAACGGCGGTGCCCGACGAAACGCGCGGACAGATAATCAAAGCCACGATCGTGCTCGCGCGCAACTACTTCCCCAGCGAAGAACTTAAAAAAGAATTGCAAAACCACGTAAAACACACGACCGCGCCGTACAAATATCCGCGCGTAATAGAATTTGTCGAAAGACTGCCCAAAACCGTTTCGGAAAAAATACGCCGCGCGGAAATACGCAGGAACGACAGCAAAAAATGACCGGCAATAGGACAATTTATCTATAGACATCGAAAAAGCGTTGCTATCATTAAGAAACAACGCCTTTTTTTCAATCGTCGGCTTCGTCGTCGGGATGGTCTGACGGGTTAACGTGCACCGAAACGTGCTTTACCTGTGGCACTCCCACCTCTATGCTGTTGTGCACTCTGCGGGCTATGCTGTGCGCGTCGCGCAAAGGTATATCACCGCAAACCGATATCTCCACTTCCACGTAGATGCGGTCGCCGAATTTACGGGTCAGTAATTTGTCAACGTCGTCCACGCCGTCTTCCGACGAAACTATCGCTTCCAATCTGTCCACGGTCGCCTGGTCGCACGCTTCGTCGGTCATCTTGCGCACCGCGTCCATGAATATGTCTACAGCCGCTTTTATAATAAAAGCGCAAATCACAAGCGACGCGATGGGATCCAGTACGGGCACTCCCAGCTTTGCGCCGAGTATTCCCGCAAACGCCCCGATACTTGAAAGCGCGTCGCTTCGGTGATGCCATGCGTCGGCTTTAAGCGCGCTTGAATTTATCTTTTTCGCGGCTGCGCGAGTATACCAAAACATACCCTCTTTTACGACTACGCTGACTACCGCGGCTATAAGCGCGAGCATGCCGGGCGTCGCTATGGAGCCGTAATTGCCCTTTACAAGCGTTTTTATCCCGCCGTAACCGAGTACCGCTCCAGTAGAAGCGAGCACTACGGCAAGCACTATCGCCGCCACGCACTCGTACCGCTCGTGACCGTACTGGTGCTTTTTGTCGCTGGCTTTGCCGCCTATCTTGACGCCCAGCATCACTATAAAAGTACTGAAAACGTCGCTTGCCGAGTGCACCGCGTCGCTTATCATAGCCATACTGCGCGCAAAGATACCCGCAAGAAGTTTGAACGCCGTCAGCAGAAGATTTACCGCTATGCTCGTTACGGATACGCGGTAAGCTATGCCCGCGCGTTTGCGCGCATATTCGTTTTCGGCATCTTTGCTCTTTGCAGAACCCGTTACATTTATACCGTCGTCCGTCATGTCTCGTCTCCGTTTACTTGGGAAGCAACATGTCTCCCGGTTTTATCCATTTGTATTTGCGCATAAGCTCCGACGTAAGCAAAGCCACCGCTGCCGGAACGATAAAATAACACACCGCCACACCAAGCGCGATACGCCATACGGCAAGTCTCGCCGCATGCGAGACCATCACCGTATCGATGACGCCCACAAGCCCAGCCGTACCCATTCCGCTGCCGGTAACGCCGCAATGCAAACCGAACAGCGCGCTTGTGAGCGGACCTGCAACAATGCTTGCCGCAACAGCCGGAATAAGTATACGCAGGTTTTTAGCCAGATTTGGTATTTGCAACATACTTGTGCCGATGCCCTGACTGATAAGCCCGCCCCACTTGTTTTCGCGGAACGACGCTACTGCAAACCCGACCATGTGGGCGCAACAACCGGCGCAAGCCGCCGCCGCCGCAAGCTGACTTGCTCCCGCAAGTTCGGGAGGGATATTGGCAAACAGCATTACTCCGAACGCCGCGCTGGACGTAGGCAACGTAAGCAACAAGCCCATAACCGTTGCAATCAATATGCCGAAAGAAATGGGTTCCCACTCGATGGCATGGCTTATACCTCTGCCGAGAAGCGAAAACAACATTCCGAACGGTATCCCGAGTATTATGCCCGCAAGAGCGCCGGAAAACACCGATACAAGCGGAACGAGCAAAATGTCCACCGGAGTTCTTCCCTCTATCAGCGACGAAACGCGTATTCCCACGACAACAGCCGCGTAAGCAGCCACAGGGTCGCCGATAGCCACCGCAAAGCTACCCGTCTTAGGGCTTGCGCCCCACAAAGGTATGCCGGCTTCCACAAATATCTTAGTCATATTCGCGCCCAACATTCCCACGACAGCCGCCGAAAACATAGTCAGTTTTTTTGTCTTAAATACATGCGCTATACCTACGCCTATTCCCGCGCCCATAACAGTCTTTGCCGCGGTTCCCATATTGCTTATTATTTTTCCTACCGGATTGTCGCCGATAAGCGCGCCTATCTGTCCCACTATCGTGCCGGCAATAAGCGTACAAAAAAGCCCCAACGCCATGCCTGAAAATGCGACTATAAAGTACTTATTGACAAATTCTTTTACAAGTTGTTTCGCGCTTCCGCGCTGTTTTACGTCATCGGACGCGACAACCTCCGCGGTATCCGCTTGTGAAACCGTTGCGAAATTTTCCGCTCCGTTACCCGAAAGGTCTTCTTTCGCTTCTTCGTCTACGCTCTTTTCCATTGTATGCTCCCGTTAAAGTATTGCTCCCATTATAACAAGACGGACGCGTTATGTAAAGCGTCCGCATTGTTTAAGTGTGTACTTTTTGTGTTTATTGCTTTTTTAATTTTTGGGCGCGAGCGCAAAACTGAATTCCGCGGTAACGCACACCTTGTCGCCAACTTTTACCTTGCCTTCGCAAAAATAAAATATCGCTTTGCTTTTAACGATCTTGCACTCGGTGTTTATCGTGTCGCCGGGCACTACCGGATTGCGGAATTTCACGTTATTGAGTCCGGTGTACATGGGGATAAAATCGCCGCCCTTATCCGCAAAAAGCGCGCAAGCCGACTGAGCCATTATCTCGCACAAAATAACGCCGGGCACTACCGGATTTCCGGGAAAATGACCGCGCAAAAAGAATTCGTCGCCGCGTACGTGATAAACTCCGTTGGCAGTACCGTCTTCGGAAATATCCACTTCGTCGATAAGCAACATATCGTCGCGATGCGGTATTATCTTCATGATCTCTTGTTTATTCATATTTTCACCTCAAAAATATATTTGTTACAAACAGTTCAAAACTTCTTCCGTAAGTCCGATCCTCAAACGACAGACGCGCTTACTGCCGTACCGTCAAATCAGAATACGACGGCATTTTACAGCAATTCGTTAAGCTCGCGCAATTTTTCTTCGCCGAGCGGCGGCGTTCCTTTAAGCGGATAATCGAGTCCCAGTTTTTCCCACTTGTGAACGCCCATGGTGTGATACGGCAACAGTTCTATTTTCTCAGCGCCCTTCGCCATTGCCTTTACCTTCAAAACGTCTTGCGCGTTATCGGTAAGCCCCGGCACGCAAACGTGGCGCACCCAGAATCTTTTTTTATGCGTCCTTAAAAATTCAAGCGTCTTTATAAGAGCGGTCTGCTCAACGCCGGTAATCTTCTTAAATACGCTCTCATCGGGATGTTTGATATCTATAATGGTAAGGTCCGAGAGCTTTAGAGCGTCGGGGCAAAATATCCCGCCCCCGGTATCTATCGCGGTGTTTATGCCGCGTTCTTTAAGTCCTGTCAGCAGTTTAACCGCGCCGTCTCTTTGTAAAAGCGGCTCGCCGCCCGAGAGCGTTACTCCGCCGTCGGCGCCGTAATACGGTTTGTAGCGCACGCACCAGTCGGCAAGTTCGCGCTCGTCGCGTTCCTCTCCGCCCTGCCAGGTATCGGGATTGTGGCAATATACGCAGCGCATGGGACAACCCGCAAAAAATATAACGGTGCGTATGCCCGGTCCGTCCAACGCCCCGAGAGTTTCCACGGAATGAATTTTTACCATACGCGCCTCGCGGAACGATACTCAAATATCATAGCCGTAAAAACGCCGCTTACATACTTTCAAAGAAAGTGCGTTTTAACACTTCCTCGCGGTGTCCTTTGCTCAGCACGCAAAAGCGAACCGCATATCCCGACACGCGTATGGTAAGATTCGGATACTTTTCGGGATGTTCGTGCGCGTCCAAAAGCACTGCTTTATCGTACACGTTGATATTAAGGTGGTGTCCGCCGCGCATGAAATATCCGTCGAGAATCGCCGAAAGATTTTTTTCACGCGACTTTTTGTCTTTACCGAGAGTATTGGGCACTATGCCGAAAGTATTGGATATACCGTCTCGGCAGAAATTGTAACTGAGTTTGCTTACCGAATTGAGAGACGCAAGCGCTCCGCTGTGCTCGCGGTCATGGAGCGGATTCGCTCCCGGCGCAAACGGCTCGCCCTTCTTTCTTCCGCAAGGCGTAGCGCCGGTCTTTTTGCCGTAAACCACGTTGCTGGTTATTGTAAGCAGACTTAACGTATGCTTAGCGTGACGGTAGCACGGCGTGCGGCAAAGTGCCTTGTAAAAATAATCGGTAAGATGGCGCGCTATGTCGTCCACGCGGTCGTCGTCGTTGCCGTATTTGGGAAATTCTCCCTCGGTGATATAATCCACTATGAGTCCGTTTTCGTCGGCTACGGGAGTTACCGACGCATATTTTATCG
>CATKCE010000125.1 GCA_949744905.1 uncultured bacterium
CCGAACGCAATCCCCGAGGGGGTGCCGACCGTACGGATCGGGTTATCGTTACGTCGAACCGCGGGTTTCCGGACGATAGGGTATGCGGATTGGAAGTGGATTTTACCGACGGCATGGAGAGGATAATCGGGTATCTTAAATCGCTGGGGCACGAAAAGATAGCGTATCTGAGTTATTGCGACGACCTCGGTATGGACCGCAGACTTCCGGCGTTTTTGAAATACGCCGGCGGACTTTCCGGATGCGGCGGGTCTTTGGTGGAGACCGGCTCGGCACCTTACGACAGTGGACTGTTGCAGGGCAATATCCTCATGAACAGACTATTGGACCGCACCGACGATTTTACCGCGGTGGTATGCTCGAACGATATAATGGCGTGCGGGGCGATGCTCGCATTGCGCGAGCGCGGATATTCCGTTCCGGAACGGATGTCGGTGGTGGGGATAGACGATATTTATCTGTCGCGCGCGTTTTGTCCTCCGCTTACCACGCTGAGTCATTGCAGCGAAGAATACGGTAAACGCATATTTGAAATATTGCTTGCGAATATCAACGATAAAACATGCGTAAAACGCGAGATAATAAAGCCGGAACTTATAGTAAGGCAGTCCACGGCGCGTTGTCCGGCAGGATTTTAATATGGTAAAAACGTATAAATTTTGTGAATAACGGAAAAAAATAAGAAAAAGGTTATTGACAATAATTATATATTGTTGTATAATGAAATCGAAAATACGAACGCGTGTTCCGAACGCAATCCCCGAGGGGGCGCCGACCGTACGGATCGGGTAGCGGTAAACTTACCGTATTGTCGATGATTTTAAAATAGTACACGTGTACTCGGCAGAGGAGCCGGCTCCTCTTTTATATCTTAATTTGTTATTAAGATATAAGTAAAAACATTGGATATATAACACAATAACAATATCGGAGGCAAAAAACAATGGTGAGAAAAAAATCATGACGTTATTGCTGGCGGCTATGCTCGTGTGTCTGGTATTTGCCGGCGGGGCGGTGTCGGCTTTGGCGGAAGAGTCCGCTCAGCCGGTCGAGCCTGTCGAGACCCCCGAAGAAGTAAAGTCGGACGCTTTGTTCGTAAAAAGCGTTACGATGACAAAAGGCGCCGACTCCGTGTCCGTAAATATCGATTTCGATAAAGCCGTCGCGGAAGAAGAAAAAGACGTCACCGATACTCACGGCGGTATGATAACTATCAACGGCGCTTCCTTAAAAGAAATAGGAGATGCCGCTTTGTCGTTTAAGGCCGATCGTAACCGCGCTGTGGTCACGGTGCCTATAAGCGCGCTGTCGGACGGAGACAATAAGATAATAATTTTTGAAGGGTTTAAGAGCGACAGCGGGTTCGTTACCACCGTCCGCTATATATACAACTTCGAGGCGGGCAAGACGGTTGCCGACAGAGTGTATAGAAGCGAAGATCTCGACGACTACGAGGAAGTAACTATTACAAGCGTCAGCGTTCCCGAAAAGAACGGAAGCAACACTACGTTTTATATTTATCTTTCGGACGCGATCGCTCCGAAAAAGATGATAGACATGCAGGTGCGCAGTTTGACCGCGCTTAAAGGATACCACGGTAGCGGCGTCACCGACCAGCCCTGCTATTCGGATGAAGAACTTGACCTTTTGCACAGATATCAGGTCATTTCGTCGGATAATCCCAAGAGCTTATTGTACAATTTTATGTTCGGTTGCAAGGCTTACAACGGCATGAAAATGCACCCTGCAAACCATAACGGAGACGCTTCGGCAGTTGATATGACTCCGTACCGCAATATAGGCGGAGTGGACGCTTACAACCTGTACCAGTGCCAGGAGCGCGTCGCCGATACCACGGCTTTTTATATCTCCGAGGGCGAGACAAAGGCTAAGGATAACGGCGGCTCGATGCAACCGCTTTCGTACCAGATACACATGGAAGCCAACAGAATACAGATAGTGTTCAAGGGCGACTCCACCCGCGACAAAGAGACCAAAGTTACAAAAATACTGACGAGCGCCGGCGTTGAGACCGACGCGACGTCGTTTTGCGAGAACACTTTGGAAGATATGCGGCAACCCATGTTGGTGGGGCTTAAATCGGGTTTCCTGTTTCCCAACGGCAAGATAGTAAAACAAGACGTGTTTTTCAGTTACGACCCGGTAAAGAAGTCCTGGATAAAAGCGGGCGACAGCGAAACGGTAGTAAAGCCGGATGATACGCTTAATAATCAGCAAGGCTATACCGACGAAGAGTTGGCGGCGCTTGCTCCAAAGGGCGGTTGCGGCGGCGCAGTCGCGGCCGACCGTATATATACTATGGTTTTTGCACTGCCGCTGCTTCTTGCAGGCGCGGCTGTGCTCGCTGTGCGCAAAGGCGATAAGCGCGAGAGCAAATAAGGAGAGCAATGATGAAGAAGATAATAAGTATTATTCTGTCGGCGGTCGCATGTCTTTGCCTTGTTGCTTGCGGCGACAAAGGGCCCGGTATCGACGTACCCGACCTCGATAACGGTTATACGTATACCAAGCAGAACACCGAAGGGCTAATGCAGTTTTATTCCGGCGACGCTTCGTTGGACGCGTTTGTAAACGAATACATGAAACGTCATCTCCGTTACGACGAGGAGACCGCGATATCGTCTCTTAAACTGGGCGAAAGCAAATCGGGCTGGCGTGAATGGGAAGCCATGAGCGTGATGTGGATGAATACCGCCGGCATAGGTTACAGCCCCAAGGATACGATTGCCAACTGGGTTTCCACCATTACGATGGACGACTTCGGGTATGTATGGGTGGATAACGGTAGCACCACAACCGACTGGGGTCAGGGATGGAGTTTTCCGTCATTCGGACATTCGTACGGCGGACCTTCTTCGGGCAGTTATTATCTTAACACTTCGTATTTTAACGGAACGAATAATATCACCGGCATAAGCGGAAGCAATCCTCTTTCCGATGTCTGGAAGGGCGAGAGCGATACCGGAGTGGTTGCGAAAAAAGAAAAGGCGGCTACCGGGTATTACGACGCAATGGTGATATCCGGCAACGATATGAAGAAGATAACGTATACCTACGATGCTCCGGCCGAGGGAACAGAGGTGCCCGAAGACGAGCCGGTCAACCTTGTTGATAACGGCAATACGATATTAAAGCCCTTTATGGCTACCGCGTTTTGCGCTCCGTTTCTGGAACTCGATTTTTCGCTTACCGACTACGATTCTTTGGGAGTCACAAACCAGGTAAAGGACGTCACGGTGTGGTGGAAGGGCGGTAGCAAGACCAAGAACACCGAGTGGGATAACGACCACATGGTAAAATACAGCGAGTTTTCTTCCAATTACAAATCGGCGTTCTCGTCGGCTACGCATATCGTATTTCCCATGTACGCCAACGAATATTGGGGAACGTCTGACGAACTCGACGACGCGATAACCGACATGAAGATAGAACTCGAATTCAAAAACGGCATAAACGCCGAGGTGCGTCTCGAAGAAGTTACCCTCACTTTCGATAGCCGCCAGGTGCTCAATAACTGCGCTCTGCTTTCTGCGTCGGCGTATTATTTCGAGTTCACGCAAGACACCGAATGGCTGCAAAACAATATGGACCGCATACGTAAAGCAATGCAGTTTCTGCTTACGTACTGCAAGGGCGACACGCAGTCGCTTATAACTACCGAGGATCTTCCCGGACACGACGGCTCGACAAACTACGATTATTACGGCGACTTCAAAAAGACCGCTCGTAAAGATCTGCCGCTCGATTACCATGCTGTGGGACACGGTATCGGAGACGGATACTGGGACTGCCCGTCAAACCCCACGGTGAGCATGTATGTAAATATAAACTACTACAAAGCTCTTACCGGCATGCAGTACCTCGAATCCATGTATAAAGCCGCGGGGCTTACCGAGAGCGGCAACGAAATAAAGGTGCGCACCGCCGATATGACAGATTATGCGGTGTACTCCGAGACCGCCGAATCGCTTGCAAAAAAGGCAGAGGACTTTATTCCCGCGTTCCGCACCGAATTCTGGAACGGAGAGACTAAGCGTTTTCATAACGGACTCATACCCGCCGACGATCCGGCGGTAGTTGCGGGACTTGTAGACCGTGTAGCGGATTACGGTTTTACCACTTACAACCAGGAATGTATCGAGCTGGGGCTTGCGACGCCCGAACAGGCGAGAGATATCATGGACTGGATAAACGGAACTCGCAAAGTGGAGGGCGATACCGCCGATAACAGCGTAAGCGCAACGACCGGCAAACCGATACGCTCTAAAGAAATATACCGTTACGAATTCGCGCCCCGCTGGACTACCAAAGAAAACAAATATCAGTTCTGGTACCGTTTTAGCGGAAATCCCAAAGGCCAGTACGCTTGGGACGCGCAGATACAAAACGGCGGAACGGCGATACATTGCGCTTATTACGACATCGTCGCCGAAAACGCCGTGGGCGGGGTCGACACGTCTTACGCCAAACTCAAAAAGATACAGAGCTGGTACGAAAACGTAAAGAAAGCCGGCGGCAGAGGCATCAATTTTTACCGCAAGTATTACGACGATCTGCTTATCAAGTTGCAAGGCAATCTTCCCGGAGCCGGAGGAGATTCGTCCGGCGTGATAGGACTCGACTGCGAGTTTTTGGAAGCGTCGCTGCTTGTCACCGCGATCCCCGAAGCGTATTTCGGACTCGGGTCGACGGAATACGGCATCCTTGATATAACGCCTTCGTTACCCTCGGATCTCGACTGGTGGAAGATGGAAAACGTATCTTACGGCGGCGTTAATTACGACCTTACCATAGGCGGGAACTTTGTTCAGATAAACAGCATAGAGGGCGACTCGTCGGCGCTTAAAGTAAAAGTCGCGCTTGACGCTCCCGCGGACGGTAAAGCGTTTGAAGTGCGCCAGCATAATAAAATACTTGTAAAAGATACAGACTATCGTGTGGAAAACGGTAAAGTTATCATAACCGCGCCTTTTGTAAACGGCAGGATACAGATAATAGAAAAGTGAGTTTCCCGAATCATCGTAACGACCTCTAATAAGGAGAAAACAAAATGAAGAAGTTAATGATGCCGCTTGTCGCTATCGTGCTTGCGGCGGCGATGCTGATAGGATTTACAGGCTGTAATTTCAGCGTAAAGCCGACCAATCCCGACGGAGGAAAAGTGGATGCCGACAATGTTGTGGGCGCCGAAGTCAATCTTACTGTCGGTACGCTTGTCAGGTCCGACGAGCAGGACCTTATGCAGACGTGGATAAACGCTTTTCAAAAAAAGCACAACACCGAGACCGATAAGAAGATAAGCATAAAGATAACCGAAAAATACGACGGTATGCCGGACATAATAACCATGGACAACCGCGGCTCTTTGCCCGATATTTTATGGACCGCCGGCGACCAGCACTCAAACTATTCGGCGGCGGGGTATTTTCAGGACCTTAATAACGACGAGAAATTTCCCGGCAACAAAGAGTTTTTCTCGGATTTTTACGAGGCGCTTATAGACAGCACCCATTATTCCGCCGAGGATAAAGGGATATGGTTCGTTCCGCGCGATTATAACCGCATAGTAACGTATATAAACAAGAGCGCGCTCGACGCGATAGGCGTCGATATGCCGTCTGCCGATTGGACGTGGGACGATCTTGTGGAACTTTGCAAACAGGTATCCAGATACGTAAAAGCGCCGATAGAGTGGCACACCTGGCCGCCTTTGTACACCACGATGCTTACAAACTTCGGCGGCGCGTATTTTGATAACAACGGTAAAAATACGCTCAACAGCGCCGCTACCCGCGAATGCTACAATTATATCAACTTCCTTTTCAACGGCGACGAAGACGTTACTCCCAAGGTAAAACCTTACGCCATAAAAGGAGAGGGCGGATTGTTCAAAGGCTACAAAGAGGAGACGATGGGAGCAAGTTCGCCCATTACGTTCGACGTGCGTCCCGCGCTTCCCGATTACGCCCGTACCGCCAATAACGGACGCTGGGAACTTGCCGTTTTGCCTTTCCCCAATTTCCAACAGGGCGAAGATAAGACCCCCGGATTTACGGGAGCCGGTTGCAGCGGCTACGGAATAAGCAAAGCCTGCACGGACAGCAAAGAACTCGAGTGGGCGTGGAAGTTTTTACAGTTCTGTATGTCGGAGGAGGGTTATGAAGTGGTCGGCGGACTTGGCAACGTTTGTCCCGCTCTCAAGTCGCTTGCAAACAAAGGCTCGTGGAGAGATTACAAAGTGGGCAATGTGCAAGTCGACCCCGACGCGTTTATCGCGACCAATACCAACGATATCTTCCTCAATTATTACAACAGCGTAAAACCCGGCATCCATTCGGATATCCAAGACGAAGTTGCGGTATTTTGGAGCAAAGCGGACAATTCTTCGTTTAGCGCCGCGATCGAACATTACGACAAAATAATAGCCGATATACTCAAAAAGTAATAGGAGAAAGCGCCATGACGGCAAAAACGAAAGCTGGCATCAAAAAAAACGTTGTGGGATATCTTTATATTATGCCCGTACTTTTGGGTATATTGATATTTACCGTTTTGCCGGTGCTTTATGCTTTGATAAGCAGTTTTTTTAAGACGCCTCTAAAACCGTTTTCGTTGACCGAATGGGGCGAATTCGTAGGTTTTGAAAATTATATTCAAAACTTTACGACTTTTGCTTACAGATATTACTTTTTGCGTTCTCTGAAAGTCACGTTTATTTACGCGGCTATAAATATTCCGCTTACCATGGTGCTCGGATTTGCGCTTGCGCTGCTTCTCAATAAAAAAATGCGCGGTATGAAGTTTTTCCGTACTCTGTACTATCTGCCCGTGCTTATCCCCGCGGTGTGCGGCGGCATGGTGTGGAACAGAATGACTAATGTCCACCAGGGCATATTGAACGGCATGCTTTCGCGCATAGGTTTACCCACGCTCAGTTGGTTCAGCAAGGCCGAAACAAGTATGGCGTCGTTCATATTCGTGGGGCTTTTCCAACTTGGCGGCAATATGATACTGTGGCTGGCTCAACTCAAAAACGTTCCCGCGTCTTTGTACGAAAGCGCGCGGTTGGACGGAGCGGGCAAGTTGCGGCAGGTGTTTGCCGTAACTATTCCGGTGTGTTCGCCGATGATACTGTATAACGTTATAATAAGCGTTATCGGCGTAATGCAAACGTACGCGCAGGTAGTCACTCTTACCGGAGGCGCCGGCGAAGCGTACAGTCTGTTGTTTTACGTCATGAATATTTACCGCTACAACGTGACGGAATTCGGCTATGCCTGCGCGCTCAGCTTTATATTGTTTTTGATAATAGCCGCGCTTACCGCCGTTGTGATGAAGACCAGCAAATGGGTGTATTACGGGGAGGAGGCGTAACTATGGAACAAACGCAAGTATTGAACGTCGTCCTCAAAAAGAAAATAAGCGGAAAAAGCGTCGCCGGCAAAATAGGCGTGTATATACTGCTTATCGCGCTTGCCGTATTCTTCATTTTTCCGACGTTCGTCATGATCATGATAAGCATATTGCCGGATAACGAGATACCTTTGCAAGTGTTGTTTTCTCCTTCCGGCACGATATACCTCGGCGCGTACGTCGAGATATTCACGGGTTCGAGTTCGGACTTTATGCGGTATCTGTTCAACTCTCTGCTTATCGGCGGAATAACCGCTGTGGGAGTTCCGTTTATGGCGGCGCTGTGCGCTTACGGATTTGCCAAAATGGAATTCAAGGGCAAAGAGATAATGTTCGGTATCGTGCTGTCTACGATGATGATACCTTCTGTGGTAACGCTGATACCGTTGCAAACGATCTTCATGCGGCTCGGGTGGGATAACACGACGTTCCCCATGTGGGTGCCCGGATTGTTCGGCGGCGGTGCGGTGAATATCTTCCTTATACGCCAGTTTATGCGCGGCATACCCAACGACATGGTAAACGCCGCAAAAATAGACGGAGCGAATTCGTTCCTTATATTCATACGTTTCATGGTCCCGCTTTGTTTCCCCATAATGATATACGTTGCCGTAAATTCGTTTATCGGTTCGTGGAGCGACTTTATAACTCCGATGACATATTTGGGGAGCGCTGACAATCCGGCGGCTACGCTCGCCCTGGGCATATACGAAAAGTACGGTCCGAACAATACGCGCATATACGCTAACGTTTCCATGGCGGCGGGAGTTTTAATGACTTTTCCGCTTGCGGTGTTGTTCTTTGTGTTCCAACGTTCGCTTATCGAAGGCGTTGCGGTAACAGGTCTTAAAGGCTGAAAAACGTTAAGGGAGATACGATGAAAAAGTTGCGCAATATATTTATTACGGCTTTGAGCGCGATCTGCGCGTTCTGTTTTGCCGCGTGCGGAGATAAACCCGGACCGAAGCCCGAAAAAGACGTGTACCGCGAAGTTTCGTATACCGCGGAGCACTCGTCTTCCGACAGGCTCGTGTCTTTTTACAGCTCCGACGAGTCGCTTTCGGAATTTCTCAACGATTACCGCGAGCGTCACATGCGCTACAACGATAACCGCATACACACCCATCCTGTCGGCGCCGGACAAAGCGCATGGAAGGAATGGGAAGCCATGATAGGAAGCTGGTGGGATGCGTCGGCAACGTACGGAACGCTTCCCGAACATTACGCTACGCGCGACTGGGTGACAAACTGGTTGCTTTCGCCGCCGCAGGACCGCCAAGGATATATTTGGGCAGACGACGGCGTGACTTACGACAGTTGGGGCATGGGCTGGGCTTTCCCGAGCGTAAACGTGCTTGTGGGCGGCGCGGTGACGTATCCGGGCAATTACTACAAATTCGATACGCCGGGCGACTTCGAGGGTTTTACCGCTACCGGCGGCGGAATGTCGGTTGCGAATTCCGTATTGCAAGTCACGGCGAACAACGTCGAGCAAATAGAGATAATTTCCAAAGACGCTCTCGGTTTCAGCACGATAATATCGCCGTTTTTGAAGTTCGGAATGTTTTTCGACGGTAACGGCGGTTACGAACTCGAAGATATATATATTTATTACACCACCGAGAATGAGCCGACGTGGAACGAAGAAAATAAAGTTTCGTTCAGCCGGTACGCGCTTAACGGTCATGCGGTAAGTTCCGACGCGCCGCTTGAAAACGCGGGGTACTTTATTCCCATGTATATGTCGGACGGGTGGGGGTTCAGCCGCACGCGTTACGTAAAACAGTTTAAGATAGTGTTGCGCGCAAAACAAGGCACTACTTTCAGCGGCACGTTCGGGCTGGATTACGCTATAACCGAGTACGACGACCGCCAGGCGCTAAATCCCTGCAACTATATTCTTGCGGCAAAGAGCGTGTGCGAATATGCGCAGGACGCGTCGCTCGTAAAGCGGATTCTTCCTAACGCCCGCAAAGCCATGAACTTTTTATACAATCAGCTCGACGGCGAAAGCGGACTAATAAGCACCGCGTATTTTAAGGGACACAACAGCGACGGAGGAAAGCGTACCGGCACCGGCTTGGGCAACGGATATTGGGACGTGTTGGCGTTTCCCGACGTGAATCTGTACTGTAATCTCTCTTATTATAATGCCGTGTGCGCAATGTATTATCTTGAGACCATGGCGCAGAATATGGATATAAGCGCAAGCAAAACGACTACCGTAAATTCCGAAATGGACGGATTTGACGAATATTCGCTTGATGCCGACAGTCTTGCCGCGCTTACGGTCAAATCGCGCGACAGATTCCGCGCCGAATTCTGGAACGATAAGACAAAGAGGTTCCACGCCGGAAAATTCGAGGACGGAACGGTGCTCGACTGCGGATATCTTATGTTTAACGAACAGGCGGTCGCCGCGGGGTTACCCGATTCGGAACAGACAAAACTCATCATGCAGTGGATAAACGGCGAACGCAAGGTAGAAAGCGACAATTCCACCGGAAGCGACATTTACTACTATGAGTTTGCGCCGCGCTTTAATACCGCTGATATCGGCAGTAACGTGGTGTGGTCGTATGAATCGCGCTGGGACGGCAACGTACAAAACGGCGGAACGGCTTTGCACCTCGGGTATTACGATATAGTCGCGCAAAGCAGATATTCCGCGGAAAAAACTTACGGGCGTTTATACGACGTGCGCGACTGGTACGGACGCGTGACAGAGGCATGGGAAAACGCAAAGAAGGAGGACCCTTCGCTGTCGCCCATGCGGTTTTACCGTCCGTATTATCAAACAAAACCGTACAACCCGCAGGGCGGAGATTCCGGCGGAGTGGTGGGGCTCGATTACGAGTTTTTGGAAGCCGCTCTTTTGATAAAAGCAGTACCGGACGCGTTGTTCGGCATGGATACGCTTGCCGACGGAACTCTGGTGTTCGAGCCTGTAACTGATAAGGGACTTGATTGGTTGCGTATGGAAAACGTGACTTTTGCCGGATATTACGTCGACGCGACGGTGAGCCGTTACTTTGTGGAAATAAGCGGCGTTACCCGAATTTCCGACAAAACGGGAAATAAAAACGCGAAATTGCAGGTGCGCTTATTAAAGCCCACGTTTGACTGCAAAGTGCTTGTCGGCGGTAAAGAAGCCGAATATAAGACCGAGGGGGACCGCCTTGTGGTGGACTGTCCGCTTGATAACGTCCGTGTGGAAATAGTTCCCGCGGCGCGGTAAAATTCGTTATCTCGTCTCTGCGTAAATCTACCCAATGCGCAAGAGAGGTAAAAATATACAAGATAAAGGAGAAAGAAGAAAGATGAAGAAGACATTGAGAATCCTGCTTAGCGCCGCGTTGGTGTTATGTATGGCATTCGCCGCAGTGGGCTGCGGAGACGACGGCGAAAAGCCGGACAGAGAGCCTCCCGCTCCCGTAAAGTATGAAGTTACCGTAGTAAACGGTAAACTTTCAAACGGTTACAACCACGATTACGTGACGGAAGGTACGACGGTCACCGTTACGGCAGACCCCTCAGCCGATTTCGAGCAGGGCTTTACCGCTTGGAAAGACGGACCCGATATCGTGAGCACCGAGGCTACGTACACGTTTGCCGTCAGCAAAGACGTTACGCTTATGGCCGAATACGGTTCTAATTACAGCGTATGGGACGGACAATATCCCGAGACCGTTCCCGCCGGCTACGTGGTAGACGAAGCCAACAAGCAGGTTCATATACAGTCCGCCGCCGCGCTTGCTTATTGGTCGCGCATGGTTGCCAATAACGACGACGGAACTCCCGCAAATAATGATTCGCCGTTCTCTACGCTGAGAAAAGCGCATTACAACAATTACATGAACGGAAAAGACGGAGCGGGAAATTATACCGACGCAAGCCGTAAAGAGGCTCTTAAACAGACTAATATCTACAATCCCGAGAACAAGTGGACGGTGAGCATAGAATGTAACATCGACCTTGGCGGCGAAATGTGGAAGCCCATTGTAGATACCTGGTATTCGCTCAACGACATTACCATAGAGGGTAACAATCATATTATCAAAAATTTGTATCCCGTCGCGCACTTAAATAACGAGTACGGCGCGATAAGCTGTAGCGCGGGTTTCTTCGGTCAGGTGAGCGCAAGCATGACCGTACAAAACTTGACGTTTGACGGAGCAGTCGTAGAAATCGAAGGTACCGGTTCCAACTATCAAAACCAGGGCGTTGTGTTCGGTTATCTTAACGGTAATAACCAAAACGTCGCGGACGGCACTATGGTGTTGGATACTCCTCAAACCGTTGTGCTCGATAACGTAAACGTTATCAACAGTAAAATACTCGGTTCCGCACGTACTTTGAAAAACGGTATGCTTATCGCCCACATAGGCGACCCCAACGGTTACGCCGCTTTCAAAGATTCCGACAGAACTCTTATGGACGTTACTATTAAAAATTGCACGGTATCCGACTGCAAGATAGTAGCCGCCGCGTACGGCGCCGCTCTTGTCGGGCAAGTTTGGATACATGACAATCCCAACGGCATCGATAACGAAAAGACCATAAGACTTGCAATGTACAACAACGCTGTCAGAAACTTTACTACCGTTCTCAGCGGCGACGACGGCCGCACGGTTACCGACGGCGCTGTAAGCGCTGCCGGAAAAATAGATACTAATGTTACCGTAGGCAGCAATGCGACGGTGTGGGAGACCACTACGAAAGTAAACATCTACAACGACTTCCACAGCCCCGTTGTTAAAAGCATCGACCTCAACGTAGGCAGCGGTGCGCGTAACGGAAACGTAGCGGCTTTCTCGCAGGTCAACACCAACGCGCAGATGTTTATAGCTTCGTTGACTTATAAAGATGCCGATGAGGCTTATATGGTAAAAGACGTATTCGTTGCAAACGATATCACGCTCAACGCCAATCAGATAGAAGCTCTCGACAACGCCGAATGGGTAAAGGGCGACCAAGTGATCTACCTTGTAGACGGCGCTATTCTTAACGCCGACGGCGTGGACTTCGG
>CATKCE010000126.1 GCA_949744905.1 uncultured bacterium
CTTATCGACGAAGCGATGAGCAAAGCCAAAGTAGGCAGCAACACCGTGCCCTCCGGCGTAAAAGAAATGGAGGAAGAACTGCGCAATATAGATTTATCAAAGCAGGAAGCGTTAAAACACGAAGACTATAAAAAGGCGGGCGAACTTCGTGACCGCCGCAAAGAACTTGAAGCCAAGATAGAAGAACTCAAACTCGATTGGAGCAAGAGTTCCGAGCGCGAAGCGGGCGTTATAGGTCCCGATGAGATCGCCGAGATCGTCAGCAAGTGGACAAAGATACCCGTAACGAAACTCACCGAGACCGAGACACAGAGGCTCGTCCACCTCGAAGACATACTGCATAAGCGCGTTATAGGGCAGGACGCCGCAGTGGTAAGCGTTGCAAAAGCTATACGCCGCGCGCGCGCCGGACTGAAAGACGCGAACCGCCCCATAGGGACGTTTTTGTTCCTCGGACCCACCGGCGTAGGCAAGACAGAGCTTACGAAAGCGCTCGGCGAGGCTATGTTCGACGACGAAAACGCTGTCATACGTCTCGATATGTCCGAGTATATGGAGGCACATTCCGTCAGCAAGCTTATCGGTGCGCCTCCGGGATACGTGGGATTCGACGACGGCGGACAGCTTACCGAACAAGTGCGGCGCAAACCGTACTCGGTGGTGTTGTTCGACGAAATAGAAAAAGCGCATCCGGACGTTTACAACGCGCTTTTACAGATACTCGACGACGGCAGACTTACAGACAGCCAGGGGCGCGTGGTCAGCTTTTAGGACACCATAATAATAATGACGAGCAACGCGGGCGTGTCCGACCTTAAACAAAATACCCGCAGTCTTGGATTTTCGGCGCAGTCGACTGACGCTCCCGACGAAAAGCGTACCGAGGAAATTCTTACCGAGGCGCTTAAACGCCACTTTAAGCCGGAATTTATAAACCGTATAGACGTGGTGAGCATATTCCACCACCTCGGCAGAGACGACATAGCAAAGATAGCCGTTATAATGCTTGCAAAGACCGAAAAGTCGCTGTCCGACCGCGGCATTAAACTTAAACTCACCGACAAAGCCATGGACTTTATCGTTACTCGGGGGTACGACCCCGAGTACGGAGCGCGTCCGTTGCGCCGCGTTATAGAGCAATATGTGGAGGATAACATAGCGGAAGCGATACTCGACGGCACCGTGCGCGACAACTCTACCGTAACTGTCGATATCGATAACGGACAGGTGAAAATAAGCTGACAAATTTTCAAAACCCTATTTACAATTTTTTCTTTCCGTGTTACAATATCCATAGGCACCGAGGTGCCACTACGTCTTAGGAGGACAAATCATGAGAATCGAGTTTTTGACCAAAAATTACAGCCCGAGCGACAAACTCAAAGACCTTATCGAAAAAAAGGTACAGCGTCTCGACAAGTTTTTCGAGGATGACACCAAAGTAAAAGTCATGCTCAAACAAGCCAACGACGTCCAGACGCTGGAACTTACAATAATGCTCGACAGTTCGGTCATGCGCGCCGAAGTATCGGGAGAAAATATGTACGAGAACATAGACGTCGCGTTACCGAAACTTGAAAAGCAGATAATAAAACACCGCACCAAACTGGTCGCAAAGTCCAAAAAAGTGCGCGTAAAAGAGCTTGACGCGTCTTACGTCGCGCCTGCGGAAAAAGAGGAAAAGCACGGCGTCGTGCGCAGTAAGTCTTACGAACTTACGCCCATGACGGTGGACGACGCGATAGAGGAGCTTGAACTTGTGGGACACAGTTTTTACGTGTTCAGCAACAAGGCTACCAAAAAAGTCAATGTGCTGTATAAGCGCAACGACGGAGATTACGGCCTTATCGAAGCGTTGCAGTGATGTCGCGCAATTACAAAAACAAGCAAAAAAAGAGCCGAATTTGCGGCTCTTTTTTCTTGTCTTTCGTGCCGAAAAGTTGTATACTGTATATACAAATATCCGGAGGTCATCATATATGAAACTTCGTTTCGATTATAACAACATGATGGAAGACGCCATCGGCAAAGAGGGCGTAAAACCCTCGGCATTCGTTAAAAATGCCGCCCGCATAGCCGCCGCCCGCAAGTCGGTGCTGGATAACCGCGGCAAGGGTTGGCAGGAATGGTGCGAGTTGCCGTTCGCGCCCGCCGATGAGATAGACGAGCTTATAGCGTACTGCGGCGGAATAGGCAAAAAAGCCGAGAGCTTCGTGGTATTGGGCATAGGCGGCAGCGCGCTGGGTCCGCTTTCGGTGGCAAGCTCGCTTTTGCATTTAAGACACAACGAACTGCCCAAAGAAAAGCGCAAAGCTCCCAAATTATATGTGGAGGACAATATCGACCCCGAGCGTATGGCGAGTTTGCTCGACGTGCTCGACCTTAAAACCGCTTACTTCAACGTGATCACCAAAAGCGGCGAGACCAGCGAAACGCTCAGCCAGTTTCTTATTTTGTACAGCGCGCTAAAAGAGGAACTCGGGCTTGAGGAAGCGAAAAAACATATCATAGTCACCACCACTATAGGCAAAGGAACTCTTTACGACGTCGCGGTCGCCGAGGGCTTTAAGGTATACGGAGTGGGCAAAGGCGTAGGCGGAAGATTCTCGGTGCTCAGTCCCGTGGGACTCGTGGCGTTTGCCGCGCTCGGACTCGACGTAAAGGCGATGCTCGCGGGAGCGGCGGCGCAGGCGCAGGCGGCGGAGGAGCAGGACGTGCTTAAAAATCCCGCGCTTTTGACCGCATTTTTGCAGGTCGAGGCGATGGGCAAAGGAAAGAATATAAGCGTTCTTATGCCTTATGCCGACAGCCTTAAATACATGGCGGACTTTTATTGTCAGTTGTGGGCGGAGAGCCTTGGAAAAGCCACGGACCTTAACGGAAAGACGGTGCACGTGGGGCAGACTCCCGCAAAGTCGCTGGGCGTCACCGACCAGCACAGCCAGGTTCAACTTTACACAGAGGGGCCTTTCGATAAGGTCGTTACTTTCCTTGCGGTGGACGAATTCCGTACTACGGTAGTTATTTCCGACGATAAAAGCGTCGACGCGTGCGACTTTTTGAAGGGCCGTACGCTTAACGAGCTTATAAACGCCGAGCGCAGAGCCACTGAGTTCGCGCTCAAAAAAGCCGACCGCATGAATTATACGATATATCTTCCCGAAGTCACCGAAGAAACGGTGGGCGAGCTTTTGATGTATTTTATGTACCAAACGGCTTTTGCCGGAGCTTTGCTCAATATCGATACTTTTAACCAGCCGGGCGTCGAAGAGGGCAAAAAGGCTACGTTCGCCATGCTCGGACGCGGCGGTTACGAGGCTAAGTTGCAAGAAGTCAACGCCGCCGTGCATAAAAAAGAGTATATAATAGGTTAGGTATATCCATGAAACTGGGAATATCCACCGCGTCGTTTTTCAACCGGGTGCAAACCGAATCGACGTTCGATATATTACGGCAGATGCGCGTGGACACGACCGAAGTGTTCCTTAATACTTTTACCGAGTACGAAAAACCGTTTGTCGACGCTCTTGTGCAAAGGCGCGGTAACATAAACGTCCATTCCGTACACTGCCTTACCACGCAGTTCGAGCCGCAACTTTTCAGCGCGGGCGCGCGGGTGCGGGCGGATGCGGAAAACCTTTTCCGCAAGGTGTGTTATGCGGGATACATGCTGGGCGCAAAGTTTTATACTTTCCACGGTCCCACGCGGCTTAAAAAGCGGCAGTACGATTTCGATTACCCAAAGCTCGGCAACCGAGTCAATCAACTCATAGACATAGCGCAAAGTTACGGCATAAATTTGAGTTACGAAAACGTGCATTGGACGTATGCCAGCGATCCCGAGTATTTTACGAAGTTACTGCGCGAGTGTCCGAGGCTTTACGCGACGCTTGACGTAAAGCAGGCGACTCAGGCGGGACACGACCCGATAAAATTTCTCGACGCAATGGAAGGCAGGATATCTACGATACATATCTGCGACGTGGATAAGGCAGGCAATACGGCGCTTCCCGGCGACGGCAAAATAAATTTTGAAAAGTTTTTCCGCGAGGTGGAAAAGCGCGGCGTAAACGCGCACGCTTTGATAGAGGCATATTCGCGCGATTACCGCGACTTGAACGAACTTAAAAATTCTTATGACTATATAAACGACATAATGTACAAAGCGAAAAAATAATAAAGAAATTTTATATAAAGAAGGAGATCATCATGAACAAAAAAAGCGTAAAGGACATTGACGTAAAGGGTAAAAAGGTACTTGTGCGCTGCGACTTCAACGTTCCTATGAAAGACGGCGTCATCACCGATGAAAACAGGATAAACGGAGCGTTGCCCACGATAAAGTATCTTTTGGATAACGGCGCCAAGGTAACGCTGTGCTCCCACATGGGCAAGCCGCATTCTATTTTCTCCGCGGAAGTGAAACTCAATAAAAAAGACAAGAAAAAAGTCGAGGCGGGCGAGACCACCGCGCAGGCTGTGATAGAAAAGGCGAAAAAAGAGGAGCCGAAAAAGCTCACGCTCGAGCCGGTGGCTAAACGCCTTAACGAGCTTTTGGGCGGCAAAGTGAAATTCGCGTCCGACGTTGTGGGCGCCGACGCCAAAGCAAAGCGCGACGCGCTCAAAAACGGAGAAGCCGTGTTGCTTGAAAACCTCCGTTTTCACTGGGAAGAAGAAGCCAAAGACGAGGCGTTTTGCCGCGAGCTCGCTTACGACGCCGAAGTTTACGTAAACGACGCGTTCGGTACGGC
>CATKCE010000127.1 GCA_949744905.1 uncultured bacterium
ATCCGGTGGGACCGAGCATAAGTATATTGCTCTTTTTGAGTTCTATATCACGTTTCGAGCCTTTGTTTTTAACGGGATGCGCGGCATTGTAATTTATTCTTTTATAATGGTTATATACCGCTACGCTAAGTACGCGCTTAGCCGCATCCTGCCCTATTATATATTCGTCAAGCTCCTGTTTGATATGCTCGGGCGTAGGCAATTTTACTACGGAGGACTCGGCGGATTTTTTTATTCTGCCGCTCAGAATTTCATTGCATATTCCAACGCAACCGTCGCAAATATAAACTCCCGTAGGTCCGGACACCAATTCCACTACCTGGGATTGCGGTTTGCCGCAGAACGCGCATTTCGATTCTTCTGTTTTTAAGTTCAAATCAACCTCCGCTTTTTAAGCTCTCTTTACGAATATTTTATCTATAAGTCCGTACTTGTGGGCTTCTTCCGCCGTCATATAATAATCGCGGTCGACGTCGCGCTCGATTTTTTCGAGCGGCTGTCCGCTGTTCTCGGACAAGATACGATTCATTTTTTTCTTGGTCTTCAAAATATGTTCCGCCTGGATGGCAATATCGCTTGCCTGCCCCTGCGCACCGCCCAAAGGCTGATGGATCATTATCTCGCTGTTGGGAAGCGCGTAACGTTTGCCTTTCGCTCCGCTGCTTAACAAGAACGCGCCCATACTTGCCGCCATACCTACGCAGATAGTGCTGACGTCGCATTTTATATAGTTCATCGTATCGTAAATGCCCATACCGGCAGTTACGCTTCCGCCCGGACTGTTTATATACAGACTGATATCTTTATCGGGATCTTTTCCTTCAAGATGCAACAACTGCGCTATTATGAGGTCTGCGGTAAGATCGTTGATCTCGCCCGTAAGGAACACGATACGGTCTTCCAGCAAACGGGAATAAATGTCGTACGAACGTTCTCCTCTGTTGGTCTGTTCTATTACCATCGGTACAAGATTGTTTTTTATCATACTACTTATTTATATCCTCCCTTCGCCGTATTTATTCCGACGAAAATTATTCTTTTTTAGCGGCGGGGTTTTCCGACGCAGCGCTTTTTGCCGAGTCCTCGAACACGGTGGCAGAAACAAGTTCATTGAGAACTTTTTCTACCGTAACATCGCTCTTTATGTGCGAAAGCTGATGTTCGGACAAAGTCGCCTTAAACTCCTCGGCTTGCTTTCCGGACTGCGCCGCGATATCCGCTATGCGCTTATCGACGTCCGCTTCGGAAGGTTCGATTTTTTCTGCCTTGATTACCGCTTCTATCACGAGGCGCGTTTTTACAGCCTTCTCGGCCTCCGCGCGGCGCTCCTTACGGAAGTCTTCACGGCTCGAGCCGGTGTACTTAAAGTAATCATCCAGTTTCATACCGCCGTACATGTAAGAAAGTCTGTACTCGAAATCCTGCAACATATAGTCGAGCTCGCTTTCCACCATGCAATCGGGAATGTCTACGGTAGCGCCGTTCACCACGGCTTCTATAACGCTATTTTTGTTTTCGCTGTCCGCTCTTTTTGCAGCGTTTTCTTCCAAACGGGCTTTTACGTCGGCACGGTAATCCGCAACGTTTTCGAATTTCGTTGTATCTTTAACGAATTCGTCGTTAAGCTCGGGTATCTCGCGGAACTTGACAGCATGCAGTTTGACCGCGAAAACGGCGTTTTTGCCCTTAAGGTCTTCGGCATGGTAATCATCGGGAAATTTGACTTCGAGGTTCTTTTCGTCGCCGATTTTCATACCGACGACTTGCTCCTCGAATCCGGGGATAAAAGAACGGCTCCCGAGAGTGAGCTCCTGTTTTTCGGCGGTGCCTCCGTTGAACTTAACTCCGTCCACGCTTCCGCTGTAATCAATGGTGACGGTATCGCCGTCGCGCGCTTCGCGGTCGGTAACTTCGACGAGTCGACTCTTAGCTTTGAGATTGCGCTCAATATCTTCTTCCACGTCTTTATCCGTAACGGGATATTCGGCTTTTTTAATGACGAGCCCCTTGTACTGTCCGAGAGCCACTTCCGGTTTTAAGGTAACTTCTATGGTAAAAGTAACGGCGTCCTCGCCGAATTTTTCTATATCGACCTTAGGCTCGTCCACCGGATAAAGCTCCGCGTTTTCGGCGAGGGCCTTGCCGTACGCCTTAGAAGCGCAAGAATTGAAAGCGTCGTCGAAAAACACCGTGGGACCGTACAGATTCTCAATAAATTTGCGGGGCGCGTGTCCTTTGCGGAATCCGGAAATATTATATTTGCCTCTGGTTTTTATATAAGCGGAATTTACTTCCTCCTCCCATTCGCTCTTAGGCACCGTAAAGGTAAATTTTACACTGCCTTTTTGTCTGTCAGTTTTGTAATCCATGTTAACCTCCAAAAAATCATACCAAATTATAATACCACATACTGTAACTTTTGTCAAATTGTATTGACTGATTAGAGCAATATAGTTTATACTGGATAGTACCGTAACAAAAAGGAGCGGAAAGCATGCCCACCGATTCACTCCACATTCAACAAGCGGCGACCGAACTTAACGATATACTTCAAGGCGGACGGATAGATAAGATAACAATGCCGGAGCCGGACGAGATCGTGTTGTTCGTCCACAGCATGACTCGGCGCGCGGTGATACTCAGCGCCAACACATCGCTTCCCCGCATACACATCACAGCTTATCCGCCGAAAAAAAATCCCCTTACGGCTCCGGCGTTTTTAATGCACTTAAGAAAACATATCGGCGGCGCGGTGATAAAAAAAGTGCGTTCCCATCCCGGCGAACGCATAGTGTTTTTCGATCTGTCCGCCCGCAACGAACTCGGATACGAAGAACAAAAAACGCTTGTATGCGAAATAATGGGAAAATACGCCAATATAATCCTCACGGACGGCGAAGGTAAAATATCGGAATGCATAAAACACATTTCTCCCGCCAGCAGCGAAATACGCCCCGTATTGCCGGGACTAACGTACGCTTTGCCTCCGAAACAGGACAAAATAGATATATTCGACGTTACGGCGCTTACAGCGTTGTTAAAAAACTTCCAAGGCGGCAGACTTGACGGATACATTCTTGCCGGAGCCGCGGGACTTGCGCCGATTACGATATCCGCGATAGTCGCAAACGTTTTGGGAAACAATTATTCCGACGGACTATCCGAAAAAGAACTGCATAAGCTCGCGGAGGCGTTCTCAACGAAAAAATTGCTCGGCGATGTCCGGCCTTGCATAAGGCATGACTTAAACGGCAAATCGGATTTTTGGCTCGCACCGTTTTGCCGCGACGGCGAATACAAGTTCTTCCCGACTCTAAACCAAGCAATGGACGAACACTTTTTTGCTTTGGACCGCGACAAACGGTTGCTGGAAAAAGCCCATGTCCCTAAAACTGCCGTAAAAAACGCCGTAGCGCGCACCGAGAAAAAACTCAAGCTGTTTGAAGAACGCAGATCGGAAGCCGCCGACGCTGATAACGACAGACTGTGCGGCGAACTTATAATCTCTAATATATACCGCATAAAACAGGGCATGCGCTCTTTCGAAGCCGAAAATTATTACGACGATCCCCCTTCGGTCGTAAATATCCGTTTGCAGGAAAACAAGTCGCCGCAATACAATGCGCAAACATATTTCAAAAAGTACTCCAAAAAGAAAAAGACTCTGTCTATGATAGACGAGCAGATAAAAAAAGCGACCGCCGACCTTGAATACTACAATTCCATTTACGACAGCTTTTCGTACACCGACGAAGACGGACTGGAAGAAATAATCGGCGAATTGTACGCCGAAGGACTCATGCGCGAACCGAAAGGCAACCGTAAAAACAAGAAATCCGACCGTGCCGGAGGAGGCGAAACGGTATATAAGAATTGCATTATACGTTGGGGAAAAACCAATACTCAAAACGACCGTGTTACAAAACAAGCAAAAAGCGACGATATGTGGCTTCATACTCAAAAGATACACGGCAGTCACGTTTTGGTATCCGGACAAAACATAGACGACGACGTCATAGTTCGCGCCGCGCAAATCGCCGCATACTATTCAAAAGCCAAAATGTCGGATAACGTGCCTGTGGACTATACTTTGAAAAAGTTCGTGTCCAAACCCAAAGGCAGTCCTCCCGGCAAGATGGTCTACACGGATTACAAGACCATATACGTAACGCCGAAAGACGAACGTCAATAAAAAAAGACGCCTGACCGCAATAGGAAAGGCGTCATTTTATTTTACACAATCATCATACCAAAGCGTAAACAAATCCCAACAATGCAAGAACGAATATGAGTCCCATTATAACGGTATTTATTATCGCGTTTTTATACTCCGGCGAACGACGGTTAATTTTACTGCAAAGCACGCGCACCGAACGGAATATCGCAAGCGCGGTGGCCGCGAGATATATGCCCAAACCTACCGTAATCACGATATCGCTGACAAATATGCCGACGAGCAGAACTATAGCGCCGCCCAACATCAAAAAGTCGCATATCTGGCGGATGCCGAAATCAGAAAAATATGCCTGTATAAAATTACGTTTCTTAGCTTTTGTCGCCATTGTTCACACTCCGATCGTTTTTTTATTATTATATCCCGACTTTACAGAAAAAATTTACCACTTCATTATGGGAGTCAAGCCCAAAATGTAAAATACCACTATAAGCACTACGGCCACTATCCACAACGTAAACCAAGTTCTGCCGTGTAAACGCGCCTCGTAGTAAGAATACCAGCAAAGAGCTATAAGACCTATCGCGAGAGCAATATTTTTTATCCAGGCTCCGATAGCGGCGAAACTGTCGAAAAATCCGAGCACTACGCCAATCGTTATACCCAATCCCATGAGCATGACCGATACGAACGAAAGTATCTTAACAAGCTTTGGAACCGTATATGTTCTCGTCGTCGTACTCTTTGTTCTTTTTGTTGACATATTTATATACCTCCGAAAAGAAAATAAATAAAAATCACTTCAAGCCTCGGCTTCCCGGTTTTATTGCCGGTATCTTACCTTCGCGGCACAACGGACAATCGTCCGCATCGTAACTTTTTACTTCCATGGAAAGAAGCGCGCGGTAAGGAACGCCGAAGTCCACCTCTCCTCCGCTGCGGTCTACAATAGACGCAACCGCCGCGACTTCCGCGCCGGCATTTCGGCAAAGTTCTATAACTTCTTTTACCGAGCCGCCCGTAGTAACAACGTCTTCCACAACTATGACGCGCATGCCCTTATCAAGCGAAAATCCGCGTCTTAACGTCATGCCGCCGTTTTCGCGCTCGGCGAAATAATTGGCCACGCCAAGCTGGCGGGCAACTTCGTACCCCATGATTATTCCGCCGACAGCCGGAGACACCACGGCGTCAGCGCCGAATCCGCGGAGAGTATCGGCAAGCGCCGAGCATAAAAACGCGCTTTCTTCGGGATGTACGAAAAGTTTAGCGCACTGCATATAAGTATCGGAATGGCGACCGCTGGTCAACAGAAAATGACCGTGAAGAATGCCTTCCGTCTTTTTAAAAAATTCCAATATCTGTTCGTTGGTAAGCGCCATGATATCCTTTTGCGTGAAAAAAATTATATTATGAGCGATCCGGTGATCTCGCGCACATTATTTATGTTACACCTTTTCATAAGATTTGTCAACTCATTGACAAGAGTATTGCCCGCCTCGGGATCGAAAATATTGGCGGAGCCGACCTCGACGGCCGTCGCGCCGGCAACCAAAAATTCCATGATATCCTCGGCAGTCATTATGCCGCCCATTCCCACAACGGGGATATTCACCGCTTTGCTCGCCTCATATACCATTTTAAGAGCAATGGGTTTTACCGCGGGACCGCTGAGTCCTCCGCACACGTTTGCGAGTATCGGCTTTCGCGAGCGCCAATCTATAGCCATACCCCCCACCGGATTTATAAGCGAAATGCAGTCGGCTCCGCCATCCTCCGCCGCTTTGGCGTTATCGGCTATATTAGACACGTTGGGAGACAGTTTTACCATAAGCGGTTTACGACAATATTTTTTTACTCTGCAAGTGATATCGAATACGCTTTGTGGCAGTACTCCGAAAGCCATGCCGCCGGCTTTTACGTTTGGACAGCTTATATTTAGCTCCACCATTTTTATACAATCCAAACGGCTCACTTTATCTACGGTGTAACAATAATCTTCCTCTGTTCTGCCGGCAACGTTAGCGATCACAGCGCATTCCAGTTTTTCGAGAAACGGGACGTCATCCGCGATAAAGCCGTCGACGCCGGGATTTTGGAGCCCTACGCTGTTGAGTATGCCCATTGGGGTTTCAGCGATACGCGGCGACGGATTGCCCTCGCGCTTCTCCTTTGTGATACCTTTGGTGCATATACCGCCCAGTTTGTTTATATCGTAAAATCCGGCGTACTCCTTACCGAACCCGAACGTACCGCTTGCCGTGATTATCGGATTTTTCAAAATCACCCCGCACAACACTACCGACGTATCCACAGTCCTGTTTTCAGTCGTCATAATATCACGTCCTCCAATCGGAATACGGGACCGTCGACGCACGCGCGCTTATTGACCGCCTCGCCGTTTTTTTCACGCACGGCGCACGCGCACACAAGACACGCTCCGACTCCGCAACCCATCCTGGTCTCGCCCGACATGTACGCAGGTATCTTAGTTTCCAAAGAAAGCCTTGCCGCCGCTTTTAGCATGGGCGTACTGCCGCATGTGAGTATAACGTCCGGTTTGATTTCCGCTATATCCTCGCGCAGAACTTCGGTAACGTAACCCTTCCGCCCGACGGTACCGTCGTCGGTGCACAAGACAGTTTTGCCGAATTTTTCAAAATCGGACAAAAACATCACCGAACTTTTTGTCGCAAAACCTATGTACGATATATATTCTCGGTCGGGATACGTGACAGCAACGGTAGTAAGCGGCGCGCACCCGACGCCGCCGCCCAACAACAGTATCCTGCGGTGGTTTTCTCCGAGCGTAAATCCGTTGCCTATCGGCAAAACGGCCTTGACCTTTTCGCCGTCTTTTATCCGCGCAATGCGCCTCGTCCCGCCGCCCACTACGGCTACGATGATCGTTATTCCGTATTCGTCGAATTTATGTATGCAAAACGGTCTGCGAAGCAAAAATTCTCCGCCCACCTTTAAGTGCATAAACTGTCCGCAATGTATCGGCGGCAACGGCTCTGAAGAAACGAGCCGCATTTCGAATACGCCGCGAACTATCTCCCTGTTGTATTCTACAGTAAATTCCAGATCTTTCACTTGTTTATCTCGCTTTGCCCGCGCGTTTAAGCGAACCGTAAATATCTTCGCGCATATCGATAACGGCGTTTTCCGCGGCTTGCGCAAAAGTTTGTCCTTTGTATTTGTCTTTTTTGTACGCGCAGATTATCCCGCGCGAATTGTTTACTATGCCGCCGAGCCCCTTATCGTCGAAACACACGGTAAGACCGTCGGCGCTTCCGCCCTGCGCGCCGTAACCTGGTATGAGGAAAAACATTCCGGGAAACTTTTTACGCACAGCCTCGGCTTGTTCGGGATGTGTCGCTCCTATCACAGCTCCGATATCAGAGTATCCGTATCTGCCGGTAAGTTTACTGCCGCTGTCGGCAACTATGCGCGCCATGTTTTCGTACAGAGTTCCGTCGCCTCCCAACAATTTGTCTTGAAGCTGTCCGCTGGACGGATTGGAAGTTTTTACGAGCACGAACAATCCTTTATCGTATTTTTCGCAGTCTAAGACAAACGGATCCAAACCGTCGGTGCCGAGATATCCGTTTACAGTCAAAAAATCGGCTTCGAAAGGCGCGAATTCCTTTTCGCCAACTTTTACTCTGCCTAAATACGCCGCGCTGTAACACGACGCTGTAGAGCCTATATCGTTACGTTTACAGTCGGCGATAGTTACAAGTCCCTTGTTTTTCGCCGCTTTCAAAGTGTCGGCAAACGCTTTCATTCCCGCAACTCCGTACATTTCATAATACGCAACCTGAACTTTTACGGCGGGCACGAGCGGGCACAAACGGTCTATAAGTTCAAGATTGAAATCGGTCACGGCTTTTGCCGCGTCCTCCAACGAAGAACACTTGTTCTTCACGTTATCGGGAAGATATTCGAAAGAAGTATCGAGCCCCACTGCGGTGGGATTGCCGAGTCCGCAAATTTTTTCTATAAGTTTGTCTATCATAATTCCTTTATCTCCTTTTGAATACCGTCGACTATAACGCCGACAACAGCGCCTTTTAACTTCCAACCGTTAAACAAACTGTTCTTGCCTTTCGATACGAATTTTCCGCTGTCCACGGTATAACTCTTTTCGGGATCGGCTACAACGATATCGGCGCGCTCTCCCTCCTTTATCTCTCCCGAACCTATGCCGAGTATCTTGGCGGGATTAGCGCTCATAAGTCTGCAGAGTTTAACTATGTCTATTATATCGGTCTCAACAAGATTTGTGTAAGCCAGCGAAAACGCCGTCTCGAAGCCGCTTGTTCCGAAGGGCGCGGAATTGAATTCCATGTTCTTTTCGTCCGCGTGATGGGGAGCGTGGTCGGTCGCTATAGCGTCTATGGTACCGTCGCACAGCCCCTCTATTATCGCCTCCACGTCGGACTGCGACCTGAGCGGCGGATTGATCTTCGCATTGGTGTTATAGCTAAGTATTTCGTCGTCGGTAGCCGAGAAATAATGCGGACACGTTTCGCAAGTGACTCTTACGCCCCGTTCTTTTGCGCGACGGACCGCCTCTACGCTTCCCTTTGTGCTGACGTGTGCGATATGAACTCTTGCGCCGAGCGCCTCGGCGATAACGATATCGCGCAAGACCATACTTTCTTCCGCCGCCCGCGTGATTCCTTTAAGTCCGGATATCGTAGCGTTGAATCCTTCGTTGACCACGCCGTCGGCGGCAAGCTGCTTGTCCTCGCAATGGCTTATCAAAAGCATATCGTTTCCGCTTGCGTATTCAAGCGCGAGACGCATGATATTTGAATTTTCCACGGGTCTGCCGTCGTCGGAAAAAGCCACCGCGCCGGCTTCTCGCATAAAGCACATTTCGGCGATCTCTTTACCGAGCTGACCCTTTGTTATGCAACCGATGGGATATACTTTTGCGTTGTCCACCTCGGCGGCACGTGTGAGCACGTATTTTACGAGAGCCGCGTTATCTATCGGCGGCACGGTATTCGGCATGCATGCGACAGACGTGAATCCGCCGCGCAATGCCGCCGCCGTTCCGCTTTTTATATCTTCCTTATACTCCTGACCGGGCTCGCGTAAATGGCAGTGCATATCCACAAACCCGGGCATTACGAACTTTCCCGACGCGTCTATCACAGTGTCCGCCGCGCAGTCTATATCCTTTGCGACTTTTACTATCTTACTGCCCTCTATATACACATCGGCGTCTATCACTCCGCCGTCCGTTACGACCGAACCGTTTTTTATTATCAGACTCATATTGTGCCGCCCTAAAAGAGCTTGTCTCCTTTTTGATTTATATCTGTTTGTCTTTGGAGCGCGTCAGTAAAAACATTACCGCCATGCGCACCGCCACTCCGTTTGTCACTTGGCGCAAAATATACGACTGGTCGCAATCGGCTACGTCGCTGTTAAGTTCGAGCCCTCTATTGACCGGGCCCGGATGCATAACTACGGCGTCGCTGTCGGCAAGATTGAGACGCGCGGCGTTTATTCCGTAATAGGCGTTATATTCGGCAACGCTGGGAAACAGCCCGGCTTGCTGGCGCTCGAGCTGCAACCGCAGACCCATGACCGCGTTTGCTCCGACGATGCACTCGTCGAGATCGCAGCTTACTTTGACGTCCATATCCTCTATGCCGACAGGCAACAGAGTTTTAGGAGCGCACACCGTGACCGAAGCCCCAAGCTTTGTAAGTCCCCAGATATTGCTCCGCGCTACCCTCGAATGCTTTATATCTCCCGCTATGACAACTTTAAGACCTTTTAGATCGCCGAACTTTTCCTTCATCGTATAGATGTCCAACAACGCCTGCGTGGGATGTTCGTTCATTCCGTCGCCCGCGTTTATTACGCCGGCGCTTACGTTTTTTGCAAGCAAATGAGGAGCGCCGGACATAGAGTGCCGCAACACTATTACGTCCGACAAAAGAGCGTCGAGATTCTTTCCCGTATCTATAAGCGTTTCGCCCTTGGATACGCTGGACGTCGACGCCGCTATCGAAAAAGTATTCGCGCCCATTATCTTGCCGGCGGTATCGAACGAAGTCCGCGTCCGAGTGCTGTTTTCGTAAAAAAGCAACGAAACGTTTTTGCCTTGCAGATGCGGAGTCTTTTTTACGTTCTGGTCGAGTATTTTTCTCATCTGGCTCGCGGTGGACAAAATTTCTTCTATTTCTTCCGCCGTTATATCTTTTAACCCGAGCAGGTCTTTGCGTTTCAGCATTTTATCATAAGCTCCTTTAATCTACGCTATAAATATCGACGCCGTTTTTTCCGTCTATCTCTTTTACGTTTACCGATACAAGCTCGCTGCGGGATGTCGGCAATACTTTCCCCACATAGTTCGCCCCTATCGGCAATTCCCTTCCGCCGCGGTCAACAAGCACGGCAAGCTGAATGCTTTTGGGACGTCCCATTTCGGAAATTGCTTCCATAGCGGCGCGGACGGTGCGTCCCGTATACAAAACGTCGTCCACCAGTACGATATCGGTCCCTGTTATCGAAAACGGCAGATCGGTGCCTTTTATCTGCGGATGCTCGCTAATTAGCGAGAGATCGTCCCGGTACAGAGTTATATCGAGACTGCCGCATGGCACTTCCTTTTTCTCCACGTCCTCGATGATTTTTTTGAGCTCCGCCGAGAGCGGAACGCCTCTGCGGTGAATGCCGACAAGCACAATATTATCGACTCCGCGGTTGCGCTCTATTATTTCGTGTCCTATGCGTATCATAGCGCGGCGAACTTCCTCTTCCGTCATTATCGCGGCTTTGAATCTCATAACTTATTCCTCCCGTTGTTTTCGCAGTGTATCGAGTACTTTTTCAAAATATTCCGGTATCGGCGCGGTAAACGTCACGCTTTTTCCCGTCGAAGGATGTTTAAATGTTATACGCATTGCATGAAGCAACTGTCCGTCAAGCCTGAACTTCTGCTTTGTATATCCGTAAGTCTTATCTCCGACGACCGGATGCCCGAGATATTTGGCATGCACTCTTATCTGATGAGTTCTGCCGGTTTTTATATCGAATTCGACCAAGCAGTTGTCTTTGAATCTTTCGGTAACCTTATAAAAAGTGACGGCTTCTTTACCGGAGTCGACCACCGCCATTTTTTTACGGTCGCGGGGGCTGCGTCCTATAAACGTTCGCACTTCTCCACTGTCGCATTTAAGATTACCTTCAAGCAGAGCCAAATATATCTTTTGCACTTCCCTGCGCCCCAGTTGCTCCGAAAGCGCCAAATGGGCTTTATCGTTTTTCGCCACCGCTATTATGCCCGAAGTATCCTTATCAAGGCGGTGCACTATGCCGGGGCGCACTTTGCCGCCAACACCCGACAAATTATTGAAACGGTGCATAAGAGCGTTTGCGAGGGTGCCGCCGTGAACGCCGGCTCCCGGATGTACGCTCATGCCCTGACGCTTATTTATAACGGCGATATCGGAGTCCTCGTAAATTACGTCTATCGGTATATCCTCAGGCTCAGCGATATCGTCCCGCTCGGTTTCCGTTACGGATATCTCGTCTCCCGGCTTGACTACCCTGCCGCACTTTTCGGCATTTCCGTTTACGAGTATGGCTCCCGAATCGTTAAGCTGTTTTATGTACGAACGGGTCTTGTCCATAACTTCCGACAAAAATACGTCCATTCGTTTGCCGCCGTCGGTTACAATGTAAACGGTTTCGTTATTCATCGCCGCCGCCTGTCTTTTCGTTTTCCGATCCGGATGATTCGGTATCGGTCGCAGGCTCTACTTTCGTTTCTTCCGCTTTTTCCGCGTCGTCATCCGTCTCTGACGGCTCCGTTACTTCCGTTAGCGTTTGAGTTGCGGGTCGACTTTTAGGCTCTTTGTATATTGCAATGAAATACACCAAAAACAGTATGACGCCTACGGTAAGTCCCATATCCGCTACGTTGAACACAGGAAACGAAGTACCGAGCAACGGCAGATCGCATCCCAAAAATTCGATTTCGATAAAGTCGCGCACGTAATGTAATGCGGCGCGGTCGATAAAATTGCCGAGAGCGCCCGAAATTATCAATGCTATGCCCAACCGCATAAGCAAATGACGCTTGCGGCAACGGTACAGTATATACGAAAACACGCCCAGCGCTATAAGCGTTATCACAAGAAAAATTATCCTGATGGCATCGTCGGAAAGCACTTTTTCCAATCCGAAAGCGCTCCCGAAAGCCGCCTTGGTATTGCGCACGTACGTAATATTGAGTAATTGCGGAATTATCGGTATACGGTCTCCCACATTCATAAATTGTGCGATAAGCGCTTTGGTGACAAGGTCGAGGATCAAAAGCCCGGCTATGACCAACAATTCTATTTTGGCGTGCTTTATATACTCCCAAGCAACCTTACCGAATTTTTTCAATGCGACGACAACGCGCCCCGAGCCGTCTGCGGATCGTACGTCGCTTTTCGTTTCGATATCGCGCCCTTGTGAAGCCGCTTCGTCCCGCACTGTTACGGACGCACCGTCGACTCGTTCGTTTTCGCCGCCGCTTTCTTTACGCTCGTCCTCCGCAACATCTCCGTTATCGAAATTTTCGTTATTTTGCTTCATAAGGTACCGTTATCCCCACTCCTTCCGGCGACAACAAAAAGATGTTGCCCGCTATTCTATGAACGCTTCCGCTAAGCGCATAAGTTGCTCCGCTTACAAAATCCAATATCCTCTGCGCGGCTACCGGCTCGACGTTATCGAGATTCACGACCGCGGGCTCGTGTTCTTTGAGATAATCGATAAGAAGTTGTACGTCTTCCGGCGTGCGGGGCTCGTACACCACGACGTTCTGAAAATACGGCGTGGACATAAATTTCCCGGCAAAACCCGCCGTTTGCTTCATTGTGGAAGTCTGGGTGTACTGCGGCATTGCTCCGCCGAAACCTCCGCTATGGTGCGAATCTTCAAAGTATTCCATTTTATCGTCTCCGCCGTAATTTCTTCCGTTTCTTGCCCAATCTTCGTATTTCATAACGGGTAATCTCTCCTATGTTTATCCTACTATGCGTTCGCCGAAAAGCGCTCTGCCGGGGCGTATCATAGTCGCTCCGCATTTTATCGCCGTTTCGAGATCGCCGCTCATTCCCATCGACAATGTGTCGGCATACGGACACGAGCCGCGCATTTCGTCAAACAACGCGCGCATTTTTTCGTACAGCGGATACTCCGCTCCGACGGGAGGCACGCTCATCAGTCCGCGAACTCTCAGATTTTTAAGCTCAGAACACTGCGACGCGAATTCAAGGGCTGCCTCCGGCGCAACGCCGCTCTTGCTTTGTTCGCCGCCGATATTTACTTCTATGAGCACGTCGGTCACGATTTGCGCTCTTGCCGATATGCGGTCTATCGTTTCGGCAAGCGACTGTCTGTCTACCGACTGTATCATAGCCGTCTTTCCGACTACGTATCTTACTTTGTTTGTTTGCAACGCGCCTATTATGTGCCATTTCAAAGGCGCACCGCCGTCATATTTTGCGTTAAATTCGCTTACTCTGTTCTCTCCGACTTCGGTTATACCCAATGAAGGAAGTTTGTATACCGTTTGCGCGTCCACGCATTTGCTCGCGGCAACTATTCTTACTTCGCTCTCGCTCCTTCCCGCCTCCGCGCACGCTTTGCGCACTCTTTCAAGAAGACGCGATACGTTATAGGCAAGTTCCATACACCGCCTCCGCAATATGATCGGCATACAACGATGCGAGGGGTATACCGAGCTTTTCGGCATTTTTCATATAAGCCGAACTGTTCGCCTCTATGAACACGTATTTACCTTCCTCGCAAATAAAGTCCGTAGAGCCGTATTCCAAACCGAGCGCTTTTGCAACCGTTTCCGCCGATGCGCGCAAAGGACCGTCAAGCTCTATGCGTTCCATAACGCCGCCCAACGCGGCGTTGCTTCGGAAATCGGTGGTGTTGGTCCTGCTCACCGCTCCCACCGCTTTGCCGCCTATAATATAGACCCGCGTATCCGATCCGGGACATGCGCCGCGCACGAATCTCTGGTATAAGTGCGGAACATGCATTAGCCGCTTGCGCAGAGACAGCAACTCCGAACGGTCGTTCGCCAGATACACCTGCCTGCCCTGACTGCCGGAATTTTCTTTGACGACAACCGGATAACCGATATGCTTTTCCAAAAGGTCGATAAACGTTTTATCGTCGCCGTCCGAAACATCGTATACAAGCGGCGAACAAACCGTAGCCGGCAGATATATTTTTCCGTCAAGCGCGGCAAAGGTCTTTTCCTTGTCGTCGCAGACTTCCACCGTATAAGCGCTGTTAAACAACCGCATACCGTAGCTCTCCAACCTTTTCGCAAGCACGACGTCTTTATCCCAAAAGATCGAAAAATCACATTCGAGCCCGGTAATATCCGGATATCCTGCGTATAAGCCGACAGCCCGATCAAGGCGTATGTCGCGTTTACCGAGTTCCTCCCGCATGCGTGAATACACAAAGTCCATACCCGCATCGGAATAGTATTTGTTTTTAACGAAAACGGCGCACTTATACATAAACTACCTTACGAATCATTATACAACACGGCGCTCGATTTGGCAAGCTATTTTTGTTTGCGGGCGCACTATTTTATGCCGCCGCACAGCCATGTTTATTTTACCTTTTTGACAACGGAATGCGGTATATGAAAAACGGGCCGACTGTACGTCCGCTCGTTTTTCGGGAAATCGTTATTGGAATTTCTTTCTCGGAGTATATTTCGTGTGGAGAACTTCGTGCGCTTTATGGCTGTTCGGTTCGCCGAAATACTCGGAATAAAGCGTTTTGACAACGGGATTTTCGTGGCTTTTACGCAACTTCGATTTTTTATCCGATTTGTAAATGGCTTTCGCACGCAACGTCTTTACGTCCGTGGTATTAAGCACTTTTGCCGAATGGATAGGCTGTCCGCCGCCGTTTACGCAACCGCCGGGACAAGTCATGATCTCGACAAACTGGTAATCGGCTTTACCCGATCTTATCTGCTCCATGATAACTTTAGCATTTGCAAGGGTATGGGCTACGGCGACCTTTACCTTCGTACCGTTCATATCGATAACGGCGGTCTTTATCCCTTTGGTACCGCGCACCGCCTTAAAGTCGAGCTTTTCGGGTTCTTTGCCGGTGACTACTTCGTATACCGTGCGAAGCGCCGCTTCCATAACGCCGCCGGTCGCGCCGAACAGTAGTCCCGCGCTGCTGCCCTCTCCTATGGGATTGTCGAATCCGCTTGCCGGCATCGACGCAAGATCTATACCCTGCGATTTAAGCAGTTTGGCAAGTTCGCGGGTGGTAAGCACCGCGTCGATATCGGGATATCCGCTTGCAGACTGATCGTCGCGGGTACGCTCGAACTTTTTAGCCGTGCAAGGCATCACGGCGACCACGACTATTTTTGCGGGATCTATCTTCATCTTTTCCGCATAATAAGTTTTCATGATCGCGCCGAACATCTGCTGCGGCGATTTACACGTGGACAAATGCCCTATTAGCTCGGGATAATAATATTCTATATAACGTATCCATCCGGGGCTGCAACTCGTTATCATTGGGAGTTTGGCATTCTTGTCTTTTAAGCGCGAGAGGAACTCGTACCCTTCTTCCATGATGGTCATATCCGCCGCCATATCGACGTCGAATACTTTTTCCACGCCCAAAGCGCGGATAGCGGACACCATCCGCCCCTCCACGTCCGTACCG
>CATKCE010000128.1 GCA_949744905.1 uncultured bacterium
ACCGGCAGAAAGTACGAGCTTTACCAGTACTACGGCGCGCCCGACGCCACCGAGATCATAATAATGATGGGCTCGGGTTGCGAAGCGGCGGAAGAAACCGTTGATTACCTCACCGCGCGCGGTAAAAAGGTCGGACTTCTCAAAGTACGCCTTTACCGTCCTTTCTCGGTAAAAGACTTTTTAAGCGCCATCCCCGCTACCGTCAAAAAGATAGCAGTACTCGACCGCACCAAAGAAGCCGGTTCGCTCGGAGAGCCGTTGTACCTCGACGTATGCTCGGCTTTGTACGAAAACGGCAAGCGCGACATTACCGTAGTGGGCGGCAGATACGGTCTCGGCAGCAAGGAATTCAACCCCAGCATGGTAAACGCCGTATACGAAAACCTTGAAGCGGCTCAGCCCAAAAACCACTTTACAGTGGGTATCGAGGACGACGTTACCGGAACATCGCTCGCCGTAAAGAACTTTATCAACGCGTCGCCCGAGGGCACCATACGCTGCAAATTCTACGGACTCGGCTCCGACGGAACGGTAGGCGCAAACAAGAACAGTATAAAGATAATCGGCGACCACACCGACATGTACGCGCAAGGTTATTTCAGCTATGACTCGAAAAAGAGCGGCGGCATAACCATATCGCACTTGCGCTTCGGCAAAAAGCCCATAAAGAGCACGTATCTTATAGACCAGGCGGATTTCGTTGCCTGCTCCAATCCCTCTTACGTAACTCGTTACGACATGGTGGGCGATATCCGCGAGGGCGGCACATTCCTGCTCGGCTGCCACTGGAACGTCGAACAGCTTGACGCCGAACTGCCCGCATCCATGAAACGCGCTATCGCGGTAAAGAAACTTAAATTCTACACGATAGACGCTTTGGGCATAGCCGGCGCCGCCGGACTCGGCAAACGCACCAACGGCGTAATGCAGGCCGCATTCTTCAAACTTGCCGACGTTATCCCCTACGACCAGGCAAGCGAATACATGAAACAAATGGTAAAGAAGTCTTACGGCAAAAAGGGCGACGAGATAGTCCGTAAAAACTGCGAAGCCATAGACAACGCAATATCCGGTCTTGTCGAGGTGAATTACCCCGCGTCGTGGGCAAACGCCGACAAAGGAGCGGTACCCGCAGCCACCACCGACAACAAGTACTTCAATACTTTCGTAAAACCCATAATAGCGCAGGAGGGCGACAAACTTCCAGTATCGGCGTTTGAAGCCGACGGCACAGTGCCCACAGGCACCACCAAGTACGAAAAGCGCGGCATAGCGCCCACCGTCCCCATGTGGATAGCCGAAAACTGCATACAATGCAACCAGTGCTCGCTTGTGTGCCCCCACGCTTGCATCCGTCCAGTGCTTTGCGACGACAAACAGGCAAACAAGGGCGGCAAAGCGTTTGTCACCAAACCCGCTACCGGACTCGAAGGACTCAACTTCCGTATCCAGGTATCGCCGCTTGACTGCACGGGCTGTTCGAGCTGCGCCAACGTATGCCCCGCCAAGGAAAAGGCGCTTAAAATGGTACCGCTGGAAGAAAGCCTTAAAACCGAAGAAGCAAACTGGGAATACGCCGAAAAACTTCCGGTACGCGACGTATCCACCAAATTCAAACCCGACTCGATCAAAGGAAGCCAGTTCCGTCAGCCTCTGTTTGAATTCAGCGGCGCGTGCGCGGGTTGCGGCGAGACCCCTTACGTAAAACTCATAACCCAGTTATTCGGCGACCGCATGGTAGTCGCAAACGCAACGGGTTGCTCGTCCATTTACGGCGGCTCGGCTCCCACCTGCCCTTACACCGTAAATGCCGAAGGACACGGACCAGCCTGGGCAAACAGCTTGTTCGAGGATAACGCCGAATTCGGTTACGGCATGAACCTCGCTTACAAGGCACGCAAAGAAAAACTCGTATCCGACGTAAACGCAGCGCTTGCGGCCGGCGCTGACGGCGCGATAAAAGAAGCGCTCGAAAACTGGCTTAATAATAACGGCGACGCCGAAGGCAGCAAGAAAGCCGCCGCGTCGGTAAAAGCGGCTCTGCCCGCCGCAATAAAGTCGGCTAAGGGCGAGCTTAAAGCCGCCTTGAACTCGATAAAAGATGCCGAGGACGTGCTCGTCAAAAAGTCGATTTGGATATTCGGCGGCGACGGCTGGGCTTACGATATCGGTTACGGCGGACTCGACCACGTGCTTGCATCCGGAGAGGACGTAAACGTGCTTGTCGTAGATACCGAAGTGTACTCCAACACCGGCGGACAGTCCAGTAAGTCCACCCCCACCGGCTCGGTCGCCAAGTTTGCGGCAAGCGGCAAGCGCACCAAGAAGAAAGACCTCGGCATGATGGCTATGAGCTACGGCTACGTATACGTGGCGCAAGTTGCCATGGGCGCAAACCAAAACCAGGTGATAAAAGCGATCGCCGAAGCGGAAGCGTATCACGGACCCAGCCTTATCATTGCCTACGCAACGTGTATAAACCACGGCATAGACATGTCCAACGGTCAGGCGGAAATGAAAAAGGCGGTAGAATCCGGTTACTGGCAACTTTACCGCTACAACCCCGATCTTGCCGACCAGGGCAAAAATCCGTTCACGCTCGACAGTAAAGATCCCACAGGAAATTACCAGGACTTTATATCCGGCGAAACGCGTTACAAGAGCCTTGCAAAGACTCATCCGGAGATAGCGCAGGAATTATTCGCCAAGTCGGAAGCCGACGCAAAAGCCAGACTTGAGACATACAAACAAAAAGCCGGTAAATAAATACCGATAAATACTAAGAGAGCTTCGGGAATACCCGAAGCTCTTTTCGTTTATTGCTTATTATCTTTTTCTCATATAAACCCGACAAGTTTGTCTATGGAAATACCGTAAAATTTTGCCGGAATTATACATTCCGTTATTTTCGGTGCGTTTTGGTTTGCTTCCCACCAACTTATGCTTTGCTGTTTCATGCCCGCGAGTTTTGCCAAATCATTTTGAGTCATTTCGCTTGTTTTGCGCAACTCTTTTAATCTCATCGCAAATTTGCTCATACAATAATTATACGTAAAATTTGCGATTGCAATATTCTTATAGCGCGCCATGCCTTTTAAGCATAGCCGGAGCGACAAAACAAGCATTTGACAAAAGCGGGAATGTATTGTACAATGAGGCAAAACTAAAGTTACGGAGAAACAAATGATAAAACAAGTCAAAAACGGAACTTACGACTCCGAGCGCGCTCTTTACAACCTTATAGACACAGAAGTCAGCGGCTGTATTTTCGCAGGTCCCGCCGACGGCGAATCGGCGCTTAAAGAGTGCCGCGGCGTTACGATACGCGACTGCTCGTTTTCACTGCGCTATCCCCTGTGGCACACCGAAGATTTTACTTTGCAAAACAGCTTTCTTGACGTAAAAACGCGCGCGCCGCTATGGTACTGCCGCGGCGGAAAAATATCGTATTGCACGATAGACGGCATAAAAACCTTGCGGGAATGCAGCGATATGACAATAGAAAACTGCGCTGTCCATTCGCCTGAATTCGGCTGGCGATGCAATAAACTGAACATTCTGGACAGCGTGATAGATTCCGAATACTTTTTATTCGAATGCTCGGATGTACATATCGACAGATTACGCATGTCTGGCAAATATTCCTTTCAATATGTTAAAAATGCGCATATAAGCAACAGTTATCTCGATACGAAAGACGCGTTTTGGCACTGCAAAGACATGACTGTGCGCGATTCCACCTTAAAGGGAGAATACCTCGGGTGGTATTCCGAAAATCTTACGCTTATAAACTGCCGTATAATAGGCACTCAGCCTCTTTGCTACTGCAAAAATCTTAAACTCGTAAACTGCACGACAGAGGGTTGCGACCGCGCTTTCGAGTACTCGGAAGTAAACGCGGAAATAGTCGGGCATATCGACTCTATCGAAAACCCCAAGTCGGGCAAAATAACAGCGGACAGCGTTGGCGAAATAATACGCGGACACGAAGCCACCGAATGCGCCGCCGAGATCATAATAAGATCAAAAAACTAAGCCGTTTCCTTACCGAGTTTCGCTTCGGCAAGAACGACAAAAACAGGAAGGATTTCTCCGCTACGCGCTATCGCGCTCCGGTCGAAATGACATTAATGTGGAAACGGTCGAAATGACAAGTTGCACTTTACTGTCACCACGAGCGCAGTCGAGGAGTGTATACCGATATCATATTGCGTTATTCCGAGCTTGTCGAGGAATCTCTTTATCCCCCCACGGCCCGAGCCGGAAACGCCGCTCACGCTTTTACAACAATCCCTCGTTCGCTTTGCAACGGGGGATGCTTTCAAATCCCTTTTTAAGGTCGTCGTCGTTGGGAATAACGTCGGACATGACGCCGTCGTTAAATTGCTTATATGCCGAAAGGTCGAAATATCCCGTTCCGGTAAGTCCGAAAAGTATTTTTTTCTTTTTGCCGGTACGTTTACATTCAAGCGCCTCGTCGATCGCAACTTTTATTGCATGACTGCTTTCCGGCGCGGGAAGTATCCCCTCGCACTTTGCAAAGTCCACTGCGGCGCGGAAAACGCTTGTTTGCTCCACCGCGACCGCGCGTATATATCCGTCGTGATAAAGCTGAGATATTACCGGACTCATTCCGTGGTACCGCAGTCCTCCCGCATGGTTAGCCGACGGCATGAAACCGCACCCGAGCGTATACATTTTTGCCATGGGCGTCGTTTTTGCCGAATCGCAAAAGTCGTAAGCGAATTTTCCGCGCGTAAGAGTCGGACAACTTGCGGGCTCGACCCCCACGAACTCGACGTTGTTGTCGCCTTGCAGACGTTCTCCCATGTAAGGCGCAATAAGTCCCCCGAAGTTACTTCCGCCGCCGCAACAGCCTATAATGACGTCAGGCACAACGCCGTATTTGTCCAGCGCTATTTTGCACTCCTGCCCGATGACCGATTGATGCAGTAAAACATGGTCCAGCACCGAGCCGAGCACATAACGGCACGACTCCGTTTTCGCAGCCTTTTCCACAGCCTCGGCTATCGCGCAGCCGAGACTTCCGCCCGTACCGGGAAATTCGGCAAGCAATTTTCTTCCCGCCGCAGTGGTGTCGCTTGGCGACGGAATAACGCGCGCTCCGTACGTGCGCATTACCTCTCGGCGATGCGGCTTTTGTTCGGCGGACACTTTTACCATAAAAATATCGAGTTGCAAGCCGTAAAACGCCGCCGCCATACTCAGCGCCGTTCCCCACTGCCCCGCGCCCGTCTCGGTGGTAAGCGCTTTGAGACCCTGCTCGTGCGCGTAATACGCCTGAGCCGCCGCCGAATTCAGCTTGTGCGATCCTGAGGTATTATTGCCCTCGAATTTATAATAAATTTCGGCGGGAGTGCCGAGCATCTGCTCCAAAAAATACGCGCGCACCAACGGCGACGGACGAAACATACGGTAAAACGAGCGTATGCCGTCGGGTATCTCGATAAGCTCGTCGACGTCGTTGAGTTCCTGTTCGACGCACTCGTCGCAAAAAACCTTTTTAAGCGCGGCAGACGTGCAAGCCCGCCCGGTGACCGGATCGATAAACGGAGCATGCGCGCCGCGCATGTGCGCTTTTACGTTGTACCAAAACTTAGGCGCCTCCTCCTCGGACAAGTATATCTTATAAGGAATTTTACCGTTTGCCATGTTTTTTACCTCCGTTTACAGTTTTATTGTTGTAACAAAAACACGGGTAGTATTCACCTTGGGACGAATACTATCCGTGTTGCCACCCAAATTCGCAACCGTAAAGGCCGCCTCAATATTATGTTGCGCCTACCGTTCCGCTCCGGCGCAAGGGCCCGCGCCGTACTCGAAGTAAAAACCGCAGAACGTTACCGCCCTCGGTAACCCATTCGCGCGCGTCGCACAGTTTCGCTCTCAGCGTCGGAAACTCTCTGTGTGTACGCGATAGCACGCTACTATTTTACCTCACCGGCAACAACTTGCGCATAGTTTACTATACGGTTAGACTTTTGTCAAGAGATTTTTCGAAAATTTGTCATGAATTAAGTTCATGTCCGTTTTGTAATTTTTACGGAAAGCGCTTGTTCTTTGTCATTACGACCGAAGTAAGCGGCAGCGAACGTAGCGGAGAAATCTTATCAATACTTCCGCATAAAAAAACATCTCATTCAATAGTCAAATCTTTCCATTCGGGATTAGCCGAATTTATCAATGCTTCTTTTTTATCCCGACGCCATTTCTTTAATTGTTTTTCACGCGCAATAGCGTTTTTAACGTCCTTGCACTCTTCACAATAAACCAACTTATTGATATGATACGTTTTTGTAAAGCCGTCTACAAACTCATTTTTATGTTCATACATACGACGATCCAAATCGTTGGTAACGCCGATATACAAAGTGGTGTTTGTATAGTTTGCTAATATGTACACATAATATGTTTTCATTTGCAACACCTTAAATTACTTCTTTATTTTTTTACCGTATAAAAATTTCTTGTTTTTTCGATAATTTCCTACACGCCATTTCGTCCATTTCCACACTAATGTCATTTCGACCAAGCGTAGCACGTGGAGAAATCTTTTAACGCCGGTTCTCGTTTTTAGACCCCTCGACTGCGCTCGGGGTGACAGTAAAATGCAACTTGTCATTTCGACCATCTCCACACTAATGTCATTTCGACCAAGCGTAGCACGTGGGGAAATCTTTTAACGTCGAC
>CATKCE010000129.1 GCA_949744905.1 uncultured bacterium
AAAGCAAATACCCCCGCATACGGCTATTAGATTAACATTTTTTTCAATCTTCGTTCGGTATTTAAGTCAATTGAGACGCAATGCCGATATTTGCAATAAAAACGGATAAATACGTTATTTTGCAGCGGTGCGCAAATATTTACCGCCGAAACCGCACAACGCCCCGCCCAAACAACAAAAGAAGCTCGGACTGTTCCGAGCTTCCATAATTATTTGGCGTCTGATTATTATGCCGATTGCAAAGTTAATGTTACCGGCGCGCCAGTGAGTAATTCTACTTCGTCCGCTTTATGTAAAGATATAAGAATCAATTGATAATTGTCATTTTGATCTTTCATAAAGCCAAATTGAATAGTAAAACTTCCGCTTTCCATAGTAAATTCAGTACCAGCTATTTGTTCTTTTCCGGAAGGGAAAGTATACGACTTGCCAGTGGTTTTATTTGCGTCTGCCAACAATACAATTTTATAGCTGTTGAAATTACTATCAAACGTCACCTTTGCAGCAGTATAATTAGTCGTACTACCAAACGATGTAGTGCTATAAAACGCAGATTCCGCGACAAATACTTTGCCGTCAATATCGGCCAATTCTACTCTTTCGTACTTTTCAACAATTTCACCTGTTTGCGAAACGAACTCACCTGTACCATACGGTTTGTCATTACTATCGCAAAGAGTAAACTTTGATTGATCGGGATTTACTATAATGTAATTCTGAGTGGACATCTGACCGTATTTTATTGAAATTTCGTAATACGTGCTATTTGTGCCGTAAACTGCTTCAAGTTCAGTCGGCATTGATGTTAATAGCTGTAACGTAATGTTAGACTCTGCGTTATCGATCACTGCCTTACCCGTAAGGGCTGCAAAATCTATTTCAAATTTCGAAACGGTATACTGTTGCGCAAGTATTCCGCTACCCACAGTTACCAAGCAATTGCCAATGTAAGTTTTAGAACTGTCGGAAGCACCGGTTTCGAATACCGCAACTATCGACACGTCTGCAGTCATAGCGGCCGTAAGGTCGAATTCGGTTTCCGTGCCTGCAAGCACCCACTTGGAAAAGGTTTGTCCGTCGGGAGCGGTAGGCGTTTTAATTTTGTTTGCGTCGGGAGCCGAACCGCTGTTTACAATCTGATTAAGTTCGCCGTCAACCGTCAACGTAAGGAAATCGGCGGGAACAAACGTTGCGGCTTCGGGAGACTTTTCGGAAACATCGTACCAACCGACAAGATTATTTTCGCTTTTTTCCACAAGATAAGTGTAATTATACTCATTCGCACCGGTATAACAAATTGCAAAATTGTTGCCTATAACCAAACCGATAGCCGCTTTGGTTAAGCCGATACCGTAGTATACGTCGCTTTCCGTGATAATCCAAGGCTGATAGCCGGTAACAGTACCTGCCGCGTTCTTTACTTCTTTGTTCCATTTACCTTGGAATACGGTGCGTTCCAAGTTAACCAATTCGGTTTTACCGCTTAGTACGATAGCACTACCGCTATCGGGAGTCAAGCTGAGATTTTCCGCAGACAAGCTTACAGCATAGAACAATTCGAAATCTTTACTGTACGCATAGTATATTCCCGAATCATCCATGATTTCCAGCAAGAATTTTCCGTCAAGTACGGCATAACCTTTTATATCTTCGTTAGAAGAATCCGAAATTGCCAAAATATCAAGCGTATGTCCCGTTGCCGTCCAACTGCCCTTTATATCATCGATAAGCGGAGTAGTAGGTATGACGGCCGCCGTCTGCCAAATAGCATAAAGCGTTACCGTATCTTCGGCAGATACTACCGTAGCGTCCAACTTGGTACCGTTTGGTACAATAGCACCGTTGGCGGAGAAAGACCAACCTTGGAATTCCTTCCCGACAGGCGCGGTAAACTTACAATCGAATGTAGCAGTAGTTAAAGCAAGACCGTAGCCAAAATCTTTTTGCAAAGAATTCATTGTTCCGCTGCCGCCATTGGCGTCAAACGAAATAGTAACTTTATTAGCCGTCCAAACGGCAACGATTCTTATTGCTTTGGAAGGCATTGCATACGCTTCGCCCGGGTTAACATTGGTAATAGTTTCCCAATAACCGTCCGTTGTATAAGTTTGAACACGCCACTTTGTCAATGTATAGTGCGTAAACGTTAACGTATCGGCGGCAGGCATTGTGATTGTTTCTCCCGCGGCAAGCTCCAGCTCGGCGGGAAGATTGCCCGTAATGCTGCCGCTTTGACTTTCGTTCGATGACTTCAACCACGTTACGGGATACTTTTGGTCCGGGTCCGGTTGAGCGGCCTGTTCTCCCCAAATAGCTTGCAGCGTTACGTTTTTAGCAGGCATAGTATATATAGATCCCGCAAGAAGCAACGGCTCGCCTCTCCAACTTTCAGACCAACCGAGAAATACTTCGTTTTCGAAGCCTTCGTCCAGTACAAGACCTGTTCCGTCAGGCAAGACTGTCGTTTCGCCTGCGGACAATTGACGTGTCGCAGGGGGAGTCCCCGCGCCATGACCGCCAACCGTAAACGTCAACGTAAATTTATTCGGGTCTACGGGTTGCGAATCGTTCCATTGCGCGGTAAACGTTACGTTTTGAAGGCCAGACGTTCCGTATAAATCTCCGGCATCATACGTCGTAGTTCCGTCGTTCCAACCGGCAAAAACCTTGCTGCCGTTAGAAAGCCCGGTCGCTTGCGGCAACGTAATAGCATTGGGTCTCCACATTTTTACCCATTGCGGTTCGACGGTACCTGTTGCGCCTTCGCCCGCCAAGAAGGTTATCTTCCAAGCATATTCCGCCGTAAGTTCCAAATCCGCCGTAACGGGGGTTGCAAAGTCGTACTCGCCGCCGTTAGCCCAATAACGGAAGGTTTTGCCGCTTTCGATTGTAGGGTCTTCGGCAGGTCTTGCAACGGTTGCACCGTGGTTTACCTTGACAGTCCAAGTCGCGCCTTCATTGTTGGGGTCAAACGTTACGGTATACTGCACCGCTTTCCACTGAGCGGTGAGCGTTACCGCTTTTGCGGGCATTGTGAATTCCGCGCCTGCGGCGTAGGTATTTGTCCCGTCGCTCCAACCGTCAAATTCAAAGCCCGTTTCCGCAGTAAAAGTTGTTGCAGCTGCAAGGTTGAACTTTGCGCCGGCTTCCTTTTGTACTGCCGCGGGAGCAGTACCCGTACCGTGGTCGCCCGCAGCATACGTCAACGCGTAC
>CATKCE010000130.1 GCA_949744905.1 uncultured bacterium
ATATACACCAATATCCATAAAGACAAAAACTTTGCCGTGACAGATAAGCTCGTAAAGAGTTTCGACGCGCAAGGCATTTTGTGTTACGCCCACGAAAACTTAAAAAACAAAATCGCTTGTTCGGGATATTTTTCCGAAAACGATAATATTCGATTAGACATGTTGCTAACAATCGGCGGCGATGGAACTATGCTGAGCATATCCAAGTGGTGCGCAGTAAAAAAAATACCGGTGCTTGGCGTCAATCTCGGAAAACTCGGTTTTCTTACCGAAGCCGAGCCGGACGGATTCGACGGTTTGGCAAAGGAGATTGCCGAAGGAAAATATACGGTTGAAAAACGCACTTTACTGTGCGCCGAACTTGCCGGAAAAAAATATTATGCGCTCAACGAAATAGTTATCACGCGTCGCAACGTATCAAAAATGATCATGCTGAAAGTGGATATAGAAGGCTCGCCGGTGGACAGATATTACTGCGACGGATTCCTCGTGTGTACTCCTACCGGGTCTACGGCATACTCATTATCCGCCGGAGGACCGGTAATAAGCCCTACCGCAAACGTTTTTTCACTTACACCGATCAATTCGCACTCAATGCACTCTCGTCCGATAGTGATTGGCGACGACGAAAATATAGGTATAACTCTGGAAGCGCGAGCAGACGACGCAATGGTACTTGCCGACGGAAAAAACGTGTGTTTGTTACCCGAAAAGCAGACCATACATATATATAAAGCGCCTAAACGCGCGCTGTTTGCAAGACTTAACAACAATTGTTTTTACTCACGACTTTTGCGAAAACTCAATACGTGGAGTTTCACGCCGGAGGAGGAGACACGCTGACGCTATGACAAGAAACGCAAGACAAGTCAAGATACTCGAGATCATAACCGAAAACGTAGTCGAGACCCAGGACGATCTGGCGCGCATGCTTAAAGACGCCGGTTTTAACGCTACGCAAGCTACTATATCACGCGATATAAAAGAGCTTGGTATAGTAAAAGTTTCTATAGACGGAAAAAGACAGAAGTACATACGTGAATTTTCCGACCGAAACGTGTCGAATAAGCTGATAAGCATATTCAAACACGCCGTCGTTTCCATAAACTGCGCCGTAAACATATTAGTTATAAAAACCATGTCGGGTAGCGCGAACATAGCGGGCATGATGCTCGACAGATTGGAAAATCCGGATATCCTCGGTTGCGTTGCCGGCGACGATACCGTTATGGCCGTTACCAAAAGCGAGGACGCGGCAAAACAGATAAGCGAAACGCTTACTGTATTATTGGAGCAATAATATGCTTAACAAACTGTCTGTCAGGAATTTAGCTCTGATAGAGCGGCTGGAATTGGAGCCGTGCGGACAATTGAATATATTGAGCGGAGAAACCGGCGCGGGCAAATCCATAATCGTGGACGGGCTCATGCTGATTTTGGGCGCGCGTTACGATAAAACTTTATTGCGTTACGGCGAGGAATGGGGATTCGTGGAAGGCGTATTCGATAATACGGAAACGGCACGGGATATAATGCGCGGATTCGGCTGGGACGACGACGACATAGTTATCATAAACAGAAAATTTTACCGCGACGGAAAAAACGAGATCCGTATAAACGGCAGGATAGCGACTATCGGAATGCTAAAACAACTTACGGCTACGCTGGTGGATATCTACGGACAAAACGAGTATCAATCGTTAGGACGCGCCAGCGAACATTTGCGGATACTCGATTATTATATAAGAAACGACAGCAAAGACGTCCAAAGTGAATATTCCCAAGTATACGGCGAATACAAGACCGCGGTATCTCAACTTGAAAAGATAGGCAACGCGCAGGAGAGAGCCCGCGAAATAGATTTACTGAAATTTCAGATAGACGAGATTGCTTCGTCCGGAACCTACGAGGATGAAGAAAACGAACTTTTAGAGCGACGCAATATCATAGCTTCGGCGGAAAAGATATATTCCTCTCTGGGACAGGCGGCCAACGCGCTAGGCGAAAACGAAAACGGTTCCGCTTCCGAGCTTATAAACGAAGCCCTGCGCGAGGTAAGTCGCGTGGCCGATATAAAAAGTTCTTTCGGCGAATTGTACGAACGGTTGGAAGCGATATCGATAGAGATATCGGATATATGCGACGGAATAAAAGACGAACTCGACGGACTCAATTTCGATATGAACGAACTTGACGAACTGGAAAAACGCCTTTCGTTTGTGCGTGCTCTCAAACGTAAATACGGCGGATTTTCCGAAATGATCGCATTAAAGGCAAAAGCGGAGACGCGGCTCGAATTTTTGGAAAACGCCGATATCCATTACGAGGAACTTACAAATAAAAAGAAAGTTTTATTAAAGCGTTTACACGCTCTTGCAAAGACGTGGCACGACATAAGAACAAATGGCGCAATAAGTTTTGAATCGAAGATAAAAAGAGAACTAAACGATCTCGGTATGGAAAATGCTGATTTCAAGATAGAGATATCCGATATGCCGAAAGAAAACGAATTCGAGAGCAGATTCGGACCCGGCGGAACGGATACGGCCGAATTTTATTTATCGCCAAACGCCGGTCAACCGCTCAAACCGCTTATAAAGATAATTTCCGGCGGAGAGATGTCAAGATTCATGCTTGCGTTGAAAGTTATCACAAACGAATCGGACGATATTCCCACCATGATATTCGACGAGATAGATGCGGGGATAAGCGGTATCACCGGACGCGTAGTAGCCAAAAAACTCGCCGCGATATCGCGCAAACATCAAATATTGTGCGTTTCGCATCTTGCACAGATAGCGGCGATGGCGGACAAGCACTTTTATATAAGCAAACAGACAAAAGACAACAGTACCGTAACGACGGTAAAAGCTTTGGACGAACAAGGCATGACGGACGAAATATCGCGACTTTCGGGCAGTAAAGGAATAAGCGACCAATCTGATACCAACGCCGAAACAATGAAACGTTGGAGCGACGGTTACAAAGCATCGCTGTAATACATTATTTGTCATAACGACCTTTTCACTTTCGGAGAAGGTCGTTTTTTTGTATATTATACAAATCCTCTCTACAAACTAATTATCATGATGAGAAATATTGTACGAAGAAATTATACGGTTATCGCATACATTCTTTTACTGTTTTTTATATTTAACGCCGCTCCGTTATCAAGCGCCGAAACGTTTGCCGGCGGGCATCTTCAATCGGTATACGTGGGAGGATTCCCGATCGGACTCATGCTTAAACCGAAAGGTATAATAGTCGTAGGCGCCGCTTCCGTGGAGACCGAACTCGGCAACGTAGTATCCGAAACTCCGTTGCAAAACGGCGACATCATAGAAAAGATCAACGGTAAAGAGATCTTCACGGTCAACGATATTTATGAAACTTTGTCCGAATGCGAAGTGATGACCGCTACCGTAACGGTAAAAAGAGGCACCGCTACGATAGATCAAACGGTCAATCTTATCAAGGAAGATATGACCGGTGATAAAAAATTGGGATTACGCGTTCGGGAAAGCGTTAACGGTGTCGGCACGGTGACATACGTCAAAAACGACGGTACGTTCGCATGCCTGGGGCATCCCATAATGCTCGACAACGACGCATTAGCGCCGTGTTTCAAAGGATACGCCTTCGATTGCAAGATAATAGGTTATAACAAGGGCTTGCGCGGAAAAGCGGGAGAACTCAAAGGAACGTTTGTCAGCGCTAATCCTACCGGAACTTTGTACAAAAACTGCAAGAGCGGCGTGTACGGAAAGATCGACGCATTTCCTCAAACACGTATCGTGGAAATAGCTGACAGACACAACGTCAATATCGGCAAAGCAAGCATTTTGACTACCGTCGGAGACAAAACCGAGGAATATTCCATAGAGATAATAAAAACTTCCATACAAAACTCCGTATCGGCAAAAAGTATGATAATACGGATAACCGATAAAAGACTTCTTTCGAGTACTGGCGGCATAGTGCAGGGAATGAGCGGAAGTCCTATAATTCAAAACAACAGATTAGTAGGCGCCGTGACCCACGTGTTTATATCCGATCCGACCAAAGGCTACGGAATTTATGCAGACTGGATGTTGAAAAACGAATAAACGCCGTTTCAATCATAATTTTCAACATTTTTTGATATAATATTACATGTATAAATTTAATATTTATAATGTAATTTACGATTTTCAGTCATTCATAAAAAGCAATGTGAAAAAAATAACGGCTTGCTCGATAATAAGTATTGCGGCGATCATCTTAGGGATTCGAGGAGCTTTTTCCGTAGACGACGCCGCAAGCTATCTTTTTGTACATCCTACCGACGTCTTTCTTATAATCATAAATAAAAAAAGTGTGTTCGGCTACTTTTTTTCCCACCTGATAACCGATATACTTTTGATAGCTTTGATAACATTGGCATCGGTGCATTTTTTAACTTCGTTTTTTTGCTATATCATTATTTTTTTCAGATCGTATTTGTTCGCATTACATATAGCGTTGTACATAATACTGTTCAAATTGTCGATTTTGCCTTACATTCTTATATGTCTTATACCGTGTTTTTTGTTGAACGTATTCCTGTTGACTATCATTACGGCGATTGCCGTAAACAGAGCTAAAGAAGCTCATTATTACGGAACCAACTGCGAAAATAATTTTATCGGCTTTGCTAAAAAAATGATTCTGCCGTGCATCATATCGGCAATACTGGCGATAATTTGTTCCGTTTTAACATATTTTTTTACATTGGGTATAATTTTTTAGATATAACCACACATTAGTACAAAACGGAGGAAATACTTATGAGAAAGATATTAATGTTATCGCTTATAGCGTGTCTGGCAATATCGGCTGTAAGCGGCGGCGTAATAGCGGCAAGCGCCGAAAATACGCCGAGCGAATTGGCGATACACGCGAAGTCGGCGGTGCTGATGGATTATAATACCGGCAAAATCATTTTTTCACAAAACGAAAAAGAGCATATGCCCATTGCAAGCATGGTAAAAATAATGACTTTGCTGCTTGCTCTCGAAGATATAGACAGCGGAAAATTGTCGCTTGACGACACTATACGCGCAAGCGAAAACGCGGCGTCCATGGGCGGATCTCAGGCATTTTTGGATGCTAATTGCGACTATTCGGTAAACGAACTTCTTAAAAGTATCGTAGTCGGCTCCGCAAACGATTCGTGCGTAGCTATAGCCGAACACTTATCGGGCAGTGTAGAAACGTTTGTTCTTCGAATGAACGAGCGCGCCAAAGCTCTCGGAATGAACGATACCTGCTTTGTAAACTGCACGGGACTTCCCGGGGCGGAACAATACTGTTGCGCGCATGACGTGGCTTTAATGACGAGAGAACTTCTAAGCCATGATAAATTTTATGATTATTCCAAGATATGGATGTTCGACTTTGCGCATCCCAGCGGCAGAGTGACCCAGCTTTCCAATACAAATAAGTTGATTCGCGCTTACGAAGGCTGTGACGGCGGAAAGACAGGCTTTACAAACGAAGCCAAATATTGCTTGTCGGCAACGGCAAAAAGAGGCAATACAAGACTGATAAGCGTCGTATGCGGCGCCGAGTCCTCCAAGATACGCAACGCGCAGAACGCGGCGATGTTTAATTACGGATTTGCAAATTTCGGCACTAAACAAGTCGTTATAGGCGGAATACCGCTCGAAAACGTTTGTCCCGTATCCGGCGGTAAAGAAGAATTCGTAAAGCCGGTACCCGTTGAAGATAAATTTATCTTTGCTCCCAAAAATGACGAAGCCTCAATAGAGCTTACCGTGGAGATAACTAAGCGCTCCGCTCCGATAGACAAAGGCGAGGTGATAGGCGTAATGAAAATAACCAAGAACGGAGAGGAAATAGACAGAGTATCTCTTGTAAGCGACAGAGCGGTGGCAAAATCTTCTTATCTTGATATAGTTGACGAATTCATTGCAAACTGGTAAATGCCCCAAATAGCAAACAAAGATCGCATAAGGGGGTATTTCATAGGGATTAAAGCAAGGACGATAATCAGTCCTTGCTTTTTAAGTACGGCATGCTATAATGAAACTACTATAAACAGTAATTTACGATATGATTGTTCGGGCGTGTAAGTGTTCTGATTTTGCCGAGTATTATTTGCAATGTTCTTTAGATTATGTGAATATTATCTAACGCTCCAAGTAGTTTAACAATGCAAAAATAGAGCCACGACACGTTCGTGGCTCTATTTGATAATTGTGATTCGATTAGTAGTGTCCGTAATACAAAAGGGAACAGGGAGAAGTATGCGCTATATTCCTTTCATTCGGCTTACATATATCTTTTGAATTTTCTTTTTTTCAATTTCTTTATTGCGGCGTCATTGCCCTCCGTGGCGGCGGCTTTATAG
>CATKCE010000131.1 GCA_949744905.1 uncultured bacterium
AACGCAACCGATTGAATTTTGCGGGAAATATAAAACATATCTATATCTCACTAGGCTACGAGTAGCCTAGTTCGTCCACGCAATATAAATATCAAAAAAAGCGTGGCTTCACGCTACGCCTTAATCTCTACAACCTGCGGCTTGCCTAAATTCCCTATGGGAACTACGGTAAACGCAACGGTTTTTTGTTATGCTTTGCAAACGCTTATAACGTTTTACTGTTTGCGGATACGTTGTATCATCTGCCACATAGCGTCCGCCGAATTAAAATTGGCGGGAACGATATCCGCCGGCGATATCTCTATATCGAACGCGTCGCATATTTCGGCGACTATCTCCATGATGTTGAGCGAATCCAGCACTCCGTTGTCGATAAGCGCGGTGTTGCCGGCAAAATCCACGTCGGGACGCACTTCGCCGAGTAATTCCAATAACTGTTCCATTTTTTATCTCCTTATTATTGTTTGCTGTTTATTTCGTCGGTGCGCAAAACGTCGCGTACCGTAACGAGCTTGTTGCCGGGGATGCGCATATATATGCGCGGCATATCGCGGCTCAAAAACAAATATATGCCTTCGGTGACCGAATACGCACCCGCTTTTTCGAACACGAGTTTATCGCCCGCGGCAAGGTCCGTCAAAGGACAGTTGCGGACAAGAACGTCGGCAACGGTGCAAAGCGAGCCGCAAATATTGTACGTATCAGGCTTGCCGTCAGCGGAGCTTGCGCCGCCTTTTATATGGCGGATAAACGGCAACTTCATAGCCATGGTCTGTCCGTAATAATTAAGATGGTTTATTCCGCCGTCCACGATACAGTAATTTATACCGTCGGTCTTTTTTAAGTCCGCAACGGTAGTTACGTATTCGCCGCAATCGGCTACCAAAAAGCGCCCTGCCTCGAACACCGCTTCGCACTCGTCGGGCATGTTGTCGAACGCCCCGCACAGCATGTTTATAAGTTCGTCGTCGTCGGCCGGCGCGTCGCTTCTGAAATAACTCACTCCAAGCCCCGGACCGTACTCTATGCGGCGGCAAAAAAATCCCTCGCTATCTCGCAATTCCCTTACGAGCCCGATAAGCATTTCCGCTTCTTTTTTTATTTTTTCCGGCTTTTTCTGCGTGCCCGAGTAATATTGTATCCCGAATATATCGAGCCCCGACGTATCTCTTTCTCGCACCGCCGCGATAAGCGTGTCGCGGTCTATCCCGAACTGGTTGCCGCTGCTAAGCCGCAGACATACCGGAAGTTTAAGTCCGGTCTCTCCGGCTATCTTTTTTAATAGCTCGAACTGCGATACGGACTCCACCGTATACGTCGTCTTTACTCCGCACTGCCCGACGATACGGCGCAAGTCGCTTTCTTCCTTATAAACCCCCGACAACACTATTTTTTCGGCGGGGACAGCCGCCCGCTCGCAAATACGGTATTCGCCCGGCGAACAGACTTCCAGACAGTCGACGATATCCGCCAACATTTCGGCAAGAAACGGATTGGCTTTTATCGCGTAACACAGTTTATGTCTTCCCAACAGCTTTTTGATACGTCCCGCCCGCTCGGCGAGCTTTATCGTATCGAATACGTACGCAGGAGTCGCGATATTTTTTTCTATCATTTTATATATTCCTTGCCAAGCGCTTTCCGGTCGACTTTTCCGTTTTCGGTAAGCGGAAATTTTTCCAACTTTATCATTTGCGGTATCATGTACGACGGAAGTTTTTCGCGCAGTTCGTTGACTGCTCCGGCCACTTCCAGCGTTCCCTGATAAAATCCGTATATCTTTTTCTTTACGCCGTCATACATGCACACCGCGCGCGATACTCCGCAAAGCGACTGCGCCGCCGCCTCTATTTCACCGAGTTCTATGCGGTGCCCCATGTGTTTTATCTGGAAATCCTTGCGTCCGACAAAATACAGTAAACCGTCGTCGCCGTAAAAACCGAGATCGCCGGTCTTGTATATCTTGTCCTCGTACGCTCCGACCGACGGATTGCGTACAAACGCCTTTTTAGTGCCGTCGGGATCGTTATAGTACCCCAGCGACAACGCCGTGCCGCCCACGCATATCTCTCCGATCGCATGCGGCCCGGACACCGCATTGCCCTCGTTGTCTATAAGATATATTCTTTCGTTGGGAAACGGTTTGCCAATCGGCAAAACGTCGCCCTTAAACTCTCCTTTTTCAAGGATAAAATATGTGCAATTGCACGTTATTTCGGTGGGACCGTAAAGATTTACGAACATCGCGTCGGGGTAATATTTCTTCCACGCGTTGAGTTGTTTTACAGGCATCGCCTCGCCGCTGAACATTATCTTTCTTATCGCCGACGGGACCTTATATGTAAAAGCGCGGAATCCCGAAAGAATACACATAGCCGACACCGCCCATATAAGCGTCGTTATCTTTCTTTCGCAAAGATGATCTATTAGCATTACCGGAAAAGAAAACTTCTGTTTGGGTATTATCTGCATCGTGGCTCCGGCGCGCACCGTAGAATAAATGTCTTTTACCGAAACGTCGAAATCGAAGGGTGCCTGATTGCCTATCACCTCGTCGGGACCGATATCGAAAATATCGGTGAATTCCTCTATAAAATCTATCACCGAGCGGTGCGACACCGCTATGCCCTTGGGCTCGCCGGTAGAACCGGAAGTAAATATCACGTATAACGGATCGGTATCTATATGTTCCGAACGTATTCTGTCCAAACGCGAAAAATCGTTGTCCGCGGCTTTGCCGTATATCGGCATACACTGCGCGGGATACGAATCGAGCGGCAAACAGTTTGCCGCGTCGGACGCAAACAGCACAACGGGGCGTCCGAGAGTCGACAATATCTTTTCTCTGCGCTCGGCGGGATGCGCCGGATTGAGCGGCACGTAAAAACAGCCGGCATACGCGCAACCGAAAAACGCGGTGAGCACCTCCACGCTCTTCGTTCCCAAAACAGCCACAGGCGACCGCGGCGGTACCGAGCCCAGAATATTAAGCGCGGTTTCTTTTGCAGCGCGGATAAAATCGGAATACGTGACCGAAACGTTTTCGTCGGCAAACACTGTTTTATCGGGATATTTTCCGGCGGAATCTTCAAGCCACCGCAACACGTTATTTATCTTCCGGGACATTGTCCGTCACCTCACGGTCTTTTCGTACTTATTTAGGTCTTCCCGCCAATCGGAATAAGCGGGGTCGTCTTTACGGTCCGGCAAACCGTATTTATCTTTAAGATATTCTCCGAGATATGCCGACGCCTTTACCGCGCCGCGATAGTTGAGATGATTGCCTCCGTCCCTCGTATCGGTCTCCCAGTTTATTCCGGTATCGTCGTATCTTTCGTTCATATCGAGAAAGTTTATTCCGTGGGTCTCGGCAAATTCGCGTATCGTGTTGTGTTTTTCGTAATCCCACATAACAAGCGACGGCAGCTCCACGAGACACAGGCGAGTGCCGCGCTCACGGCAAAGTTCGTATATTTTTTTGAGATACTTTTCGTGCCTTTTGCCCAGCTTGTATTTTTTGTCGCTGGGTTTCATTTTGCAATCGCCTTTAAAAGGGCGCGAAACGTCGGTGTACATATATCCTTTCAACGCGTTGCGCGCGCTCGGGTCAAAACCGTCTTTCCACGCCACGTGCGTTTCGTAAAAAGGATACACGCTCAGCCCCAAACGCTTGTTATTGTTGCGTCTGATGACCGACTTGCTGTCGTAAAAGAAATGGTCGGTCTCCACCACCACCACTTCGGGCGACTGCACGGCAAGCACGTCGGAAAGTATCTCATACGTTTCCCACGGCAGTTGCAAAGCCTGCGAACAGTCGTACGAAGTAAAGCCGTACCGCTTATACATCTCCATGGGCGATATCCCCGCATATACTCCGCTGTGTCCCAATATGAGCGCATCCAACGAATGATCGCGCTCGTTGAAGATCCGGTTGAGGTCGTACGAACGCGCGGAAGCGTTTTTACCGCCCCGCGACGGCGCAAAAGCAAAGTACAGCCCTATCAGCATTGCGACGAGAGCGAGCAAAAAGCCGAAAGCCTTAAACGCGCGACCCGTTATGATTTTTTTACCCTCGGTCATCTTACCGCACTCCTCTTAAAAGTTTCCGTATATAAACGGCACCGCGGCGTACGGACTGCCGTACGCGCCGAATACGACTATCACGGCCACGGCGGCAAGATATACCGCCCATCTTGCGGGCAATACCCATCCGCCTATTTTCTCGTATACGTTTATCTTGCGTTCGTTGAGTATGCCGACCGCAAGAAGCACCGCCGCGCCGAACAGCAAAACGATATATTCTTTCCAATCAAGCCCCACCGATAGCGCGGCTCCGTCGTACGGACGGAATACCGAGCCGAGTATGCGAAACGCGTCGGTAAGCGTAGGCGCTCCGAATATCGTTTCGCCCACAAAAATTATCAAAAGCGTCCGTATGTGACGCCACACGCGCAGTCCGATACATTCGGAGTTGATCCCTGTTTTTTTGTAAAACTTGGCAAACAGCGGCTCGCACAGCATCCCCGCGAAAATTATCACAAAATAATAAAGTCCGTATACTATGTACTTCCATTCGGGACCGTGCCACAAACCGTTGCACAGCCACACCGCAAGCAGCGCTATCCCCGTGGGCAATATCTTGGTGAAATGGTTTTTATGTTTTTTCTTTATTTTTTTGCCGAACTTCATCATAGTGGGAGAAAGCGCGACGGAATAAAACACGTATTCTTTTAACCACGTTCCCAGCGTGATGTGCCAGCGTTGCCAAAATTCCTGCGCGCTTTTGGCAAAAAACGGCTGTCGGAAATTTTCCGGCAATTTTATACCGAATAGTTGTCCGGTCCCCAACGCTATGTCCGTAAAACCGGAAAAGTCGGCGTACAGTTGCAGGGTATACCCCAGTATAAACAGAACGCTGACCCACCCCGAATACAGCGACGGCTCGGACGAAACGGTGCGAACAAGCAGATATACGCGATCGGCTATCACCATTTTTTTGAACAGTCCCCACAATATCCTCTGCAGTCCGAATAACATTCCCTTATAGTCGGCGCGGTGTCCTTCGCACATCAGCGTGCCGGTCTGGTCGTATCGGCATATCGGCCCCTCCAAAATGGAAGGAAAAAATACCAAAAAGAGCAATACTTTGAAAAAGTTTTTTTCAGCGGCGTATTTTTTGCGGTGTATATCTATAAGATACCCTATGGCGGACAACGTATAAAACGATATCCCCAGCGGCAAAATCAATTTAAGCGCGCGGAAATGAAGGTCGAGCCCGAATAAATTCAAAAAAGAACAAAACGACGCTCCGAAAAAGTTGAAATATTTCAAAAATCCCAAAAACGCCAGATTTACTATGATCGTAACGGCTACGACGGCCTTATTGCGGCGTTTGCGTCTTTTCTCCTGTTCTTCGGTAAGTTCCCGTTCGTCGCGGTTCCGCTTATCTACCGCCCTCGCGGTAAAATAGACTCCTATCGCCGTTGTAAGCGCAAAGACCGCAAGATACGTGCTTACGATAAGATAAAACGCCAGACTTGCGCCGAGCAATACCGTCCACCGCGCTTTGAACGGAAACGCGTAATACAGTGCGACCGCCACCGCCAAAACGGCAAAAAATATGAGCATCGTTTTGTTCATTAAGAAAAAACGCCTCCGTATCTCCTCTGTAGCTCTTTGTTTTACGTATGCCGAAAACCGGCTTACGCCCCATGACATAATACGATATTACGAGGTTCTTCCGCTTTTTTACCGCAAAACACGAAAAACAAACAGTTACATATATTTTAACACTACCCCCCCCCGACTTGTCAACCGTATTACGCCGCGGCGGGATATTTAACGTCGGGAAAAAATTGTATGTGCCTCGCCCGAGAGCAACAGAAAAGGGCCGTTGCGCTGTGCGCATCGGCCCGTAGTCTTGTTTAGTTATAACAGCGTTTCCGCCTGATTATTTTATTATCTTGGCAACAACGCCCGATCCTACCGTACGGCCGCCCTCGCGGATAGCGAAGCGCAAGCCCTGCTCTGCCGCT
>CATKCE010000132.1 GCA_949744905.1 uncultured bacterium
TAATACATGCGTATTTGCGGCATGGCGAATATGTTTTACATAATGCGTTATAAAAGAACAATGCCTGTAGCCGTGATAAGCGCAAGCTTTACCGTACGCATTATTCGTCGGCGGTTTCTTACATAAGTAAAAAGAGGTGTATTTGGCAACATGATAGAGCTTAAAGGAGTCGGGTTTGCCGTAAACGACGGAGAACACGGAAAAACCATCCTTAATGATATAAACATCGTTATACCATCAAACGGGATCACTGCTGTCACAGGGCAAAACGGCGGAGGAAAATCTACGCTGATGAAACTGTTGATGGGCATCGAAAAACCCACGAGCGGTAGAATATTTTACAACGGTAACGACATAACCGATATCGGCGTCGACGAAAGGGCGCGTCTCGGGTTTACGATAGCGTTTCAACAACCGGCGCGTTTTAAAGGCATTACCGTAAAAAAGTTGCTCAGCCTTGCATCTGGCAAGGAGAGTGACGTGGGAACGCTATGCGAGTATCTTTCGTCGGTGGGGTTGTGCGCCAAAGATTATGTAAACCGTGAAGTCGACTCAACGCTCTCCGGCGGAGAATTAAAAAGAATAGAACTAGCGTCGGCTATAGCGAAGGGCGGAGACGTGTTTTTGTTGGACGAGCCCGAGGCGGGTATAGACCTTTGGAGTTTCGAGGCTCTTATTAAAACATTCACGGCGCTTAAAGGCAGGTCCGTTATTATCGTGACCCATCAAAAAAAGATATTGGAAGCGGCGGATAATATTATTCTTTTGAATCATGATTCGCAACCCGTAATGGGAGCAAGGGCGGAGATAATGCCTATGTTACGCGATAACGAAGTCTGCGGAAGGTTAAAGAGGTGACCGTGATGGATAAGACTGATGAATTATTACTTGAACAGATAGCGCAGCTTCACGGCATACCGGAAGGCAGTTACAATATACGCAAAAACGGAGCGAGCATTGCCAGAAACTCCACGTCGGATATCGAGATCGTTCCCAAAAAGGACAAAAGCGGTATAGATATAATAATTAAGCCCGGCATCAAAAACAAGAGCGTCCATATTCCCGTGCTAATAACCGCGGGAAGTTTTAAGGATATAGTATATAACGATTTTTATATCGGGCAAAACGCGGACGTAACAATAGTCGCCGGTTGCGGTATTCATAACAGTACCGCGGACGACAGCTCGCACGACGGTATACACTCTTTTCATCTTGCCGAAAACGCCAAAGTGCGTTATATAGAGCGTCATGTAGGCAGCGGCGACGGTTCGGGAGGAAAAATATTTTTTCCGGTGACCAAAGTATACCAGAAGAACAATTCTTTGATGATAATGGAGACTACGCAACTCGGCGGCGTTACCGATACCGTACGCAAAACGTATGCGAATCTCGGCGAAGGAGCAAAACTGCTGGTCAAAGAAAAGTTATTGACCGATTGTCGCGAGCGCGCGGTTTCGTCGTTCGACGTAAAACTCGCGGGGCGCGACAGCAGCGCCGAAATAGTAAGCAGAAGCGTGGCGCGCGGGGATTCGTTTCAGCATTTTAAGTCGCGTCTCATCGGTAAAAACCGTTGTTTCGGTCATGTGGAATGCGACGGCATAGTCATAGATAAGGCGCGCATGGTCTCCACTCCTGCCATAGACGCGGCCCACAGCGACGCGAGCCTTGTGCACGAAGCGGCGATCGGAAAAATAGCGGGAGAACAGCTATTAAAACTTATGACGCTCGGACTCACCGAAAAGGAAGCCGAAGATACTATAATCCAAGGTTTTTTGGAGTGATATTCGTAAATGGAATATATCGATGCAAAAAGCATTTTAATGCCGTGGGGAGGAGAATGGTTCGGTTGCGACCACACGGTCAATATATACCGTGGGTGCAGCCACGGTTGTATTTATTGCGACAGCCGTAGCGACTGCTACGCTATAAAACGCTTCGATACGGTGAGGGCAAAGCGAAACGCTTTGGAGATCCTGGAAAGCGAGCTTGCTCATAAACGAAAAAAAGGCATTGTAGCTTTGGGCGCGATGAGCGACGGATACAATCCATTTGAAAAGGAGACGGAACTTACCCGCGGCGCGCTCAAATTATTCGACCGATACGGTTTCGGCGTGTCTTTGGAAACAAAGTCGGATATGGTGTTGCGCGACATCGATATCCTCAAATCGATATCGTCTCATTCGCCGGTATTCGTCAAATTGACTGTCACCACTCCGTACGACGGATTGGCTAAAAAGCTTGAGCCGCGCGCGTGTTCCGTTACAAGACGCTTTGCGGCTCTGGCGGCTTTATCGGAAGCGGGGCTGTACGCCGGAGTTCTCATGACGCCGGTATTGCCGTTTATTGAGGACGACAGCGCGTCGGTGCTTACGATAGTGGATAAAGCCGCCGAATGCGGTTGCGGATTCGTATACGCGGGCAACTCGTTCGGAGTGACTTTGCGCGACAGTCAGCGCGTGCACTTTTTCGACAAAGCCGAAAAACACTTTGTCGGGATCAAAGAAAAATATTGCGCCGCATACGGAAACGATTATTTTTGCGTTTCTCCGGTATCGGACGAACTCTACAAGTCGTTTGCCGACAGGTGTCGTAAATACGGTATAGAATACGAAATGTCGCAAATCGTTGCCAAAGGTAAAAGACCTTATGAAAAGCAACAGATTTCTTTATTCGATTTGTGAAAATCTTTCGCAATTTGTTTGACAACTTTCGCTCTAACATGTATACTGTTATAGCATGATTAAATTTCGTTAATAGGAGGTGCTAAAAATGGCGGTACCCAAGCATAAAGCGTCTAAACAACAGGGTAATTCTCGTTTTGCTAATTGGAAGATAAAGAATCCTTCTATTAGCGAATGTCCCCAGTGTCATGAAATGAAGCTCAATCATAGAGTTTGCAAAAATTGCGGATACTATGACGGTGTGAAAAAGATCGACATTAAGCAAGACAAAGAATAATCTTTTATTGTGCTTAACAACGGCTCCGTATAAAACTTGCGGAGTCGTTTTATTTAAGGAGATATGTTTATGAAAATAGCAGTCGACGTTTTCGGCGGAGATAATTCGCCCCGGGCCCAAGTGAAGGGCAGTATAGATTTTATCGATCAGACCAAGGACGTAGAGTTGGTTTTGGTGGGAGACAAGCAGGCGATCGAAAACGAGCTCGGCAAATATAAGTTCGATGCCGGAAGGATAACCGTCGAACATGCGCCGGACGTTATAACGAACGACGATGTTCCCACAGCGGCTATCCGCGCAAAAAAAGATTCGTCGCTTGTCCGCACTTTCGATTTGCTTAAAAACGACGACAGTATTTCCGGAATGATAAGTTCGGGAAGTACCGGAGCGGTGCTTACCGGCAGCGTTTTGAAGATCGGAAGGATAAACGGAGTCTTGCGCCCGGCATTGGCGCCTGTTTTGCCCGCAAAAAACGACGGCAAAGTTTGTTTGATTGATTGCGGAGCCAATGTGGACAGTCGTCCGGAGTTTTTAACGCAGTTCGCGCTCATGGCTGTATGCTATATGCGCTCGGTATTCGGCGTTAAAGATCCCCGCGTCGGACTTGTATCCGTGGGCGTGGAGGATCATAAGGGCAACGCTCTTACCAAAGAAGTTTTCGGCGCGTTGAAGCGTCTGCCGATAAATTTTGTCGGCAACATGGAAGCGCGCGACGCGTTGTCGGGAGAATATGACGTTATCGTCGCCGACGGTTTTGTCGGCAACGTATTGTTAAAGTCCGTGGAAGGCACTGCGCAAATGGTTATAGGCGAACTCAAAAGCGCTATCATGGGTTCGGCTTCCGCAAAGTTCGGCGCTTTGTTTATGAAAAAAGCTTTCCGTACTCTTAAAAAGAAAATGGATTACAATGCGTACGGAGGCGCGCCTTTTCTCGGTATAAACAAAATTATAGTAAAAGCGCACGGAGCTTCCAATCCGGCGGCTATCGCGGCGGCTTTACATCAGGTAAAAAAAATGGCGGAAGCAGACTTGGTGGGCGGAATAAAAGCCGAACTTGCCGAGTTGACCGATGCGACAGGACAGGTTTCGGAAAAAGCCGATGAGCAGTGATATTTTATCGGAAGCGGAAAAAATAATCGGACATACTTTTTCCGACAAGTCGATTTTGGAGTGCGCTTTAACGCACAGATCGTATGCAAACGAGCACGGATGTCCGTCTAACGGCAGGTTGGAATATCTCGGCGACAGCATACTCAATTTTGTCGTGGCGGAGTATTTGTACCGTGAGTGCCCGAAGGACGAGGGAGTACTGACAGCCGTCAGACAAGACATAGTTTCGGAAACGCCGCTTGCCGACGCCGTGCGTAAAATGGATATTATGCGATTTTACCGTTTGGGCAGAGGCGCGCGCATGAATATAGAACAATTCGGAGAAAAACCCACTTCGGATATTTTCGAGTCGCTTTTGGGCGCGGTGTATCTTGACGGCGGTATCGATGCCGCGCGCGGATTCGTCATGCGTTCGCTTAAAGACAAAATGCAAACTTGTTTGCTAATCGATTGATTTTTTTATAAAGTTTTGATACAATGAATTGCGATATGCAATTGATCAATAAGGAAGTATCGGATTGAAGTTCAAAAAGTTGGAAGTCGCCGGATTCAAATCTTTTGCGGATAGACTGGAAGTAAAATTCGGCGCCGGAGTAACGGCTATAGTAGGTCCTAACGGTTGCGGAAAAAGTAATGTCGCGGACTCCATTCGTTGGGTGCTCGGCGAGCAGTCGGCAAAACTTTTGCGCGGCAACTCCATGCAGGACGTAATTTTCAACGGCACCGAAAACCGTAAGTCTTTGTCTTACTGCGAAGTCAATTTATATTTCGATAATACCGAAAAGCTGTTCCCGTCGCTCGATTACGACGAGGTAGTCATTTCGCGCAAACTTTACCGTAGCGGCGAAAGCGAATATTGCCTTAACAAATCCCAATGCAGACTTAAAGACATAACCGATCTTTTGCGCGACAGCGGAATGGGCAGAGAGGGCTATTCCATAATCGGACAGGGCAGGATAGAAGAATTGCTTCGGGCAAAGCCGGAGGACCGCCGCGCGATATTCGAAGAGGCCGCGGGCATTTCAAAGTTCAAGGCGCGCAAACTCGACGCCGAGCGCAAACTGGCTCGTACCCGCGAAAATATCGTCCGCGTCGAGGACATATTGCGCGAAAAAGCCAATTTGCTCGAACCTCTTACAAAACAGTCGGAGGCCGCGCGTAAATGGTTGGAATTGCGCGACAGGCTCAAATCGCACGAGATAAACATTTACATATATCAGTACGATTCCGCAAGTCAGGCGAAGGGCGCTATTCAAGACCGTCTTAACGGAGTTTGCGAGCAGATCGATCTCAGGCAAAAAGATTGCGACGAAGCTACCGTAAAATACAACGAGACTATGGAGAGCCTTGGCGATACCGATAAATCGATCAACTCTTTGCGCGATGAACTTCTCGAACTTACCGTAGGACTTGAAAAAGCCGCCGGTGAAGTAAAGGTGCTTAAAGAGCGTCTCGGATATCTCAATACACAGAATAAACGACTGGAAGACGAACAAGCACAGCTTGAAAACGATCGTACGCAGACGGAATCTTTTATATCGGCTGGCACGGAACAGGTCGCGAAATTGGCCGACGAACTTGCGTCAGCCCGCGCCGAGGCGGAAAAATTCGACGGAGAATATCTTGACGTAGTCGACACATTGGCGCAGGGCGAAGGCGAAGTGGAGTCAAATCACCGCGCGGTAGTGGAAGCGATGGATAAACTTACGGATATCCGTTCCAATATGTCGCGTCTTGTCGCCGAACGCGAAGCATTGCAGTCTTTATCGGCGGATCTCGGCAAGCGTATCGAATCGGCGCGTGAAAAAGCATCCGACGCCGAAATTCAGACTGCAAGTCTTAAAGCGGAGATCGACGGATTTATTGCCGAAAAAAACAAGATAACTTCCGGATTGGATGAATTGTACGATATCAACGGAAGATGTATTGCCGAGATAAACAAAGCCGCCGAACAAATAGACGGCATAAGCGCAAAATACTATATGGCGAAATCCCGTCATAAGATGTTGACCGAAATGCAGCAGTCTTACGAGGGATTTGCATACAGCGTAAAAAAACTGTTGAGCGAGGCGAAACAGCGTAAAGACCTTGCGGACAAGATAGAAGGCGTTGTCGCATCGCTGATAAGCGTTAAAGAGGGATTCGAGACCGCTATAGAGACCGCGCTCGGAAATGCGGTGCAGAACATCGTTACGCGGAACGAGGAAGACGCAAAGTACCTTATCGATTTTCTTAAAAGTTCGCGTAGCGGCAGAGCTACGTTTTTGCCGGTAACGTCGGTAAAACCGCGTTCTCTCGAGCCGGAACACCGTTATCTTTTGAATGAAAGCGGCGTGTGCGGTATAGCGTCCGATCTTATATCGTTTAACGCGAAGTACGCCAATATTTTTAACGGTTTGCTCGGTAATACCGTTGTGGTCGAGGATATGGCTACGGCGATCGCAATCGCGAGAAAAGCGCGATACGGTTTTAAGATAGTTACGCGCGACGGCGAAGTGCTGAGCCCGCACGGCTCAATCACCGGCGGCAGTAAGAAAGTGGATTCGGTGAACGTGTTCGGATATGAAAAGGAGATAGAGTCTCTTAAAGTCCGGCTGGAAGAAATGGACAAGTCGTTATCCGAATTAAACGAAAGACGCGACGCGAGCGCGAACGAGCAGCGGTCGGCCGGCGAAAAAATACGGTTGCAAAGCGACGCTCTGCGCAAGATAGAAGTCGAAATAGCCACCCGTACCGAAGCCGTCAATAAACTTACGGTATCGGCGGATGAATTCGCAAAAGAGCTGTCGTCGCTCGAGAGCGAAAACAATACGGCGAAAGAACGTATAGAGACGATAACGCGCGATTTCGACAGCATAGAATCTTTGGAGCAGATAGTCCGCGGAAAAAAGGACAGCGCCAACGAGAGCGGAGAAGAACAGCGTCAGCAGTTCGACGAGCTCCGTAAACGTCGCGATACGTTGCACGGACAAATGACGTCTGCTCGCGTAAAGGTTTCTACGCTTGAAGGACAAATTTCGACTGCCGACGGCGAGATAGCGCGTCTTAAAAACAATCTCGAAACGATATCTTCCAAAATAGAATACATAACCGGACAGATTGCTGAAAACAATACGCTTATCGCGCAACTCGATGCCGAGATAAGCAGTTCGGTAAACTCGGAAGGCGCGACCGATACTAACCGCGTAAAAGAGATACGCTACAAACTTGCAAATCTCGACGATTATAAGCGTGAAGTTCAGTCCACGCTTGCAGGTCTTGACGGCAGACGTATGGAACTTATAAACGAATTACAGCAACTGCACGAAAAGAAAAGCCGCGAAGAAATGCAATTGCTTAAAGTCGATACCGATATCGAGCAGATGCAGGAAAAGGTCAAAAAAGATTACGACCTCGAATATAACGACTGTCTGCCGTTTAAGGCCGAGGATTACGACCTCAATAAGGGCATAGCCGAGGCGAATAAGATAACGCGGCAGATGAACGCTTTGGGCAACGTGAATCTTGCTTCCATAGAACAGTGTCAGGAAGTGTACGCCGGATACCACGAAATGGATACGCAGAGAGAAGATCTTGTAAAAGCCGAAGCGGATCTTTTGAAGATAATAAGCGAGCTGAGTTCCGAAATGCTGGGGAAATTTACCGAGCGTTTCGAACAGATACGTGTTAATTTTGTTAAGATCTTCAAAGAACTGTTCGACGGCGGCAATGCGGACCTGTTATTGCTTGACAGCGAGAATCCGCTCGACGCCGGCATAGAGATAGTAGCCCAGCCTCCGGAAAAAAGATTGCAGAGCATTTCGCTTTTGTCGGGCGGAGAGCGCGCTTTGACCGCTATTGCGATATTGTTTGCCATTTTACGCTTAAAACCTATGCCGTTTTGCGTGCTGGACGAGATAGAGGCTGCGCTCGATGACGCGAATGCCGGACGATTCGCAAAATATCTCCGCAGATTTTCCGAGGAAACTCAATTTATAGTAATAACCCACCGTAAACCCACAATGGAACTTGCCGACAGCCTTTACGGCGTAACTATGGAAGAAAAAGGCGTCAGCAAGATAGTGTCGGTAAAACTCAGCGAGGCTATGAAGTTCGAGGAGGGACAAGCGTAATATGGGATTTTTCGCCAAACTTAAAGAAAAACTCAAAAAGACGAAAGAAACTATCGCATATAAACTCAATAAACTGTTTACGGGCGGCGTGCTTAACGACGATTTTTACGACGAGCTTGAAATGGCGCTCATTTCGTCGGATATAGGCGCCGAAACGGTTGAAACTCTTATGGACGAGCTCCGCGACGTGATAGACGAAAAGAGGATACGCGATACAGCGTCGGTCAAAGACGAGCTTAAAGAATTGATGGTGGAAATGCTGGACGAAAATCCCGTGCCGGAGTATGAATATCCGCTTGTGTTATTGGTCGCAGGGGTAAACGGAGTCGGTAAAACCACGGCAATAGGAAAACTCGCCAAAAAGTTTAAAAAGGAAGGCAAAAGCGTAACGATAGTCGCCGCCGACACTTTCCGCGCCGCCGCAGCCGATCAGCTTACGGTTTGGGCGGATAGAGCGGGCGTGCGCATTGTAAAGCATGCCGAAGGCGCAGATCCCGGTGCGGTGGTATACGATGCGATAGCTAGCGCAAAGAGCAAGCATACCGACGTGCTTTTGATAGATACCGCCGGGCGTCTCCATAATAAAAAGAATCTTATGGACGAGCTCAAAAAGATAAACCGCATAATAGAGCGCGAATATACCGATTGCATGTATCTTAATTATATAGTTCTCGATGCCACAACGGGACAAAACGCCATAACGCAGGTGGACATTTTTAACGAGGCGATAGATATCGACGGCATAATACTTACAAAACTCGACGGTACCGCAAAGGGCGGCGTAGTTCTTGCTATAGCCGGACAGTTAAACGTGCCGGTCGTATACGTAGGCGTGGGAGAAGGAATAGACGATTTGGAAGATTTCGATTCGCGCGATTTTATAAACGCGATAATAGAATAATCCCGCGTTATTTGCTTGACAGCGGCTTCATAAACGCTTATAATTAATAGTGTAAAGTAAAATTACTTTACACTATTTTGTTTTCGGTGAAAGCATGAAAGATTTGCATTATCTTACGCTCATGGATATTTACGGAAACGCGCTTACCGAAAAACAGCGCGACATGCTTGCCGATTATTACGAAAGAGACTTTTCTTTATCGGAGATTGCGGATAATTACGGTATAAGTCGACAGGCAGTGCACTTTGCCGTAAAACAGGCGGAGGATAGTTTGAACGGATACGAAGAAAAGTTCGGGGTATGCGCGTTTATCGCGGGACTTAATATTAAGATGGATATGCTTAAAAGCGCGCTTCCGTCGGGATACGAAAACGAGTTGAACGGCATAACGGAATATATAAGGAGCAATTATGGGACTGTTCGGAAGCCTCAGTGAAAAACTGAATCACATATTCAGCAAAATGAAATCCCGCGGCAAATTGAGCGAGCTGGAGATAAAGCAGGCTATGCGCGAGATACGCGTCGCATTGCTCGAAGCCGACGTTAATTTCGGTGTAGTAAAAGATTTTATAGCCCGCGTCAGCGAAAAGGCGGTGGGAGAACAGATCCTCAACAGCCTTACCCCAGGCCAACAGGTCATAAAGATAGTCAATGACGAACTTATAGAACTTATGGGGTCGTCCAACGCAAAACTTATCGTGTCTTCCAAGTTGCCCACCGTTATCATGATGGTAGGGCTCCAGGGCGCCGGTAAAACGACTATGTGCGGAAAGTTGTCGCAGTATTTGAGAAAGCAGGGCAAAAAGCCCATGCTTGCCGCTTGCGACGTTTACCGTCCCGCAGCGATAAACCAGTTGAAAGTCGTCGGCAAAAGCGTAAATACCGAAGTTTTCGAGCGCGGCGATAAAGATCCTGTAAAGACCGCCAAACTTGCGGTGGATGAAGCTTTGAGCCGCGGTTGCGACACTCTTATTATAGATACTGCCGGGCGTTTGCAGATAAACGAAGAACTCATGCGCGAGTTGGAAGAAATAAAAAAAGCGGTCTCGCCCGCGGAAATTCTTCTTACCGTCGACGCCATGACCGGACAGGAGGCCGCCAACGTTGCGGCGACGTTCAATAACCGTTTGGATGTTACCGGCGTTATACTCACAAAGCTTGACGGCGATACCCGCGGCGGCGCGGCGCTCTCCATTAAAGCGGTGACCGGTAAACCGATAAAATTTTGCGGCACCGGCGAAAAAACCGGGGATATAGAACCGTTTTATCCCGATCGCATGGCTTCGCGCATACTGGGTATGGGCGACGTACTGACGCTTATAGAAAAAGCGCAGTCGGCGGTCACCGAAGAAGAAATGCAGAGGCTGGAAAAAAAACTCCGCGAATCCGCGTTTACTCTGGACGACTTTTTGGTGCAGTTCGAGCAACTCGGTAAAATGGGAAATCTCTCCGACGTTATGGCGATGATACCCGGACTTCCCGGTAATATGCGTATCAGCGAAAAGGACGTTGACGAGGCTCGCATAGAGCGGTTTAAGGCGATAATAAAGTCAATGACCATGTACGAACGCGAACATCCCGATATCATAAAAGCATCGAGGCGCAAGCGTATCGCGGCTGGAAGCGGCACGTCCATCCAGGACGTTAATCAGCTCTTGAAACAGTTCGAGCAGACCAAAGAAATGATGAAAATGATGAAAAACGGTA
>CATKCE010000133.1 GCA_949744905.1 uncultured bacterium
GCCCTCCGTACCGCGCAGCGACGGGTTAAACGCGTCGCGCAAACCGTTACCGAATAGGTTAAAGCTTAGCATCAACAATGCAAGGAATACCGACGGGAAAGCGACTATATGCGGAAATTCTCTCAATTTCGGCTGACCTACTGCAATCAGAGTACCTACGCTTGTAATGTTGCCCGATTGCAAATCGATAATTCCCAAATAAGTAAGGCTTGTTTCAGAGAAAATCATACTCGGAATAACCAAAGCGCAGCTGGTAACAAGCGTTCCCAATGCATTGGGGAAAATATGCTTCCAAATAATTCGGCCGTCTTTTGCCCCCAACGTTCTTGCCGCCAATACGTATTCCTGATTCTTATAGCGATAAAATTGCATACGCGTGCTACTTGCCATGCCTATCCAGCCCGTGACAATAAATGCTATAAACAGAATAAGAATCTGACTGGATTCCATCATATGATACTTCAACAGAGTAATGACAATCATCGTCGGCACAGCAGCCAAAATATCGGTTATACGTTCCATTGCCAAATCGGTGATTCCGCCGTAATATCCTGCGATAGCGCCGTAGATAGCGCCGATAAACATATTAACAGCCGCAATACAGATGGCGAATATAAAGGAAAATCTTGCGCCGCTTGCTAAGTTTACAAAAATATCCTTACCTTCCGCCGTTGCTCCAAACAGAAACGAAGGCTCTGTAATGCCGTCTTTCAATTCGTAGCTGTGATAATACTTGTAGTATTCGTAATAATTAAGACGAACTTCTACGTCGCCGCCCGCAACAGGACGCGAGTATACGTAAAAATAAGTTTCACCGTCTTTTTCAAAGCCGTCCTGTCCTTCTACTCTTAACGAATGATATCCGTCGTTTAAGTTTTCCGCGGTCGCGCTCCAATATGCGGGAGTAATATTGCCGTTTGCGTCTAAAACAGGATTGGGCTTGCCGTTGACTGATTTAGTTACATAGTAATAGTTGGCATTTTTCTGAAAATGCATATCCGTAGGACGATCTTTCACACGCAGCGTCGGATAAAGTACTTGATTGCCCGTTTCGTCTTGATAAGTCTGTATCATCTCGTAACGTTCGGGAGTCATCTGCAAATACTGACAGCCGTGCATGTGATAAGTATCCAAACGGTAGGTATAAAAATTGTCGTCCGTTTGCTCGTACTGCTGATTCTTAATCGCGTAATGTCCTACGCCGCCTTCGTTACTGATATTCAACTCTTCGCCCATCCAATAGTAGTACGAAAAGTTCAACTGTCCTTCCTTTACCTTCGAGCAGCCGTCCCAGAAATTTGTATTGGCAAACAGCTTGGACTTGGGCAGCGTACCTAAATATGTATTGTCGTAATAACCGACAGTATAAGGAGTACACCACGGGGCAATTATTGCAAACAGCACCAGCAGAATTATTACAATCGCGGCAACGACAGAACCCTTGTTCTTGCAAAAACGCAAAAATGCGTCGTGTATATAACTGCGCGGTTTTGTATCGAACTTAACGTCGTGACTCAGTCTATCACTACCCACTAATGTAAACTTGTCGGCAGAAATATTCGGAATATTGTTATTTTCTTTCATATTATCTCGCCCCCATTCTAATTCTCGGATCTATAATTCCGTAAGATATATCGGTGATAATTCCCGCGCCCAATCCTACAAGCGTATAAAATCCCGACAGGAACATAAAGAAGTCGTAGTCCTGAGCGTTGATGGACATAAGATACAGCTGCCCTACTCCCGGGATAGAAAACATCTGCTCGATAATGAGCGAACCGGAAAGCACCGCAATAAACTCCGACAAAATCATCGGGAATATAGGCACCATCGAGTTGCGCAAAGCGTGCCGTAACGTCGCCTGCCCCTTGGTCAATCCTTTTGTTCTTGCAAGCAGCATAAATTCGCTTGTAAGAACTTCGGTAAGCTCCGCACGGGTGTATCTTGCGTAACCTGCAATACTGCCCAAACACAGCGAGAACACCGCAGGCAGCATACTCTTGAACATAGGCCAACTAAAATAATCGTAGCCGGCTTCCATTCGGAGCGGGAACCAATTGAGCTTGAAGCAGAACACATACATAATAAGCAGCGCGTAAACAATGGACGGTACCGAAATCAACAAAATAACGATAACGTTAATGACTTGATCCTGCCATTTGTTCTTGTGAAGCGCGGCGTAAATCCCCAACGCCAAACCTATGGGAACGCCTATCAAGCTGCTGTAAATATTGATCAATATCGTCGGAGGCAGCCGAGTAGTAAACGCCTCCAATACCGGCCTGTTGCGGTATGCAGGCATAGTCATACCCAACCCGAAATCGCCGTACTTGAAAATACGTGTAACGTAAGCTCCCAACTGTTCCATAATCGGAACCGTATCGTAGCTTACGATATGTCCGTCGGCATTGTACTGCAAGTTAGTAATATAGTGGCGATTCTCCATTTCGAACAGCAGTTGATCCTTGGTCGCACCGGGAGCGCCCTGTATGTTAATAGGCAATAATTTTATAAGTACGAAGCACATTAGCATGATGACGACAAAACACATAATCATCAATCCGATACGCTTCATAATATATTTGAACATATACATAATGATAGTTCTCCTTGCTTTACAGTCAAGATAGTGGGGACGTTATCGCCCCCACTACTTAACCAATACTATACGGAATTAAAAATCAGTTCGCAGACGACGTCTTGTAGAACTCGCTCAAATCGCCGTTGTGTTGAGCAATGAACGCCGTCCATTGTTCATCCGTGTAATTGTATCTCATGTACTGTGCGCCGCCAAGTGCCATAAACGTATTATATGTTCTTGTAATGTAATGACTCTTAGCCGACATCAATACCGCATCGTAGGAGTTTGCAACTTGAATTGTATGGTGTTGGCTCAATGCGTATTCTTCCAGCATTGCAAGTATTTCCAAACGTACTTCGGACGGGCATTTGCCTTCGCTCCAGTCGTAGGTCGCGCCTTCGCTCATTTTACCGTTCAAGCTGTTAAACCAGTCTCTTGTTGTTAACGTAACTTCCTGTCCTGCGCATTCATAATTTCCTGCGGGCATATTCATGGTAAGTTGAACGTTTGTATCCATATACGAGTGATACGAATGTTCACCGACACCGAGATAGCTGTCCATAGATGAGAAGGGATAGAATACCGCTCCGCCGATACCTGCTACGCAGTAAATTTCGAACTTGCCGTCGCGGAATTCGTCCGCAGATTTTTGCGCGTTGATTTCTAAAACTTCTATCTTAATCTTGTTTTCCAAAACAGATCCTTTAACAAGGTCGTCAACACATTTTTGAATAAGCTCTGCTCTTCTTTCTGCCTTGGGATTGAATTTACCGATTCTCAACACGATATCTTTATTAGAATCGTAACCGTACTTTTCGGCATTATTCGTAAGCTCGGTGATTGCCAAAGCCAATTTTTCCTTAGCCATGGTAAGGTTGTAGCCCGTCATAGCGTCGGTTGCGTCGTCAATATCTTCGAAAACAGTTATTCCGTCCGTCCACTTACCCGCGCTGTTAAGCGTAAAGCCGTAGGTACGAAGCAATGCCGCTTTCGCAGCGTCAGACCCGCGATAGGACAGAGAGTTTTCGGGATCGTAGTAGTAGCCCGGTCCAAGTAAGCCTAAGCCAAGCTGCATGCCTACCAATTGATCTTGGTTAAACGTATTTCTGTCAAATGCCAAGGACAATGCCCAACGGAAGTCTCTTATTGCCAATATACCGTTGTTCTTGCCGCTGTTCTTCAATACGGATAGGTTGCTGTACAGCTGAATTCCGTACGCAGTGGCGGATGTATCGGGAGAGAATACTGCATAATCGGAGTTTTGATATTGCGCAGCATTACCCAACTGATCGAAAGTAATGTCGTCGATTTCACCCTTCCAAAAAGCCATCTGAATTGCGTTATCTTCTTGAATAACTTCTACGACAAATTTGTCGGTGAGATATTGATCCTTCTTGCTTTCCATAGCATAGCCGTACCAAAACGTATTTCTTTCCAATGTGAATTGCTTGTCAACTTGGAAGAAGGTTAATTTGTACGGTCCCCAACTTGCAGACGTTTCAACGGAAGTATTGTAAGTTGTCGTCCATTTTTCAGAACCTTGTGTAGGAGCCTTTTTAAGACTTTCGTACAAACTCTGCTTAACAAGGGGCAGACTTGCGTTAGAGATAGTATAGGACAATTTGCCGTCTTCTCTAATCCAGCTTTCGGGATTGTCTAAAACTACGATAAGAGCAAGTTCGTTGTTGTCTTCGGCAAAAATTCCTACTTCGTCAAAATCCATTGCAGCAAACGATTGAGTCATATACACAAATTTCAAAGCAGAATCGGACTTACCGAAAGGAGTCAAAATTGTTGCAAGGGCTTCCAACGTTGCGTCGGTCACCGCAGCTCTGCCGCTTTCTTTATTATCCATAGCTGCTTCGAGCACGGCCCAAGCTTCCATATCGAATATCTCTTCACCGAAAGCATCAATATAATCGCCGACCGAATCACCGTCAAGAGTAGCATTGGCTGTGCGAAGCGCCAAGTATATAGATTGACCGTTATAGGTATACTTACCGTCTGTGCCTGCGGTCAGCTTATCTATTGTAAGTCCGTCAATGGGAATGTCTACCGTTCTACCTTGATAGTAATAATTTTTAGCGTTGTGAATCTTCATTCCGTTTCCGCTCCAATATGTATTGGCACGGAAAGGCTGGAACAGATAATTAAGCTGTTCTTTCATAGAGTACACAAAGTCTTGCGCCTTGATGGGCGTTCCGTCGTCCCAAGCAAGGTCGTCACGCAATGTAATTCTCCAAACGTATCCGCCTGCCTTCTTTTGAGCCGCAGTAAGCCCCCAAGCGTCCGCATATTCATCGGTTACATCTTCGAGCTTGGTTGCTGCTTCGTAAGTAACAACGTGATGTTCGAAATCGATGTTTTCGATATTCAGCGTGCCGTCGGCTTTAACTCTCCCCTTAGTATCGTCCTTCAACGCATAATCGTATCCAAAGAACGATGACGTAGTATTGTTGATAATCGCCGTATCATCGTTATTTTGATAGTCCATCTCGTTCCAGTTGGACGGAGTATTGTTCATATAACCGTTGTTTGTGTAGTTTTTCAAATCGTCGGTGTACGTGCTGTTTGCAGGAATAACCGTGATTTTACAAGTAGCCTTAGCAGTACCGAGTGCTGCCGTGATTGTGGCGGTACCTTCCTTAACACCGGTAACCTTGCCGTCAGTAACAGTGGCAACAGCCGCGTCGCTGGTCGTCCAAGTGAGTTCGCCTTTGCCGGTCAATTCATACGGAAGCGTTATTGTCTTGCCTACTGCTACCATTGCAGAAGACGTCGATATTTTAACGCTTTGCGACTTTTGACACGCCACAAGCACAACTGTGGACAACATAAGCAGTGCAACAACCAACCAAATGAATCTTGCTGCTTTTTTCATTGTTTTCTTCTCCTTCATATTTTTGTTTTTATTGTTACCGATATTTTTGCTCGGGGACAATCTGTGCCGTTGCGTTTTGCCCTTATGTCGGGTTCAACATAATGTCAAAACGCACTTTATCAAAACATTCATATTGCGCGCTTTGCCGTTACGCTACTTTTAGTAACGACCTTTGAAACCGTCAGGTTTCAAAGGCGGGATTGTTGAGCGTAGCGAAACAACCTTACGCGAACGTCGTTCACGGTTTAACCGAA
>CATKCE010000134.1 GCA_949744905.1 uncultured bacterium
ATCCCGCATACTGCCCGAGGAAGATATGCCGTTCATGGCGGACGGCACGCCGCTCCAAATAGTCCTCAACCCTCTCGGCGTTCCTTCGCGTATGAATATAGGCCAGGTATTGGAAGTACACCTCGGTTTAGTGGCCAAGGCGCTGGGCTGGAAAGTCGCCACTCCGGTGTTCGACGGCGCGCACGAGAGCGATATACAAAAACTTTTGGGCGAAAACGGATTCGTCAATCCCGAAGGTAAAGTCGACGGCAAGATACAGATGTACGACGGCAGAACGGGCGAACCTTTCGAAAACCGCGCTACCGTGGGTTACATGTACATGATAAAACTTATCCACCTGGTAGACGACAAGATCCACGCCCGCAGTACCGGACCGTACTCTCTTGTTACACAGCAACCTTTGGGCGGCAAGGCGCAGTTCGGCGGACAGCGTTTCGGCGAGATGGAAGTCTGGGCTTTGTACGCGTACGGCGCGGCGAATATCCTGCAAGAGATCATGACGGTAAAATCCGACGACGTCGTGGGCCGTGTCAAGACTTACGAGTCGATAGTTAAAGGTCTCAATATTTCGGAGCCCGGAGTTCCCGAGTCGTTCAAGGTGCTAATAAAAGAGTTGCAGGCGTTGGCTCTCGATGTTAAGGTGCTCACCGAAGATAAAGTCGAAATAGGCATTAAAGACCTTATCGAGGACGAACTTGACGAGCCGGAAGAAAAGACCCGCTTTAAGCATTACGAAGCCGGCGAGATCAACTTTAACGACGAGATCGATATTCTCGGCGACGATCTGTTTACCGACGACCTCGGCGAAGACGACAAGGCGACGGGTAATCTGTTCTCCGACGAAGACGACTTCTCGTTCGACGAGTTGGAAGACCCGTTTGCTGACGGCGACCTCGACGACCTTGACGAAGAATTCGGAGAAGATTTCGAAGACGATAAGTCCAAAGCCAAGAAAAAAGGCAAGAAGGCGTAGAGAGAGGAGAGAGCAGATATGTTTGAATTAAACAATTTCGATTCCATGCAGATAGCTATCGCCGGTCCCGAAAAGATAAGAGAGTGGAGCCACGGCGAAGTAACCAAACCCGAAACGATAAACTACCGCACGCAAAAGCCCGAAAAAGACGGCTTGTTCTGCGAACGTATTTTCGGACCCACCAAGGACTGGGAGTGCCATTGCGGAAAATACAAGCGCGTTCGTTACAAGGGCGTTATATGCGACAAATGCGGTGTTGAAGTCACCAAGAGCAAAGTGCGCCGCGAGCGCATGGGGCATATAGAGCTTGCCGCTCCCGTTACCCATATATGGTATTTCCGCGGAGTGCCCAGCCGTATAGGTCTATTGCTCGACATGACTCCCAAGGCGCTCGAACAAGTGGTGTATTTCGTGCACTTCGTGGTGCTCGATCCGGGCGAGACCGACCTCGAATACAAGCAGATACTTTCCGACGCCAAACTTGCCGAAGCGAGAGAGAAGTGGGGCGAAAACGCTTTTCGCGTGGGAATGGGCGCCGAAGCCATAAAAGAACTACTTGAGGCTATCGACCTTAAAGC
>CATKCE010000135.1 GCA_949744905.1 uncultured bacterium
TTATAAAAACCGCGGTTGCGTCGTCGGCAAGCACAACCTCGGAACTTATAAACAAATTCGGGCTCGAAAACATGTTTAATGACGTTATAGACGGAAAAATTCAATTTCCGAAAAAACCCGCGTCGGATATTTTCGTTGCAACAGCCGATAAAATAAAATCCGAACCGAAAAAATGCCTGGTTTTCGAAGATTCGATTGCGGGCATAGAAGCCGCGCTTAACTGCGGTATGTCGGTAATTGCCGTAGGCGGCATAAAGCACAACGGAGCGCTCCTTTGTATAGACGATTTTTCGCAGCTCTCCGACTACATTCAATTCTGATCGAAGTATCCGCGGTATTTTATCCGTGACATGATATCGTCGTCGATATGCAATTTGCGGCACAACTCGATAAAATAATCGTCGGTCATGCCGGAAATATAGTCGGTCACAATATCGTCGGCATGCTCGCGTATACCGGCCTTTTCGTAATTCACTTTGTAAAATTTGTTGTTTATATGATGTTTATAAACGTATGAATCTTCATTCCCGTCTATAATATCGCCGCGCAGAACAAAATACAGCTTGTCCATAAGAGTTTCCACTGACGAATAATTCTTTGTCACGACTTCGTCGCCGTAGATCTGCAAATAGTTATCTTTAAGCAGTATCTCAAATTCTTCAAACACTTTGGCGTCCATATTCAGCGACGGCGAGTCTATACTGTTTTTTACTATATTAGTCACGGTATTGGAAATTATTCCGGCATTGCTGTTCCCCAAAATAGTGGGCTTAAAATACTGCGATTTTTCGTACATGTCGGCATAATACAGATCCTGACGGTCTTTTCCTATGTACGCGATAATGTCGCTTAAACGCACCACACAGCCTTCAAGAGTATCGGGACGCAGAGTTTTATGGAATTCGTTGTCCGTCGTGCATTTTTCCAATATAAAATCGAACTCCTTAAACCCCGATAACTTCGACGGCGCGTACTCGCGGCACACTTTTTCGCCGTTGTGCGAAATTATTCCGCTGAGCGTCTGCAAACTTATATCGTAATTTAGGGTCATTTTTCTGAAATATCGCGCGCTTTGCACGTTATGGTTAAAATACCGCGGCGCGCGCCCGGCCTTTGCGCAACCTCTTTGATAACAGTCGCTGAGATAACGTTCTCCCTTGTGTCCGAACGGCGCGTGCCCGATATCGTGCCCCAACGCTATCGCTTCTATCAAATCGCAATTAAGTCTTAACGCCCGCCCGATTGTGCGCGCGATCTTGGAAACAAGCTGCACGTGCAAAGCGCGGCGGGTGATATTGTCGTTCTTAAAAAACGACAGCACCTGTGTTTTATCCGAATATCTGCTGTAGAGCGGACAGTAAATGATTTTGTCCACGTCGCGCGAAAACGTCGGTCGCATGACGTCGCACCGACCCTGCTCCGGAAAGATCGCCTGCTCGTTGCGCGTTGCGTAACGCGACAAAAGCTCCTGCCTTTTCGATTCGCCCTCGCGTATATACGCCTCTTCTCCTGCCGTAAGCTTAAAATATTCTTTGTCCACTGTTTCGCCCTCTTTCGCGTTTACCGTTAGCGTATGCGGATAAGTCCACGACGCTCAATTTTCCGCGCCGCCCCAAAACCCCAATCAGATCCTCCGTTCCATAGTACGAATCGAGCTTTTTCTAAAACATTCCGTTTGCCGCCCATCCGACCGCAATTATACCACTTTACTGTATATTTCGTCAACATCCATTTTACTCCCATTTGTTTTTATATACAAAAACCGCCCGAAAAACGGACGGTTTTTTATGTTTTGGAGCTCCTGAGCGGACTTGAACCGCTGACCTAGTGATTACGAATCACTCGCTCTACCAACTGAGCCACAGGAGCACAATCAAATAAGGTTATCGGGTCGCGCTACGGCGGTAACGTGACCCGAGCTTTTTTATTCTACAATAATTTTATGCAAAATGCAAGAGATTTACCGCTGTTTTAATGTAAAAATCAATTTAACATGCGCACCGGAAGAATCAGATACATAAAGTCTTCCAGTCCGCCGGCAGGGACAACAACGCAGGGACTTACCGAATTTATGAATTTGATGACAATATTGTCGCAATCGGTATAACGGAGCAACTCGGTAAAATAGCGCGCGTTAAAGGCAATCGCAATATCCATACCGTTGAGTTTCACCGGAATCTTTTCGGTGATGTTGCCTATGTCGCTGTTTGACGAAAGCTGCATAATGCCTTCTTTCACGTCAAACCGAACAAGGTTGTTTTTATCGGAACGCGCAAGCAGTATTGCGCGCTCCAAACCCGCTTCAAACTGGTCTTTGGGTACGGTGACGGTGCTCTCGAAAGCCCCGGGTATTATCTGCTTATAGTTTATAAAATCGCCGTCGAGCAGACGGGTGGTAACGCGCGTGTGTCCGAGGTCGACAAGCATATAGTTGCGCTGTATCAACACTTCGACTACGTCGTCGTTGTCCTCCAAGAGTTTCGCTATCTCGACTATGCAGCGCGCGGGAACTACCGCGCTCATCATGGCGGTGGTCTTTTCTATGGGTTTTACGCATTTCGCAAGACGGTAACCGTCCAAAGCGACGCCGGTCACGGTATCGTCGCCTATCTCAAGCAAAACGCCTTTAAGCATGGGACGCGCGTCGTCGGTGCTTACCGAAAAAGCTATTTTGTTTACAAGGTCCTTAAATTCCTTTTTCGTCACGCCGAAAGACTGCGCCTCGCCCAGTTCTTTTATCTGCGGATATTCGGCGGGGTCCATACATTGCAACATGCCTTCGCTGTCGGTGTATTTTATTTTAAGCTGGTTGGCTTCGTTCAAACTCAGTTCGATCCTGTCGAATGTGAGCTTTTTCACGAATTCCGAAAAGAAACGTCCGGGCACTACCGTCTCGCCTTCTATAAGAACGTCGGCGACTATGCACTTTTCTATCGCCAGTTCCAAATCGGTGGCGGTAAGCGTAAGACTTCCGTCGCACGCTTTTAGCTTGATACCCTCTAATATAACGTTGGTGGTGCGGGCGCTTGCCGCCTTGTACACCTTGCTTACCGCATCGGACAGATCCGCTCCGTTACATATTATCTTCATATGCTTTTCTCCGCTTAAATATTACGCTTACATTATATCGTATTTTCATATCGTTAGTCAATCGATTCGGCGCAATCGGTTGCGCAATCGCCGAGCGCGTGTTACAATATAAAAGTACTATAAAAATAAGGAAGTTATACGATATGAAAACCGTAGACGATCTTGCCCGCGACCTCGCCTCGCCCGGATATATCCGCGATTACCGCCCGCTGCCCTTTTGGAGCTGGAACGACAAACTCGACAAAAAACGTTTGACCGAACAGATAGAATGGATGCACGCATGCGGTATCGGCGGATTTTTTATGCATGCCCGCGGCGGACTCATCACCGAATACCTGGGAAACGAGTGGATGGAGTGTTGCGACGCCTGTTGCGAAAAAGCCGCCGAGCTGGACATGGACGCTTACATGTATGACGAAAACGGCTGGCCCAGCGGATTTGTGGGCGGCAAACTGCTTGATGACGAACAAAACCGAGATATGTCGCTTAGTTACGCCGCGGGAGAATTCGATCCGTCGGCTTTCGTCAGTTACGAAATAACTCCAAACTCTCTTATCCGCGCGGACAAGGGAGAAAAAGGAAAACGGTACCTTAACGTGTTCCGCCACGTTTCCGTATCCACCGTAGACGTGCTCAACCCGCGAGTGACGGAACAATTTCTCGACCTTACGCACAGAGAGTACAAACGCCGTTACGGTAAAAAGTTCGCCGAAAAACTGAAAGGATTTTTTACCGACGAACCGCAGTATTTCAGGTGGGGCACGTCCTATACCCCAATGATAGCAACGTACTTCCGTGAAAAATACGGCGAAGACATCTTAAACGGACTGGGGCTTTTATTCGCCGAAAAAAGCGGTTACGAGGAATTCCGATACAAATACTGGTCGGGCATGCGGGAATTGTTTTTGCGCAATTTCGCCGAAAAAGTTTACGGTTTCTGTCAAGAAAACGGAGTGGCGCTTACCGGACATTATATAGAAGAAACCAGCCTCGGCGGGCAGATGATGTGTTGCGGCGGCGTGATGCCGTTTTACGAATACGAACATATCCCGGGAATAGACTGGCTGGGACGCGGTATAGGAAGCGAGCTTCCGGTAAAACAGGTGGGAAGCGTCGCGGCCCAAACCGGCAAAAACCGTATACTTACCGAAACTTTCGGTTGTTGCTGATGGGACGACACACCGCGCGAACTCAAACGAATCCTCGATTACCAGTATCTCGGCGGAGTCAACGTGATGTGCCACCACTTACTTCCGTCCAGCGAATACGGTCAGCGCAAGCGCGATTATCCACAGCACTATACTCCGCTCAACCCCTGGATAAACGACGGTTTTAAGCGGTTCAACGAATATTACACGCGGCTGGGCGCGCTGATCGGGCACAGTAACGAGACGGTGAACGCCTGTATTCTGCATCCGGTGACAAGCGCGTATATAGATTATAAACGCGATTGCGACGGATTCAACGTGGGTAAACTCGACGCCGATTTTATCGGCTGGGCGGAAAAGCTCGGCGAAAACCATATCCCCCACCATTACGTTGACGAAGTCCTCCTTAAAAAGTACGGAAGCGCCGAAAACGGAAAACTTATATGCGGTAAATGCCGTTACGACTATCTTATCCTGCCTCCGCTGAAAAATCTTGCGGCGACCACTTATTCGCTAATACGGAAATATCTTTCGTGCGGCGGAAAAATTCTTTTGCTCGGCAACGCGCCGGAATTTATCGACGGCAAAAAAGTCGATTGCCGTGACCTCGTTTCCAACTGCACATTACAAGAAATAAAGGACGCCCGTCCCTACGGCATAGACAATAAGTTTTTGCGCTCCTGCATGCGCGACACCGACGCCGGTAAATTCGTTTTCGTTATAAATCCTTCGGCGGAAGAACAAACTTACGAGCTTTCGGTAAAAGGCGCCACGGCAGTGAGAAAACTCGATATAGATACCTTAACGGTATCCGCGCCTTTACCTTTGCGCCGCGCTCTGCGCGCGGGACAAAGCGAATTGCTGTTCACCTGCAACGAAACTCCGCTGCCCGAACTTAAAAAGCCGGTAGTAAAACTCGCGGGGACGCAGAAAGTTATAAGCTCCACCGTAAACACTCTTATGCTTGATAAGGCCCGCTATGCGCTGGGCGACGACGCGTTCGGCGAGCCGGAAGCGCTTATTGCCATTTTTTCTCGACTGCTTGAAAAACGCTACAAGGGCAAATTGAAACTAATGTACGAATTCCGTTGCGATTCCGTCCCCTCCGACCTCAACGTATACGCCGAGGATATGAACACTTTAAGCGTAAGCATAAACGGCGTGCCCGTAAACGGATCCGACACGTTGCCGCACGAGCCCAAAGTAAATATCTACGACGCGTCAAAGCTCGTAAAAAAAGGCGTTAACGAAATAGTTGTGACACTAGACTACTTCCAAAGCGAAAACGTCTATTATGCTCTGTTCGGCGAGGGCGTAACCGAAAGCCTGAGAAACTGCATGGTATACGACACGTCGTTAGAAAGCGTGTATATTGCCGGAGATTTCGGCGTGTATCCGATATCGCCCCGCAACGGACAAACCCCGCGCACAATGCTTTGCGACGGATTTTATATAGCCGACAAAAAGCCGTACGTTAAAAATTTTGTGACCGACGGATACGCGACTTTTGCCGGCAGCATTACTTTCGAAAGCGAAATAAATTGTCCCGACGGCGGATGCCTGCTTGAAATAGACGGCAGATGGCAGACTGCCGAAATCGAGATAAACGGCAAACATAAAAAACTGTTGTTCGACACCGCCGCCGACATATCCGACATGGCGACTCCCGGCAAAAACACCGTACGAGTAAAACTTACCTCGTCGCTCCGCAATCTTATGGGGCCCCACCATTTTGCGCCTACGGACGAGCCGGAAGCGGTCGGCCCCGAAGCCTTCGATCTCTCGGGAAGTTGGAAAGACGGGCAAAGTCCTCTTTACCGTCCGTCGTATTCGCTGGTGAAAACCGAGTTCTGACATACATGATATTTTCAACATGACCGTAAAAGGAGCGCTCGCATACGAACGCTCCTTTTTTATTTATCGCGACTATTCAATTTTCGACTTTTTCCGAATCATCCGCGCGGGTATCCGTAAACAATTTTTCCGCCGTGTCGGTCCGCACCGCTTTCAACATTAAAAATACGCCGTACAGTACCGCCGCAACGCCCACCGCGGCAGTAAGCGAAATATTGATACCGTTCCAAACCTGTCCCGTGCCGAGGTCGTCGGCAATAAGTCCGCAAAAATTGAACGCTCCGTGCAACAGCGCGCACAAAAATACGTTGCGGCACAAAAGCATGGTAACGGCGCACATCGCGCCCACAAGAAAACTGTACCCTATCTGCATTATCACAGCCGCCGGAGCGCCCGCAAAGATGTTCACTATATGCAACGCGCCGAACAGCGCCGACGATATGATCACCGACCAAAATATACCCGACCGCGTATTCGGCATTTTGCGCAGTATCAGCGGAAACAGAACTCCGCGGAAAACAGATTCTTCAAACAACCCGACAAACAGGCAGTTAAGAACGAATATCGCGCAACTGCCGGCCGACGCCGATATTTCCACCTCTCCGGTCGCAAGTCCGACAAGCGGAGCGTTGTTTATCACCACTATGATAAACGGAAGCGCAAGCAGCATTCCCAGCCTCCGTCCCGAAAACGAAAAGACGTCCAACCCGAGATCGAGAGCAAGCAATATCATAAAAACGACGCCTATCGCACGGAATACCGCGTTGCCGAGATTTTTCGCATCGGTCCCGCCGTGTCCGAGAAACAGCGCGCCGAGTTTCTCGCCGGGCAACAACACTATCCCAAGCGTGAACAGCATTACCGCCACAGTGCCGAACACCGGCGAATCGCGCAGCGAAAAGCGGTCGCGTCCGATAAATTTTTTTTCGGGGCCGCTCATCCGCGGCGTCCTCCGCCACCAGAGCCGGATCTACGCGCGGCTTTGCGCGCGCTTTTACGCATGTCGCGCACTATCGGCGAAACTATCAAAACGACTATAACGACTACTATCCCCAGTATGACTATCTCCGTCCAGGTAAGCCGCACCGCGTCGTTACCGACCGTAGCGGCGCTGCGCCGCACAGTTTCGGCGCCCATATACAGTTGATATCCGTAAGTGCCGTCGCCGTTATCGCTCCCGCGCACCGACATGGCTATCGTGCCGTTCACGTCGGTGCGGACTATATTTTTGTCGTCAAAGCCCATGCTCTTTAATCTTTCCAGCACTTCTTTGTGGGGGTGTCCGTAATCGTTGTCCTCTCCGCATGAAATAACGGCTATAACGTTTGAACGATTGGCGGAAGTCGTCATAACTTCTATAAAAGCCTCGCTTGACGAAGTCCGGCTTCCGTGATGTCCGAGCTTGAACACGTCTACGGTAAAGTTTTCGTCGAAAACCGAATACTTCCCCTGCCCTTTCAACGCTTCGGCGACAAATCCCGCCTCCCCCTCTTTTTCGGCGTCGCCGGAAAGCATAAAGCGTTTGCCGTGGTAATCGAGTATCATTACCGGCGAATAATCGTTGTTGTCTTTAAACGACGCTTTTACCGGCGCGTAAAAAGTAAAGGTATAATAGTCGGGCGCATCCTTTTCCATATCGGGCGCTATCGTACCGGTGTCGGAATCCGACGGGTCGGTGATGACCACCTCGGTATCCGTCCCTTCCGGTCTTCCGCCGTACGCCGCTTTTATCGCGTTGTCGTACGCCCGGGTAGTTTTTATGTTGTTTTTGTTATTTCCCGTTTCGGTAAGTATCTCGGTCGCAGGGTCCACGAAATCGTCGCCGACCTCTCCGTCCTTATATCTGGAATATACGTTGGGACGGTAAAAAACTTTCGCCGGATATTTTTCGAGCACCTTTGCCATGCCGCCGCAATGGTCGCTGTCGGGGTGCGTGAGAATAACGTAATCGAAATATTCTATATCGCTGCCGTCGTCGTCATTTATATTCCGCTCTATGTAATCGAGAAGTTTATTCGTGTTGGCAGAGTGAGTGTCGCCGGCGTCTATGAGCATATTTTTGTCGTCCGGAAGTTCTATTATACAGGCGTCGCCCTGCCCTACGTCCACAAAATGCACGTTAAGGTCTCCGCCCAGCCGTAACGCCTCGTCCGGACTGTTGCCGTCGTATTCGCTCTCCACCGTACGGACAAGTCCCATTTTACGGTTTATCGTATCCGTCCAAATAAGACTTACAAGCAAAGCGGCGATAAGCGCCGCCGCAAGTATTATCCGCGCAAACCATATCTTAGTGTTATTTGAGTTGCCGCCTCTATCTCGCGCCATGGTATCCTCCCGAAATTATATATTATTGTTCGAATAGACGCTTTATTTCGTTTATCTTTTCTTTTGCCGCATTATACCCGAGTTCTATCATTTCCTGCCAGCCGTTTTTGCTTGTAGACGAGAATTTACCGGTATCCGGCGCAATTATAACGTCGCTTAAACGCAAGCCCTCGGTAGAAGAATTGGACATCATTATCTGGAAGGTAGCCTTGGCGATATCTATGAGTCCGGTGCCGGAAGTTCCGCTCCCGCGGGAAGGATTCACGTCCACCGTGACTACGCTGTCGGCTCCCAGCATGCGGCACACGTCGGCGGGGATGTTGTTCATGAGTCCGCCGTCGCAGAGATGTCTGCCTCCGACGACCACCGGACGGTACAGCACCGGCACCGCGCACGACGCGGCCACCGCAACGCTCGCATTGCCTTCGGTAAGCACCGCTTGTTTTGCCTGCACCAAGTCTACGGCGACCGCCGCAAAAGGAATTTTGAGAGACGCGATATCTTTCACTCCGATAAGCTCGGTAACTATCCTGCCTATCTTCATGGGATCGTTGGGAGCGATGACTATACCGTTGTGCACGTTGCGCATGCTCATCGACTCGGCGTAGCGCGTCATTACTTCGCTTTTTACTCCCGCGGCGTACAGAGCGCCCACAAGGCTCCCCACGCTGGTGCCCGCCACCGTATCGAACAAGAGCCCCGCTTCCTCAAACGCTTTTACCGCGCCGATATGCGCAAATCCGCGCGCGCCGCCTCCGCCGAGGCATAATGCCACCGAACGCTTTTTTTGCTTTTTCTTTTTTGCAAAGCCGAACATACAGCTTTATTATATGCAACCGCCGCTTTTTTCGACAGCTTCCACCCACAATTTTACGCAAGCGTCGCTTGGCATGCGCCAGTCGCCGCGAGGCGAAAGCGAAAACGCGGCTTTGACGCCGTCGGGACAACACGAGCGTTTGAACTGCGACGAGAAAAACCGTTTATAAAACTTTACAAGACTTTCGCGGTATCCGTCGGCGTTGCCGCCGAAAGCCGCGGCCGCGTACTCCAATACCGCCTGCGGCGGGCAACCGTGCTTTACGGCATAGTACAGAAAAAAGTCGTTGAGTTCAAACGAGCCGATTATCTGTTCGGTTTTTTGCGATATCTTTCCGTTTTCGGCGGGCAACAGCTCGGGACTTATATCCGTGCCGAGAATATTAAGCAAAACTTCGCGCGTTTTTCCGCCGATGCGTTCGGCTTCGTAAGCAGTGAGAAATTTGACAAGCGTTTTGGGCACCGACGCGTTCACATTGTACATAGCCATATGGTCGCCGTTATACGTACACCACCCGAGCGCCGCTTCGCTGAGATCTCCGGTGCCTACCACAAGTCCGTTTTCCGCATTTGCCAAATCCATGAGTATCATGGTGCGCATACGGGCCTGGGCGTTTTCGTACGTCGTATCGTAAACGCCGGGCGTATGTCCGATATCGCAAAGATGTTTTTCCACGACGTCGCGTATGTCTATGGTGCGGTGGTCGGCGCGGCTCTCTTTTGCAAGCGCGAGAGCGTTGTCCGCGGTTTCCGCGCTGGTGCCGAAACACGGCATGGACACCGCCAACAGCGATTTGTCCGGCAAACCCGCGGCTTTTAGCGCTCTGCGACATACCAACAGTGCCAACGCGCTGTCGAGTCCGCCCGAAACTCCAAGCACAAGCTTTTTTAAACCCGTATGGGATATACGCTTACGTAATCCCTCGGATTGTATATTGAGTATCAGTTCGGCCTGCTTTTCTTTATCGGCGCTCTCCGGCACGAACGGTAACCGCGAAACGTCGCGTTTAAGTTTGCCGCGGTATTCCGGCAAAGAGATATCCGCACGCACGCGCCCGCTGTTTTTAGGCAGGACCGTATTGTTTTTAAGACGCAAATAAGAAAGAAATCCGATATCGATATCGGCGATAGTCAATAGATCGTGTTTAAAGGGGCTGTTTTCGGAAAGTATACGGCCGTTTTCACAAATAACGGAATGTCCGGAAAAGACCAGGTCGGTAGTGCTTTCGCCGCGTCCCGCATCGCAATACACATACGCCGACGCGGTGCGCAAAGACTGCCCGCAAACGAGAGTACGGCGCGTTTGCGCTTTGCCGACTTCCTCGCTGCTTGCCGACAAATTGAACGTAACGACAGCGGCGCAATCGGACGACGGAGGCGCGGGCGCCCACAAGTCCTCGCATATTTCCGCCCCTATCGTAACGTCGCCGTCCGCCACGATCAGCATTTGCGCCATATCGCAGACCTGCCCCGCAAAATCGATTTTCCTCGGTTCGTCTGCGCGCGTAAAATATCTGAGCTCGTTAAATTCGCCGTAATCGGGATAATGGGTCTTGGGTATAAGCCCGAGTATCTTTCCGCCCTGCAACGCGGCGCACACGTTGTACAATTTGCCGTCGCACCTTACGGGCAGCCCCACAAAAACAAGCATGCCGGTGTCGGCGGTGCGCTCGGCTATTTTTTTTACAGCGCGTTCGGCGCCGCGCGTAAGCGTGCGCTGAAAAAACAGATCTCCGCACGTGTATCCGGTAACGCAGAGTTCGGCAAAAACGAGCGCCTGCACGCCCTCTTTCGCCGCCGCTTTTACAGTATTTATTATCGCGTCCGCGTTGTATTCGGTATCGGCGACCCGTATTTCGGGATCGGCCGCCGCAACGCGCAAAAAGTTTTTATCCATCTTACGCCTCGGTCTCCGCGTCTTTACCGCGCATGTCTTTCATGCGCGCCTTTACCATATCCGTAAAATATTGGTGCACAGTGATATCGGAAGTCAATTCGGGATGGAACGAGGTAACAAGCATATTGTCCTGTCTTGCCGCCGCTATGTGTCCGTCGATCTCCGCGACCACCCTCGCTTTGCCGAAAACTTTTTCTATCCACGGCGCGCGTATAAACACAAGTTCCAAAGGCGCGCCGGAAAATTCCGGGATAACGGCACGGGAACAAAAGCTGTCTATCTGCCTGCCGTAAGCGTTCCTGCGCACGCGGATATCCATCGCAGCCAAATGCGGCTGTTCGCCCTCTATCTCCTTTGCCAACAAAATAAGTCCGGCGCAGGTTCCGAATACGGGCAATCCGCTTTCTATCTTCACTTTCAGCGGTTCGAATATATCGAACAGTTTTAACAGCTTGCCTATGGTAGTGCTTTCGCCGCCCGGCAATATTATGCCGTCCAATCCGTCGAGATGTTCGGCTTTAAGCACGCGCACGGTATTTACTCCCACCCGTTTCAGCGCCCTTTCATGTTCCGCCACCGAGCCTTGAAGCGCGAGTATGCCCACGACGGGCTTACCGTTCTCCGTTTTACCAGCCGCGGTTGGCAAGTTTTTCACCCTCGCTGAGCGTTCCCAATTCTATCCCGCGCATGGGCGAACCGAGATCCTCGCTGACTTCGGCGATAAGTTTGGGATCGTTATAATGCGCGGTAGCCAAAACTATGGCGCGCGCAGTCTTTTTTGGATCGCTCGATTTGAATATGCCCGAGCCGACGAACACGCCCTCGGCGCCCAGAGTCATCATTAGCGCGGCGTCGGCGGGAGTCGCCACTCCGCCCGCGGCAAAATTGACAACCGGAAGTTTTTTGTTTTTAGCTACGAATTTAACGAGATCGTAAGGAGAGCCCGTTTCTTTCGCATAGCTCATGAGTTCTTCGGCGGGTTTATTGGCGAGCAGCCTGATCTCGCTCATCATACGGCGCATGTGCCGCACCGCTTCGACCACGTTGCCGGTGCCGGCTTCGCCTTTGGTGCGTATCATGGACGCTCCCTCGCCTATCCGGCGCAATGCCTCGCCGAGATCGCGCGCGCCGCATACGAACGGCACCGAAAATTCATGCTTGTTTATATGGTACGCGTCGTCGGCGGGAGTGAGCACTTCGCTCTCGTCGATATAATCTATTCCCAAGGCTTCCAGTACGCGGGCCTCCACTATGTGCCCTATGCGCGCCTTCGCCATTACGGGAATGGTCACAGCCGCCTGTATACCCTTTATCATGCGGGGGTCGCTCATGCGCGCCACCCCTCCGTCGCGGCGGATATCGGCTGGCACGCGCTCCAACGCCATTACGGCTACCGCGCCCGCTTCCTGGGCGATCTCCGCTTCGGCGGGAGTGGTAACGTCCATTATTACTCCGCCTTTAAGCATTTGGGCAAGATTTTTGTTGAGTTTGTTACGGTCGTTTGCCATGGTTATCTATCGTTTCTCCTATAAAAAGTTGATTTTATCTTTTACGTCACAAAGCCTCTACCGTTACGGCGAGTTTCGCCGATATCTCGGCATAACATTTAACGGTTACTGTATAACGCCCCAAAGCCTTTATCGGCTCGGATATAACTATTTTTTTCTTATCCACGTTTATGCCCTTTTCGGCAAGCGCGTCGGCTATGTTCTGGGTGTTGAGCGCGCCGAACAGCTTGCCCGATTCGCCCACTTTTATCTTTACCGTCACCGACTCGGCGTCCAACTTCTTTTTTAATTCCTGCGCGGCTGCTTTTTCCACGGCTTTACGGTGTTCGGCGGCTTCGGCGGAAATGCGCGCGCTGTTTATCGTAGAGGCCGTGGCTTCTTCGGCAAGTCCGTTCTTAAATAAAAAATTACGCGCGTATCCGTCGGATACGTTTATTATCTCTCCCTTTTTCCCTTGCCCTTTGACGTCGGCTTTAAGTATCACTTTCATTATTTTACACCTCTTTTAGGTAATTTTTATAGTATCCGTCAACTGAGCGCCCAGTCCAGCCACCTGCGCGCGTTTATAACGCAATCGGCGAGTCCGATAAACCCCAATATCAGCAAGCCCCACTCGTAAAACACCGCGCTCAACGCGATCACAAGCCAAAAGACCGCCATTGCGGCTATTTTAGGCTTGCCGCGCACCCTGTCGAGCGAATGGTATAAAAGCGTTATACCGCAAAGCGTTGCGGGAAGCGTGACCGCCGCGTTCACTACCGCGCGCACCGCGGGACGCATCGGTTCGTACAGATAAAAAAGAGCGAACGCCAGCACCGGAAGCACCACGGCTTTAAGATACCCATGTCCCAACCTCATATCTTTCATCGCCGGAAGGCGCGTATCGACGCCGCTCGCTTGCCCCGCAGCCGCGGAGCACGCAAACGCGATACCGCCGGTAAACGTTCCGTAACCCGACAAATACCACAATACGCTTCCGTCCAGTTCACGCCCTACGCTTTCGGCAAACACGCGGAGCGCGTCCGCGGAGTACAACTCGTCGGACGGCGAAAAAGGAGCGTACCCGAGGATATCCTCGGTAAGTCCGTCGTAATTTTTTTCGGCGAAAAACATCACGACGGGGTCGTTGCCGAGTTTACCGTAATACTCGACTACGGCGTCGACGACCGAACATCGGCACACCGTCGCATATACCCCGAAACACGCGCACACCGCGACAACTCCCGCCGCCGCGCAAAGCGCAAGTTCCCACATCTTCGGCAATCTGCCGCCAAGCAGACGCGGAAGGGTAAGCAATACGATGATCGCCGCCGCGCACACGGAAAATATCCCGAAAGTTCCGAACGCGAGCGAAAGAGCGACGTATACCGCCGCAACAAGCGCAAGTATCCACGCGCCGGCTATCGTGCTTAAAAAATACGCGGCAAAGCATACGATCGGCACAAGAGCGACCGAAAGTCCCGGCGAAGCGGCACAAGCCGCGATAAATGCCGCCGATACGACGCTCACGATACCCAATAAGCATTTTTTACGCAACGAAGTCTCCTTATACCACGGTATCTTCCGCCCCATTGTATTTTATATCAAACGCGCCGCGCTTGTCAAGATAATTGCGCTCAAAGCGAATATCTTGCGCTCCCTATGGGCAAAACTAACTCCGATAACCATTCTTGCAAAAAGGAGAGAAAAACCATGAAAGACATCAAATGCGGACTTAAAGAATGCAAGTTCAACAAAGGCTATTGCTGCTGCGCCAAAGACATAGACGTCAGCGCTCAAACCGATTGCCTCACTTATTCGCCGGACGAAAAGAAACGCGCTTCCATGTTTGAAGCCGCCGACGACTTCATTCCCGCAAATTACAGCGTCGACACCGCCGTCAGCTGTAACGCCAAATGCATTTTCAACAAAGACAATCGTTGCATAAGTAACGGCATAACCGTTATGGGTCAAGGCAGCGGCGAAGTGGTTTGCTTAACTTACGTAAAAAACTGAACGATAAGAAAACTTTTACCGCAAAAACATCCGCGTCTAAAACGGCGCGGATGTTTTTTACATAAAATTCGAATTTACAATAAATCTTCCTGACTGTTTACCGGTTTTTCGTTTTCCCCGCGCGGACACGGCACGTACTCTCCGTCGCTTGTAAGCATGCGGGCTTTTACGTTGTCCGACAGCATGAGTTGCATTTTGGCGAATATTTCGGCTTTTACGTCGGGATCGAGCACGGGAGTGGCTATTTCCACGCGCTTGTCTGTGTTTCGCGTCATGAGATCGGCCGAGGATATGAACACGTCTTCTCCGCCCTCCCCGAAGCAGTAAACGCGCGAGTGTTCCAAAAATCTGCCCACTATACTTATAACGCTTATATTTTCCGTTTTGCCCTCAAGCCCCGGAAGCAAACAGCATATACCGCGCACAATGAGTTTTACTTTTACGCCCGCCTTGCTTGCCTTTACAAAACGGTCTATCATCTCGAGATCGGTCAGGCTGTTCATTTTTGCGTACACCGCCGCTTTCTCGCCGCGCTCGGCCTTTTCTATCTCACGGTCGACATATTTCAAAAGTCCCGATTTCAGCGAATGCGGCGCTATAAGCAACCGCTCGTAATCCTGCTCTATGTTGCCTATGGCAAGATTGCGGAAAAACGCCGCGCCGTCGCGGCCGATCTTCTCGTCGGCGGTTATTATATTGAGGTCGGTATACAGTTTGCTCGTAGCTTCGTTGTAATTTCCCGTGCCGAGGTGAGTGATGTATTTCACCTCTCCGCCGCGGTTCAAAACTATGCTTATTATTTTGGAGTGGACCTTGTAATTTCCCACACCGTAAAATATGGTGCACCCCGCCTCTTTGAGCACGCGGGCGTAATACATATTGTTTTCTTCGTCGAAACGCGCGCACAGCTCTATCACCACAGTCACTTCTATCCCGTTTTCGCTGGCGCGTTTGAGAGCCTCCACTATGCGCGAACGGTCGTCAAGCCGGTAAATCGTTATCTTAATGCTCGCCACTTCTTTACTGTCGGCGCATTCTTCGAGCAGGCGAACCAACGTACCGAAGCTGTCGTAAGGATACGACAAAAACATATCCTTGCGCATGACGCGGGCTATAATACTGCCGTCTCCCGCTTTACCTCCGCGCGGACGAAACTGCGGATATTTGAGTTTTTCGACGTTTACGCCCTGCACGTCGTCGCCTATCTTGGCAAGATATTTGCAGTCGAGCGGTTGCGAGATCGTAAAACACTGCTTGCTTTTTATGTCGAGATTATCCGTCAAGAATTCCATTATTTCGTCGTCGGCGCCGTCGGTCTCCACCCTCACCGCGCCGAAAGACGCGCGCATTTCTATCTTCTCGCGCAGATATTTGGCAAAATCGTAATCGTATTCGCTGTCGCAATCCGCCTCGTCGGTCTCGAAGTCGGCGTTGCGCGTTACCCGCGCAAGCGCTTTGCCGAGGCATTTATAACCCGCAAAAGCCAGATGCCCCAGCTCTTTTACGGTGTCCTCCAAAGTTATGAACTCGGCTTTTTTGCCGGAAAACACGTAAACGGGTCTCACCTTGGACGGCAACGGCATTACGCCTATCATTTTGCGGTCGCCGCGCTCCAACCTGAGTATCAAGTATACGTGCGCGTTTTCGAATCTCATAAGCGGATGCTTTGCGTCCAGCACCATGGGCGAAAGAAACGGCATGACCGACGACGCGAAATATTTTTTCAACTCGGCCCGACGGCAGTCGGAGAGTTTTCCGCGCAACTGACGTATCCCGCTGTCTTTAAGATCTTTTTTGAGAACGCCGTATATCTTATCGGCGTCGGCAAACATTTTTTTGGTCTCGGCGAATATACCTCCGAGCTGCCGGCTTGCCGTAAGTCCGGTTTTGTTCTCGCGCGTCTTGGGGCTGACCGCCGCCTGATTGAACAGGCTGCCCACTCTTACCATATAGAATTCGTCCAGATTGCTCCGGAATATGGAAAAGAATTTACAACGTTCCAGTACGGGAACGCTTTTGTCCGCCGCCTGGCTTAAAACGCGCTTATTGAACAATAACCAACTGTATTCGCGATTTATATATTCATCTTTTATAAACACCTTATTTTCTCCGCTGTTTTCCGTCTTACAATATTATGACGGCGCTTTGTAAAACGTTCTCATTATCTCAAAGCCCGTCTCCGAAAGATACTCCGATCCGCCGCGCCGACGCTATCATGGGATGATCGAGAGGCACCCATTTGGTCCTGCCGGCGATATCTTCTATTTTATTATGCGTAATTTTGTCTCCGCGTATAGCTACCGTCGTTCCGAAAAGTCTTTCTTTGCACAAAAAACCGGCGTAAGCGCCCACTTCGGTGGACAGCGCGCGGTCCAGAGCGCTGGGACTTCCGCCGCGCTGGATATGTCCCGGCACCACTACGCGCGTATCCACTCCGGTACGTTTGTTTATCTCTCGGGCAAGACGGTTGGTTGCCGTCACGTCGCCGGTCTCGCCGCGCTTTTGCGCCCGTTCCTTTTTTTTGAGTCCGGCCTCGCTCTTTTCCAGCGCCCCCTCGGCTATCGCAATTATGCTGAAAGCCTTGCCCGCCTCGGCTCTTTCGAGAACTTTGCGGCACACGGTGGCGGTATCGAAGGGGATCTCGGGCAAAAGAATTATATCCGCGCCTCCCGCGACTCCGGCGTACAGCGTAAGCCACCCGACTTTGTTGCCCATTATCTCCACAAGCATGGTGCGCCCGTGGCTTGCCGCCGTGGTATGCACGCGGTCAATGCACTCCGTAGCTACGTCCACCGCGGAATAAAATCCGAATGTGACGTCTGTGCCGAAGATGTCGTTGTCTATCGTTTTGGGAAGCCCGACTATGTTCAGTCCCTCGGCCGACAGAAGAGCCGCCGATTTGTGCGTCCCCGCGCCGCCCAAAGTAAGAAGCGCGTCCAAACCCATCTTTTTATAATTGCGCTTCATTTTTTCTATTTTGGTGGAATTGTTTTCCTCCACCGTCATTTTTTTGAAAGGCTGTCGACTGGTGCCCAGGATAGTCCCGCCCACGTTGAGTATGCCGGAAAAATCGTCGGGTTCCATTTTTTTGTACTCGCCGTTTATAAGTCCGCCGTAACCGTCGGCTATGCCGTATATCTCGACGTCCGCAATATTGTTGTAGGCATATTTGGCAAATCCGCGTATGACCGCGTTAAGCGCGGGGCAATCCCCGCCGGAAGTCAGTATTCCTATTTTCATGTTTATGCTCCCCCGTCCGGCAACGCCGTTTATCAATGCGCCGGCATCTCATTCTCTTTTGTCACGCGATCCCGGCAAGCCGTTTTATCTCTTTTTCCAATACCATTTTCCCCACGTCGGCTCTTTCTATTTCGTACTTAAGCAAAACTTTTCCTGCTTCGGACTTGTCTTTCGCCCCTATGCGCAATTCGTAGTATTTTACGTAAGTGGAAAAATCCTGCATGTCGTCGCCGACTTCCATTGAAAACAGTATATGGAAAAACGTGTTGCAAAAAAAGTCGTCGTTCATTTCGGATATGAACTTCTTTCCTATGATTTCCTGCATTTCGTTTTCGTATACGAAAGGATGGTCGAAGTTTATGGGACGCCCCACTCCTATACGCGTCAGATCCACTAAACGCATCCAGTCCATAAAACGCATTACCGTCTGTCCGAAGGGAGACGGCTCTCTGCCGGGCGTGCCCCCGCCGTTACGCTCGCCGCCCCCGTGCGCAAACGATGAATATTCCAGAATATATTTTACGAGCGCCTGACTGTAAGGCTTTATATTCACCGAAATACCGGTCTGTATCTCCACCACGCGGGAAAACACTTCGTTTATAAGTCCCAAAAGCATATTCCCTATCGCCGCGGTCTGCCCCGACTGCGAGGTATCGAGACAGTGACAAAACAGCATATTGAGCTGCCTGTCGATGTTTTTGAGGTTTTCGTTTATACTGCTCATAAGTTCGTTCACAAAACCGTCAATGAGCATGAACCTCTTGTTTTTATAAATTATTTTATGCTCTATCTCCGACCAAAAGCTGTTTACCAGCGACTTTATTTGCAATTCGTAATTATATTTTTCGCCGCCGTAAACGACGTATCCGTCTATCCGGTAAATTTCCAGTCCGTTTTTCTGCTTTTCCGGCTGAGGCGCGCCGAGTTTCAGTCGCAGGTGTTTGCGGCCCTCGGGATAAAAATATCCGTCCTCCGCCTCGTGACAAAACAGCGAACCTAGTTTTTTATACAAAACTCGTTCGTCCTCCAAAAAGCGGCATTCGAGACGAATGCCCGCAATATCCGAGCATTCGCCCACAAGAGTTTCCGCCGGAAACTGTTTATAAAGATCGTTGCGGATTATCTTCTCTTTGAGAGACGGTACCGTTTTTATCCTGTACGTCACGCCCACGAGCGCGTCGAAATCCTCAAACGCTTTTTCGAGATAAGCGGCGATTTTAGCCGCGCTTTTATTGTAACTCTCGCGTTTTTCTTCCAAAACCGCGCAAGCCTTGTCTATATAACCGAATACGTCGAGTTTTTCCATGGCTGTCTCCCTTTATTGTTTGTATCTCGCCCTCGCGACCGCGGTCTTCCAACCGAATATTTTTTCGTTCCGTTCGTCCGCCGAAATTTGCGGCTTGAAAACGCGGTCGGCAAAATCTTCTTTTTGAAGCATGTTTACCGTCCTGCTGCCGGCGGTGCGTGCGGCAAGCATAGCCGCGCCCAAAGCGGTGGTCTCGATTATGCGCGGACGCACTATCTCCGCCCCCGTTATATCCGATAAAAACTGCATCAAAAAGTTGTTCGCGCTCGCGCCGCCGTCAACCGCGAGCCGGTCGATATCTATCCCCGTATCGCGCCGCATAGCGTGTATCACGTCGAAACACTGGTACGCTATCGATTCCAGCGTGGCGCGCACTATGTGTCCGCGCGACGTGCCGCGGGTTATCCCGCATATCGTTCCGCGGGCGTCGCTGTCCCAGTACGGCGCGCCCAGCCCCACAAACGCCGGAACCACGTAAACTCCGCCGCAATCCGGCACCGAGCACGCCGCGGCTTCGCTTTCCTCCGCCGAACTTATCAGTCCCATCTGGTCGCGCAGCCACTGCACCGCCGCCCCTCCGGTAAAAACGCTGCCTTCAAGAGCGTAGCACGGCTGACCGTCGGCGTCGGCCGCGAGCGTGGTTATAAGCCCCCTGCGCGACGCTATGCTGTCGCCTCCGGTATTCGCAAGCAAAAAACACCCCGTCCCGAATGTGCACTTTACCGAGCCGCGCGCAAAACAACGCTGTCCGAACAGCGCCGCCTGCTGATCGCCCGCCACCGCGCAAATCGGTATTTTGCGGCCGAGGACGTCGGCGGACATGTATCCGAAAACATGCCCCGACGGATAAACCGACGGCAACATTTCCCGTTTTACGCCGAACAACCGCAAAAGGTCCGCGTCCCACTCCTTTTTATGTATATTGTACAGCATGGTGCGCGACGCGTTGGTATGGTCGGTGGCGAATATATCGCCTCCCGACAGCTTGTACATTAAATATGTATCCACCGTTCCCACGCGCAACTTTCCGCTTATTGCGAGTTCACGCGCTTTATCGACGTTATCGAGCAACCATTTTATCTTGGTAGCCGAAAAATACGCGTCGGGCGCAAGTCCGGTTTTTTCGTATATGAGTTTTTCGCAACCCGCTTTTATAAGCCGCGCGCATTCGTCGGCTCCGCGCCTGCACTGCCATACGATTGCGTTGTAAACCGGCTCGCCGGTTTCCGCGTCCCAGGCGACGACTGTCTCGCGCTGGTTAGTCATACCCGCGGCTTCGATATGTTCCGCGTTTATCCCGCTTACGGCTACCGCCCGTTTCATCACTTCGCATGCCGAATCCAGTATGTCTGACGGGTCGTGCTCGACCCACCCGGCGCGCGGAAAAATCTGCCGGAACTCCTCTTGCGCCGAGCCGACCGCCTCACCGTTTTCATCGAAAATTATAGCTCTCGTGCTCGTTGTGCCCTGATCCAGCGCAAGCACGTATCTGCTTTGATTGGCTTTCATACGCCTATTATATCATGCGCCGTTACAATTTTCAACGATTTGAGCTTTGAATGTTTATTTTTCGGACGCCCCGTCAGGCAGTCCGGTCTGCTTTTTTGCGCGCATAAGATCCGAAAAACGCGTTGCCGCCATAAAGCGGTATCTTTTGACGGCCGGCAAAAGCGCGAAATACAGCGCCACGCCTCCTATCAATACGGCGACCGCTTCGCCCGCGCCCACCGTAAGCACGTTAAACCAGTAAGGCTCGCTCGCATCGCCCGCCAATAAAAATATTACGGGCACGATAAAAGCGTTCAACAATACGGGAGGGATAACGCCCAGATATATCTTACGGCAAAAATACGTTACCGACGCCGCGACTACCGTAGCCGCCGTCCCCAAAACCATATCCGTCCACATGCCCGAAAAGCAGTTGGCGATAAAGCAACCTATCGCAAGCCCCGGAACAGCTTCGGCATAAAAAAGCGGCAGTATCGTCAGCGCCTCGCTCACTCTGCACTGCACAGGGCCGAAAGATATCGGATAAAGCAACAGTGTGGTGACTGCGTAAAGCGCGGCAATTACCGCCGTCCGCGTTATTACAAGTGTTTTTTTCATTTTTCAATACCTCTTTGCCCGCAAAGACGCCTGTAACCGCAATTAAAAAGATTTTGTCGGCGCGTCCAGCTTTATTGCGTCGGTCCGCCTTTCCGTAAACACGTCGGCGGACTCCGCAGCACGACCATTGTAAGGTGTTTACGACATATTTGTCAAGTTTATTTGCGGTTTTCGTCACACGGTCCACACTTTTTTACTGTATTATGGGAATAATCATCAGATATAAAAAACGACGGAGGGAACGTTATGCAAGAGAAACGCGACGATATAAAAGTTGCCGCGCGCGGAAAAAACGTCCGCGCGACAGCCGTCATCGTATGCCTGTTTATAATATTCGCCGCGGCGATAGGATTGACGGCAGGATACGCGGGGTACGCCGCGGGCAAAAACGATACGACGGTGATATATTACAGGGACGGCGGGACCGTAAGCGATTTATCGCCGGGCGGCGAACAAACCGTCGCCCGAGTAGTGGAATCCGTCGCCGATTCGGTAGTGGAAATAAACTGCACGGTGGAAACAACAACGTCAAGTTGGGGCGGCATACCCGTGACAAAGCGCGGAACAAGCGCCGGCAGCGGAGTGATAATATCGGCTGACGGAACGATAATAACCAACCACCACGTTACGGAAAACGCCGTGAGCATAACCGTGCGTTTGCGCGGCGGACAGACATACACGGCGTCCACGGTCGGATCGGATCCCGATAACGACATCGCCGTACTGCGTCTGGACCGATTCGACACCCGACTTACGTGCGCGGTGTTCGGCTCGTCCGCATCGCTCAAAGTGGGTCAACCGGTGGTAGTCATAGGCAATCCCCTGGGCACCTTGGGCGGAACGGTCACCGACGGCATAATAAGCGCGCTCGACCGCGACGTTACCGTAGAAGGCAAAACGATGCGGCTGTTGCAGACAAACGCTTCGATAAACTCGGGAAATTCCGGGGGCGGAATGTTCGATATGGACGGCAGGCTCATCGGCATAGTAAACGCGAAATCGACCGGCGACAACGTGGAAGGACTGGGATTCGCAATACCCGCCGATACCGCTTATAAAGTCGTGACGGATATCCTCGCTAATTGATCCCGATCGATAAAACCGTAAAAACGCTTCCAAAGGGACAAAGCGCAATATCACGCGTTTCGCCCCTTTTTTTTGCGAATTTGCCTTAAAAAGACAAAAACTTTTGACAAAAATACGTTTTACGGTTATACTATATGTAAATTAGAATGGATGATTATACGACAAAGGATTTCCGATATGGACGATAACGCACAAGACGCTACGATACAGACAAACGACGCGCCGGAAACGCAAGACGTTTATTCGGACGACGGCGTGTACGAAACCGTCGTGACTCCCGCCGGAAACGACGATAAGCGCACCGCCCTTATATACTTCATATTCGCCGCCATAACTCTGGCGGGCATATACGTCGTCCAGCTTTTCCGCTTGACCGAACCGCTTTTTCAATACGTTTACCGCGGAAATATGTCCATGGTATTCTTTTACGGGCTTTGCGTAGTTTTCTGGGTGCCGTTTATCATCTTACTCAACAAATTCGTAAAAAAATACACGGGTTCGAATCTGTTTGCGCATGCCGATACTCCAATATCGCTTAAACGCACAATGATAATCTACGCCTGCGCCGTTATTCCCATATTCATAATTTCGGCGTGTTTGGGATTTACGCTTAAAATAGTTTACGAACTCGGCAGCCGCGTATCGCAAATGCAGATAATCACAAACGCCACAATGTATGCCAACGGAGCGGTAAAACTCATTTTGGCGGTAATATTTTTACAGCTTACGCACAAGGCGTGCGAACTTTTGTACCGCGGCAAATTCGCAAACGTCATACCCTGGGGCGGCATAGTGCTCGCGCTTACGTACGGGCCTTTGGAGCTCGCGGTAGCGTACATCACAGGCTCGGGGGTAATGTTCGCCTGGCTGGGCATAGCCTTTGCCCTCTTGTACGGCATTATCTATTTGCTCGGCAAAAAAAGTTTTTTTATAACATACTTTGTCAGCTTGATAATTTATATATTATAAACGGGGCGGGTCTTTACAATGAAAGAAAAATTATTGTACTTTATCAAGTCCAACTTCATAATATGGGGATTCTGGGCGGTAATGCTGATAATCGAACTGACCGGCGTATGCGTGACCAGCGGCAAATTTTATATCCGCAATCCTTTGATGTTTCTGTCGCTCATGGCGATATTCACCGCCGTGCTGTTCAGCATTAAAAGCCACCGCGGAAGATACTGGTGCTCGTTCGCGTTAATGCTCGCGCTCTTTCTCATAGACTTGTTGTTTATCATAGTATACGAACTTTCCGGCGCGACATTCGACTTTTCCATGCTCAAACTCCGCGGAGACGCGATGACCATAGTGGAAAGCATACCGGTAAACTTTGCGTACGCCGCTGCGACCGGTTTATCGATAAGCGCGTTTATGGTGCTTTCCAATTATTACATGAAGAAGGCGCCCAAGCCCAAAAGGATAATGCCGTACGGCGTGATAGCCGGACTCATGGCGCTGGTGCTGGTATTCCACGGCAGCATGGCGTACGTAGAAAACCGCAATTATAACCCCGCCGACCTCAGCAACCGCCTTTACTCGGGCGATTCCGGCTCGTATTCCGACCGAGGGATCGTCGGGAACTTTGTAGACGAGTTGTACAAAGGGGCGTTTTTCAGCAAAGTCCCGCTGGGCGACGCGCAGGAACTCGAAGACTATATTTACAAGACGACCAACACGCCGTCGCCGATGTTCGGAAAAGCCGAAGGCTACAATCTAATCACGGTATTGGGCGAAAGTTTCGAATGGTTCAGTTTTATGGCGAATCTTACCGACGCCGGACAAACCGACTCTTATCCCAACGGCTTCCGTCTCTCCTTCCCCGACAAGACCGACGCGGAGATAGAAGTTATCTTGCGCAAACTGTATCCCAATCTTTACCGTTTATACGATACGTCGGTTGTGGGTCTTAACCACCATTCGCGTGAAAAAACCGATATCTCGGAAAATCATTCCATAATCGGCAACTACCCCACCGACTGTCTCTTAAATTACGACTATCCCGAAAACACGATACCTTATTCGGTGCCAAACGTGCTCAACTCGCTTTACGGAGTGGAGTCGTATTCTTTCCACGACGGAGAATATACCTTTTATAACCGCAGTAAACACCACGAAAACGCGCTCGGATTCAAAAAGTACAAGGCGAGCGAGCAGATGGCGGAAGAAAAGCCCGACGTGTTCACCGATTACGGATGGAGCAACAACGAACACAATCTCGACAGCCAGATGATAGACGCCTGCCACGAGGAGATGTTCCCCGCCGACCGCCGTTTTAACACTTATATAACCACCATATCAATGCACGGCCAGCACGACTTCCGCAGTAATTTCGAGCCGTACTACCGCCAACTCATCGACGCCGGCATAGCTCAATACTATTACAACGACGATTACGATCCCGAGGAAGACCCCGACCCGATAGACGCTTTGAAAAACAACAATCCGTTTATCCACTACGCGGCGGCGGCTCTGGAATTCGATAAAGCTATAGGCAGGATATTCCACTGGTTGGAAACCACGATAAACCCCGCGACGAACGAGCCTCTCATAGAAAACACCTTGCTTGTAGTGTTCGGCGACCACAACGCGTATTACCAATCTTTGGGCGACAACGTAAAACAGCTTTACCTCGGCGACCACAACGACAGAAATTACACCGATTTGTACCGCGTGCCCCTCATGATACACGTCGGCAACCAAACCGAACAAATCAAAATCGAAAAATTCACCTGCACTACCGATATCGTCCCCACGATATTCGACCTTTTGGGTATAAACTTCTACAATAATATAAATTTCGGAAGTACGATATTCGGAGACGAAGAAAGCATCATCTACTCCCGCGCGTACAACAAGTTTATTACCGACAAACTGTTCTTCTCGTCGATAAACAATATAAAGTACAAAAGCCCCGACGCGGACGAAGAATATATTAAGACGGTGGAAGAAAAAGCCAAAGTACTGCTTGACAAAACCAGCCACGTCAACCGCATATTCTATTACGACTTTTTAAGCGGCGACCGTGCAGAGACTTATTACGCAAGATTAAAAGAACTTAACAGTAAATAAAAGTTTATACAAAAAAAAGACTTCGCAATCAAAACAGCGAAGTCTTTTTCATTTATTGTTTTACATAGGCAGAAAAGTCAAAAGTACGCCCAACACGCAACTGTACGCGTAAAGTCCCGCGATTATTAAAAGCGTGTTGCGCGCCGGACGATTTTTACGTATCAGCACGGCAAGCCCGAGCCCCGCGTTTACGCTTAGCCCCGCAAACGCCGCGCCGAGAGTTATACTGCCGGAAGAAAACATCTGCGCGAGCACCACGCTGGAAGCGCAATTGGGTATAAGCCCCACAAGTCCCGCCAAAAACGGCTGGTAAAACTCGGACGACGATAAAAACGTCTCCAAGCGCTGTTCTCCCGCATAATACAATATCACAGCGAACAATACGTTTACTGCAAGGATATACCCCGCAACGGTAAGCGTGTGCAATAACGGATGCAACACAAAGCACTTGAAATCGAATTTCTTTGCCGCGGGCGCACTCTCCGACGCGCCGTCGACGCATTTTTCCGGCAAAGTTTCGACGGAAGTATCCGCATCATCGTGCGAATGTTCGTGCGGAGTATCGCCGTCGTGCGTATGCTCGCCCAACTCGTGGCGGTGACAGCCGCGCAATACGGCGTCGGGCGCGACGTCGCGCAATTCACGCTTTCGCAATATAAAATTAAGCACGTAACCGGCAACCAGCGCCGCCGCCAGCTTAAAGCCCAGCAAAACGCACAACTTTACTACCGAGTCCGCCGTAGGCGCGCTAAGCATTATCGGTACCGCCTCGTCGCTGGTAGCGATAAATACCGCAACCATGGTGCCGAGCCGTATGCTCCCGCGGCAGTACAGATTCGCCGCAACGACTCCGAACCCGCACTGCGGCAAGATACCGCACGCGCCGCCCGCAAGCGGCGCCCATTTGCCGCGCAAAGCCTTGTTAAGTTTGATCTTTGATACGGCATGATACTCGAAAACTTCTATGAGCACGTGCATCACAAGCAGCCACGGCACAAGTTTAAGAGTGTCCAAAAGCGCATCTAACAGTGTTTCGGCCATTTAGTCCACTTTCTTTACAGCGTTTTCGTCCTCATTTGCAATTTCCGGAGTATCTTCGGTTTCGGTATTTCCTCCGATCAACGCCGGCTCCACGTCGTCGTCATCGGTTTTTTCCTTGTCTTTTTCTTTATCCTTGTCGCGTTCGCGCACTGCTCCGAGAAGTTTCTCAAAACCGCTCTCATGTTCTTCTTCCTCTACGGGATTGACTTTTATCTTTAATTCGAGCACGCGCTTATTGTTTGCTTTTGTGACGATAACGTCGAGATTCTCGTACGTATACTTTTCGCCCGCGGCGGGTATCTTGCCGAGTTGTTCGGTTATCCAGCCGCCAACGGTAGTTGAATCGAATTCTTCGCGGACGTTCATTCCGAATTCCTCGAATAAGTCTTCAAGGTTATGCGTCCCCGCAACCAAGTACGTATCTTCGCCCACCTTGCGGCTGAGCACTTCCACTTCGTCGTGTTCGTCGTATATCTCGCCGACGAGTTCTTCCAGTATGTCTTCAAGCGTCACTATGCCCTCGGTTCCGCCGAATTCGTCCACCACTATCGCCATGTGTATCTTGGCTTTTTGCAACATGCGGAGCACGGTGCTTATTTTCATGCTGGGCGAAACGCACACCACGGGCTGCACTATACCTTTTATAGATGCGGGACGCTTGTCGTCCGGCAAGCGGTACAGTTTGTAAAAATCCTTTTCGTGTATTATTCCCGTAATGCTGTCTATCGTCTTGCTGAAAACAGGCATGCGCGAAAAACCGTTGTCGAGAAACAGATCGGAAATATAATCGAAACTCTCGTTCTCCTCTATAGCTACCACGTTTACGCGGGGCACCATTATGTCGTCGACGTCTAAGTCCTCAAATTCGATAGCCGAGCGTATGAGTCTTGACTCGTGCGCGTCTATGCCGCCCTCGTTCTGCGCCGTCTCAACGTAAGTAATAAGCTCGTCTTCGGTGATTGCGGCGGCTTTCTTGTTTTTTATCTTTCCTATCAGCTTTTTCCACGGCACCAATATTATGTCTATCGGAAACAGCAGAATTATAAAAAACCACAGTACGGGAGTGACGCGCATGGCAAACCCCTCGGCAAAATTCTTTGCAAGAGTTTTGGGCGTTATTTCCCCGAATATCAGCACCGCAACCGTTACCACCGCGGTACTCACCACGGCGGCGACCTGCTCGTTTTTTATAAGACCCGCAAACAATATAGTCGCCAACGTTGACGCGGCAATGTTTACTATATTGTTGCCGATAAGTATTGTGCTCAGCAGTTTGTCGTATCTGCCGAGCAGACCCAGCGCGCGCGCCGCCGACTTGTTACCGTCGGCCTCCAACGTACGCAAACGCACTTTGTTGGCGGTTGAAAACGCCATTTCCGACGCCGAGAAAAACCCCGACATCAAGATCATTATTATAATGGCTACCAGAATTCCTATTTGGGATGGGTCCATTTTTTGTTCTTTGATTACTCCCGTTAAATTATATTTGAGTTTTAATTCTATTATTATAACATATATTTTGCATTCGTACAAGTTTTTTTACATGCGTATTTTGCTGTTTTTGCCCGACGCGCAAAAAGCCGAAGATTTTTGACGGTTTTCGCGCTCCGCCCACTTAAACGGGTCGCCGAACCCGTATTAAAAAAGGATCGTCTAAAATCGAACTTGCAAAATAAACGGGTAAAGCCGCAGCGCAATCGGCATTTACGAAAACGGACAACGAAATACCGAGCGCGGAAGTTACGAATCAAGCCGTCCCGTTTTTTCGACGCAAGCGCGGATTATTTGCCGGAATTATCCGACGAGCAGTAAAATGAGGAATATTTTACGTTAAAATATCTTTCTGTCCGCTTCGCTCGGTAAAAACGTCTGTTTTCGCACAGACGTTTTTTAATCGGTTATATTTTCCCTGTCAAACAAGGGCGAATCGAAAAATTCTTTAAGCGTTATTTTCGCGCCTTCGCAAATTCCGTAAATTGTAGAAAGTTTCGCCGTATGACTTTTGGTCATTGTAGCGATAGTAGAACAAGGAACTCCGCTCAATGTCGCCAACTTATTAAGTGAAATCGTCATATTTTTAGCAAGTTCCAATATCCTCAAATAAACAGCATCGACCAATCGCATATTTTTTTCGCCTCCCATTTTTGGTATACCAATAACATTCTAATAAAATTCTTTATTCGATGTTTTTGGTGCGCCAAAAATCGTTTGACTTGACGGCATAAATACGGTATACTGATTTATATAAATAATTAAATTCCGCACTCAAAAGAAAAATCCGTAAAGAATATTTACGGACATTACGGAGAGATAAAAATTATGAGTTTATGCGCTATTGTCGACCACGGCAGACAAAAGCCTGTTACGTATGAAGAATTTGACGAAATAGTCGCCTCGGTCAACGCTCTTTTACTCAGCGGCGTAACGAATTTTTGCGGTTGCGGAAACGGCACGGTGGTAAACAAATGTTTGAAACTGTTGCACCGCATTAAAAAAAGAGGCTTTACCAAACTTAAAATAAAAAGGTGCGAGCTGTCTCAAAAAGAAATAGACCTGTATATGGAAAATTCTTACCGGTTCCCCGATTCTCCGTCTCCACAGGATAAAATGGAATTTACCGAAAAAATGTGGGTAAACGTTGCCGACTATTTAATCGTGGGTAAAAACCGCGGTTACAAAATAATAGATACCGATCTCAAAAAACTGTTAAAAAGCAGAGAAAAATTTATCATGGTAATCGGCGAAACCAAGCAATAAAGCAATTTGTACGATATTACCGCACGATCTTCTCCGCAACGGAAAAGACGTAAAAAGGCGCCCTTACGGACGCCGCGGATCATTGTTTTATGCTAACTTTAATATGGATTTTTATAATATGTTTTGCCGTTAAAAATACTCTCCGAAGGTATCGGCATGGATATAGTCGAGGCGTTCGCGCTCGGAAGCGAAATTCTCGTGCGCGATACGTACTTTTGTGTAAAGAGTTATGGGCGCAATGTTGTCTATCACGTTTACAAACGACGGCATTTGCTCCACCGACTGGTATTTTTCGCCGTGCAAGCCTCCGGCAAGATAAGTTTCTATGCCGTCGAGAAGTCCGATACCCTCGGCTCCGGTATTTATAGTGCCCGTATGGTAACCGGCAAACACCAGAGCGGAATTTTCTTTTCGCGCCGATTCGGCAAGCGCGGCGTAGTCTATGCCGGGATTTGCAAATACCAGCCTTACCGCTTTATTGCCGCCCTTGCCGCACAGTTTGAACTCGCGGGGACGTATCTCCTCCTGCAACATGAATTTTCCGGTACGGTCGGTGTATCCGCACACTTTGCCGAGAGCGGAGTTCAAACCGCCGTCAAAGTCGCGACTGCTCAAAAGACGCGTGGATACGTGCAGAACAGGGCGCTCGTACGGATTGCGGTACGGAACGAACACTCCTTTTACGCCGTAGTCTATTGCGGCGAGCGCGCACATGAGATTCGCGCTTCCGTTGCTCATGGGGTTGCTGAGCGGAAAGTCCGCCGATACTATCATTACCGGAATATCTATGCCGGCGTTACGCAGTCCGAGGTACGACGCGGTGTACGCAAGCGTATCGGTACCATGCGTTATTATCACCGCTTTGGACGTCTTTATCGCTTCGTCGAGACAGTCGCCGAGCATGTGCAAAGTTTTCCAGGTCATGTTTTCGCTGAGCATGCAAAAAGGAGTTTTTACGTCGGATACCCTGCCGCTCAATTCGTCGAACGCCGTCACCATGCCGGGGCGCATTATCCTGCCGTCGTAGTCGCTGGATATCGTGCCGCCGCTCATTATGAGCGTTATCTTTTTGCTCTTGTCTTTTTCGTTCGCATACATAAATATCACACAGTTTCCGTTTTTTACGGCGCCGTTAAAACGCCGTGTATATTATAACGCCGCGCAAAAAAAGACGCAATCGTTTTTGCGTCCTTTCACCGTTCAATATTCCATAGAGCGCCTTAAAATATAAAACACGGCTTCTATCAAAAGCGACGCCGCGACTACCGCAATGGTTATCGCCATAAGCCGCCCGGTCTGGAAAAATATGCGGGTCTGTTGCATGATAAGCCCGAGGCTGTTCCGCGTTTGCGCAAGCACCTCGGCGGCTACCGTGAGTTTAAGCGTAAGGCTCGCCGCTCCGCCCGCCACACGCAAAAACGCCGGCGCGGACATGGGCATGTACACCTTGAAAAATTTGTACGGAGCCGAGGGCGCGTACATGCGGGCGGTTTCTTCCAACTCGCACGATACCGAAGTAAGAGCGGCGTCCAATCCGCTGTACAATGTGGGAAATATCACCAGTCCGGCAACCAATACAGGCGTTATTTCACTTCCCGTCCAGAGTATTAAAAGCAGAATAACGCTCATCGTAGGCAGACTGCGCAGTATGCCTATGACCGGCGCAAGTATGTTTTTCAGCGGCCGCCAAGCTTTGCCGCAGTACGCGCATACCACGGCCGAAAAGCACGCCGCCGCAAAACCGACGCCCGAGCGCAAAAGCGAAAATGCGAATCCGCGCCAAAACGCCGCCCGCCCCAATTCGCGTCCCAGTTCGCAGATCGCATCCGCCGGCGTGGGAAAAATAAGGTTTTTGTCGTACGCCGCCGCCGCTATCCACCAAACCGCAACAAACAGCGCGGCTCCCGCAACCGTATATAACGCGCCGACAAACGGCGCGTATTTGTTATGCCGCGTTTTCCGCATAAACAATGCTTATCCGCCTATAAGATACAGACTTCCGAAGTTGGTGACTCCAAGCATTACTATCCCGGCCTTTTCGGACAGCATAGCCGCGGCGTTCGTGGGCATGATCGCTATATCGGCGTCGCCGACCACCGAAGCACCTATGATCGACGGCTGTACTATTTTGAACTGCGCGCCCGCATATCCGTCGGCTATCATTTTGGCAAGACTTATAGCGGGAGCGCCGTCGGGAGCGTATACCTTAGCCGTTACTCCCGTTTCCGCCGGCGCCGAAATTTCGCCCATGTAAAAATCGTCGGACGGCAGTTTTGCGCCCACCGGCGTTTCGCCCTCCTCTTTTACCGATTCGAGCGCGTTGTAAAAGCCCTTGAGCTTATCCTTTACTTCCGACGCGCGAGTAAATCCGAGATTGCAACCGCGGGCGATATCCGACGTAAGCAGGGGCACGGTAGAACTTCCCGCGCTTTTTATCGCCGCAAGCGCCTCGGCGGGAGAGGTTTCCGCCCATTTGGAGCCCGACTCGAACGCCGAGACAAAGTCCGCAACATAGCCGCGGTGCGCCTCTAAAAACGTCTTTTTTACCACAAGCGCGGCTTGAGGATAGCCGCCGGTCGCGCCGGATACTCCGTCGTACAGCTTTTGTATATCGAACAACCTTTCGGCTCCGCCCACTTTATTCAAAGCAACCGTCGCTGCGGGCTCGCTTATAACGCCGTAATTCATTTTTCCCGCCGTAAGTCCGCCTATGAATTCCGATCCTTCCAAAACATACGCTATGCTTACCGTTCCGTCCTTCGGCTTATCGGAAAACCGATATTCTATATCGTTTTGTTTGAGGATATATCTGAAAACAAGGTCGGGCACGCTTCCGTTGCCTATACTGTAAACAACTTTGCCGCGAAGGTCTTCGAGTTGCTCCACCTTTCCCGACGGAGCGTCGTTGCCGCAACCCGCAAAAAACGCCGCCGCCAACAAAAAAGCGCACAATGTAGAAATAAACTTTTTCATACCGCTATTGTCTCCTTATTTTTACGCGAATATTTTCAAGCGCGCAAGACGGCGCGCCGTATCTTTTACTCTCCGCTGTACAAAGCCTTTGCCTTAACGCCTTGTATACTGCCGAGCTTTCCGGTAAGCGCGTTTATTTTTCCCGCGTCGGCGTCGAGAGCCACGCTTATCATATTGAGCCCTTTGTCCCGCATCGGAAGCCCCATTCTGCCCGCAACGAAGTCGCGGTGATCGTGCAACACCGAATTTACTTTTTCCACGGCGTCGCCGTCATGAACTATTATTCCCACAAGCGCTATCACGATATAAAAAACTCCTCTTGTTTTTCCTCGAAACGAAAAAACCGCCGCTTCAAGGGAAGCAACGGTAATATAATATTCAGCCGACGTTGCCGTAGCGACGCCGACCGCACGAAGGGCACAGCCGCTCCGCACGTGAATTTACGTATTTCGTTCTCCCCTTTGCCGTCAGCGTCGCCGCTTTCGATTCAGGTTCACGATTATTATATACTTTGCGTCCGTATTTGTCAATAAAAAAACGACGCCCTTTATAAAGACGCCGTTTTTACCGTTACGGTTTTATATTTCCACCGTCTCGGTATAGCCGTTTGCGTACTTGAATTCGTAACCGCCGGTCACGCGTTTTGCGATAATTTTGCTTTCGGCTTCGCCGCTTACGGCTTTTATCTCAAACGTATCGGACGAGTCGCGCTTTTCTATCTTGTATTTGTTTTTCTCGGTCACGACTCCGCTCTTGTCCTTGAACGAAAATTCAAACTCGGTGCGTTTGTTTTTGCGTTCCACTTCGACTTCGAGCTCCTGTATCTTTTTACCGTCTTTGTATATCTCGTATTCGTACTCGACTTCGCCGTCTTCCGCGGACTGGCTGACTTTTACGAAGTCGCGGGGATTTTCGCGGCTGAACGTGGTGAACTCAATTTCGGTTTCGACCTCGTCGCCCTCGGTCTCCACTTCGTGTACGCCTTTAACGTCGAACTGCATATCGCCCGCCACCATTATGCCCTCGAGAGTGGTGGAAACTTCTATCTCTTCCTCGCCGTCGTCTATTTCGACGTCGGTCTCGGTGGCGACTTCGTTGTAATACATCTTAAAAGTCTGAGCCGCCGACGCTCCGGGGAAAGATATGGTCATGACATGCGAATATCCGGCAAAAGCTTCGTCGGTATTCTTTTGTATAGACTGGTTTATGCCGCTTTCGAGTATGCCCTCAAACATGACAAGGCAGTCTTTTATTCCGGTCACCACCTCGTCCGACACGGAAGCCGGGCGAGTTGCCGACGCAAAACCGTCGCCTGCGTACAGCGCCGAATTAAGCGAATACGCCGTCGCCGTTCCGCCGTTTTGCGTCATGAGATATTCCACTCCGGAAACCGCGCTCATTGCGTAAACGTCTTTGAACGACATTTGATTGTCGCCCGATTTGTTTCCGCAACCGGAAAGCGTAAACGCCGACATAACGCACATTGCGGCGGCGCACATAAAAGTAACTATCTTCTTTTTCATTTTTTTGTTCCTCCGAATTATTTATTCTACTCTATATACGATATCGACTGCCGGAAATTCCAACTTTTTTCAAAAAATTTTTATATTTTTTCCGAAAATATTTTTCGCGCGCTGTCAGTCGTCGCCGAACAAATGGTCCTCGGCGAGTTCGAAAAGGTCTTCCAAAAGGTCCTTGAAGTCGTCCTCGTCTTTGCCTTCCTCTATCTCCTCTATCGCTTCGCGCAAGTCTTCCGCGTCTTCTATAAGGTCCTCGCAAAGTTTATATATGTCTTTGCCGCGCGTTTCGTCAAACTCGAAATCAAGTTCGTAACCGTATTTTTGACAAAACGCCGCCAGATCCGCCAATTCCGGCACGTCGCCCAAAAATTCTTTATCGTCTTTGTCGGCATACCGCGACAGTTTTTCGACGAGAGCCAGCATTGCCGTCTCTTTTTCTTCGGCGAGTCTCAATACGGTCTGTTTGTACCGCTCTATAAGAGACTTCTCGTATTCGCCGAGATCCTTATGCTCGAATTCGTCTTCTATGCGGTCAAGCTCGTCTTCGTCAAGTATCGCAAGATTTCCTTTGCCGAGTTCTTCAAGATGGTTTTCCATTGCCGATACTACGCTGTTTTGCTTTGCCGCATAATTTTTGCCGTTTTTGTCCTTTACGCAGACTTTTACATTATTGCCTTTTAAGAATCCGTGCGTTTCCAATTTACGTACTATGGCGGAAGTCGCCGTTTCTACTTTTTGCCCCACGTAATTTTCTTTGTGCAAGAAGATAACGCCGTCTTCGTTCAATCCGTACTGCCTCGTCACTATATCGCGTCCGTCCGCCTCCAAGCGCACGATCGGGTTCACTTCTATCGTCACGGCGTACGCGCGCATGTCCGCGGAAGGCGCCGCAATACGGAGGGCAAACGGCAGGATAAGACATACTACCGCGGCGCAACAAGCCGCCGCAACCGCATAAAACCATGCTCTTTTTCTTTTTACCCGGGAGATGCGTGCGTCTTGTTTATCAGCGTTTTCGCTCTTTATGCGCGACCAGTCCACCGCGCGGATTATATTATCCGACAAATCGGGCGCCGCTTGTTCGACTTCGTTCCGTATCTTTTTATCTGTCCGCATAGTACGCCTCCTTATACAGTTTTTTCGCCTTTTGTACGACGGCTTTGTATGTTCTGTATAGCGTGGATACCGGTTTACCCAGCATTTTTGCCGCTTCCACTCTTTTATATCCCATTACCATCGTGAGTTCGAGAATTTCGTACTCGTCTTTGGTGAGCTTCTCTTTGCACAAGTTGAGGAGCGGAAAGTCTACCAGAGGCGAAGAAAAGTCCTGCGAGCCTCCGTGTTCTTCCGGCGATTCGGTAAGTTCCTCTTTTGTCCGCTTTTTGAACTCGTCTAGCGTTTTGTTCCGCGCCGTCGTAAGCAGATACGACATCGGGTTTTTGTTTTCGTCCACCCGATACAGCGAATTGAGGAACGAGACATACACTTCCTGCATGACGTCTTCCGCGGCGTTACGGTCACGCATGAACCGTGTGATAATGTACCATACCGCCGCTTTGGTACCCGAATAAAATTCATTGAAGTACGAACTTTCGCCGTTTTTCAACTTTTTTATCAGAAATTTAAGTCTGTCGTTGTGCATGCTCCGTCCTCTGTATATACGATCTGGAATATCTCAAATTCCCACTTTTTCCGCTTTTATTATAAAATATTTTTTTATCATTGACAAGCATATAAAAAAGACCGCATAAAAACGGTCTTTTTTTCGTTGCGGTATACCCGCCTCTTTATTTCGTGCCGAACAAACGGTCGCCGGCGTCGCCCAGTCCCGGCAGGATATAGCCGTTTTCGTTAAGACAACGGTCAAGCGTGGCTATGTACACGCTTACGTCAGGATGAGCTTTCGCCACGCGCTCCACTCCCTCGGGTGCGCCGATAACGTTCATGAGTTTTATGTCCTTGCACCCGCGACGTTTAAGAAGATCTATCGCGTCGCACGCGCTTCCGCCGGTAGCCAGCATGGGGTCAAGCAACACTACCTGCATTTTTTCTATACCGTCGGGGAGTTTGCAGTAATATTCCTTGGGTTCCAAAGTCTCCTCGTCGCGATACATGCCAATGTGGCCCACTTTCGCCGTGGGGAACAGCGTGTGCACGCCGCTCACCATCCCGAGTCCGGCGCGCAATATGGGCACTATTGCGACGCTTCCTTCCACTACCATCTGCTGATCGCAGTCTTCGAGCGGAGTGCTCACTTTTACTATCTTTGTGGGAACGTTCTTAAAACTTTCAAACGCCATGAGCGTGGTTATTTCCTCCACAAGCTCGCGGAATTGTTTGGTCCCGGTGTTCTTATCGCGCAATATAGCTATCTTATGCTTAATAAGCGGGTGGTCGAAAACGGTCACGTTTTTGTAATTTTTCATTCCTTTTTCCCTCTATGTCCGATATCGTTATTCTTCGGCGGAGCCGTTATTCTCCGCAGTCGCGTCGGTTTGTTGTTCCGCGGACACAGAGTCCTTTGCGTCGACGGCATCTGCTCCCGATACTTCCATAGCGTCGGTTATACCGTTGGTCAACGAAACTTTCGCGTTATCTTTCGCCGTCTTTTGTTCCTCGGTCTCCTCTTTTTTGTTGGGGATAACAAGATTTAGGACTATCGCAAGCACGGTGCATATCGCAAGCGCGCTTATTTCCACAAAGCCGCCGCCCGAAGTGGCGAACCCGACTTTGAGAGCGTTGTTGCCGCTTATCGAGCCGGCAAGCGAACAAGCGCCCAAACCCAACCCCACCGAAAGCGTCACCGCTACTACTATGAGGTTTTTGGTGTCTCCGAAATCGACTTTCGCATCCACAAGAGCGCGCAGACCGGACGCGGCTATCATGCCGAACAGCACTATGCACGCGCCGCCCACTACCGCGGTGGGCATTCCTGAGAGTATCTCTCCGAAGGGAACGAACAAGCCGAGCACTACGGCGAAACACGCCGCAAGGAAGATATTTTTGGGATTGTAATTCTTGGTTATCGCAAGCACCGCGGTGTTTTCACCGTAAGTGGTGTTGGCGGGTCCGCCCAAAAGTCCGGACACGGCGGTCGCAACGCCGTCGCCGAGCACGGTACGGTGCAGTCCGGGGTCTACCATAAAGTCCTTTCCGCATACCGTACTGTTAGCCGAAACGTCGCCGAGATGTTCCATAAAGGTAACTATCGCTATGGGGATTATGCTGAGCATTGCCGTGGCGACCAACCCGCCGTCGAGCTCTTTCCACGCGCCCCAAAAGCCCCAGGTCTCTTTCGCCTGCTGGAAGATGACTATATCGCCGGAAAACATGTGCTTAAAGTCAACAAGTCCGACGCAAGCGCCGTATACGTAACCCACCACAAATCCTATAAGTATGGGTATTACTTTTAAAAAGCTCTTGGGCTTTGCGAACGCGTTGATACATATTATTGTAAGCGCGGTTATGACGGCGGTAGTCCATTCTTTCCATGCCACCGAGCCGTACGAAACATAATTGGCAATTATGTCGTTCCAAAAAATACTTCCGGCAAGATTCATGCCTATGACTATGATCACCGGTCCCACGACAATGGGCGGAAACAGTTTTTTTATTCTTTGCACGCCCACGAATTTTATTACCACGGCCAGTAAAACGTAAACAAGTCCGGCGCACACCAACGCCAGCATAGCCGCAAGCGCCGACGCATTATAGCTTCCTCCGTACGTGAACACCGTGATAAGTCCCGGCATAAACGCGAAACTGCTGCCCAAAAACACCGGAACTTTACGTTTTGTAAGAAAATAAAAGATTATGGTGCCCACGCCTGCCGAAATAAGAGCCAACGGGATACTCATACCCACTACCAGAGGCACCGTTATAGTAGCGCCCAGCATAGCGAACATGTGCTGCAAGCTGAGCACAATGTCTTTTCCGCCGAAAAGCGGTTTTTTTGCCGTCATCTTTCCTCTCCTTTTGTAAAACATTTTCACGCGCAGACGCGCGTCTTTCAATATTCAATTATAAAGGCGCACAAGTCAAAAGTCAACCTTTTGCGCGGCGGAATGCGCATAAATTCGACACCCTATCACGTCGTGCAAACAAGCTCCCTTGTCCGCTACGGTATAATAGACGCTACTAATGGGCAAACTACCGAGTATCAAAAACAAGGAGTTAATATAATGTCTTTCAATCCTTTTACCGTAAAGCCTATGCCGATGAACAAATGTTTCGACAACTGGAACAAACTGTATCCCAAGGCATACGACAAAAACGAAGTCGACCCTTACACCAAGGTGCGCATCATCCTTATGAACGGCACCGAATTCGAGGCGCAGTGGTTTTTACACAACTTTGCGCGGCATTGCAACAACAACGACATCCGCCGCGAGCTTGCTCTTACGCGCAGAATAGAACAGCAACAGCAAAAAAAGATAAGCATGCTCAAGCCCATGGACGAAAGCACGCTTGAAACCACGATCTCTTACGAACAACTTGCCGTGGACCTCACCGCCATAATGGCGCAGTACGATCCCGACCCTTACGTAAAAGCGGCTCTCGACTTCGCTCTTTTAGAGGACTTCGATCATCTTTACCGTTACAGCGATCTGCTTGAAATGGAAGAAGGCATACGCGGCGAACGCCTTGTGGGAAGCTACACCGAGATCATGCCCGGCAGACCCACTATAAGCGAACACCGCTATCCGTTTGACGACGTACGCAGATTCGCGCCCATAAAATCGTCCGATATGCTCACCAATCTGCACACCATGATAATAACCGCCGCCGAACAGCAGACGATGAACTATTATATGAATATAGGGCAAACGCACAAGACCGAACTCGGACGCCGTCTTTACAGCGAGATAGCCATGATAGAGGAACAGCATGTAACGCAGTACGAAAGTCTTATAGACCCCAACTCGACATGGATGGAAATGGCGTTGTGCCACGAATACGCGGAGTGCTACCTCTACTACTCCATGATGAACGACGAGACCGATCCCCGCGTGCGCGACATCTGGGAAGAACACTTCAATATGGAAATAGCGCACCTGCACGCAGCCGCGAACATGCTTAAAAAGTACGAGAAAAAGGAGTGGCAGCAGGTCATCCCCGTAGGCGAATTCCCCATGCTCCTTTCGTTTGACAAGAATATAGAAAATAATAAAAAATACGTGCGCAACGTGCTTAAAAACACCGTTAACAATACGTCGGTACTCGAAGAATACACCGAAGTATGCTCTATCCCCGAAAATTACGAATTCTTCAAGTACAACGATACAGTAAACGGTTCTTCGGGAAACGGGGCGAGCCACAACGTCATCGAGCAGTATATCACCGAAGCCGGAGAGGACTACCGCTTCCAGGAAAGCAACCATCCGGTCAAAGAATTGCAATGCCGCACCTGCGACAATACCGACGTGGGCAGAACTTGCAGATAACGCGGTCTGCCGTCTGTAAAAAACAAAACCGTACAAAAAGCCGCCGCATTTAAGCGCGACGGCTTTTTTATTGCAGTTATACGTTTTGTTCCGAAACTTCTTCCATAATACTCTCCGGCACGGCGGGAGGGTCGCCGCCGATCTCCGCACCTGCTCCCGCGGAATCCGCGTCCGTAACGGAAGCTTGCGCCGCCACGGTTTGTTTACCGTCCGAAAGTCCGTTTTCCGCGCCTCCGAGCGGCAATCCGCCGTCTTTACGGTACAGCAGTTTAAGTATTATCGGAGTCGCGAGCGAAGATATTATGACAAGAAGTATCACCGGAGCAAGGTAGACCTGAGATATGAGTCCCGCCCGTATCCCCTTTTGCGCGACTATCAAAGCGACTTCTCCGCGCGCCATCATGCCTATCCCCACCTGCGTCGACTCGCGCCAGCTGAATTTACACAACTTTGCCGCGGCTCCGCAGCCCAGCACCTTGCCTCCCATACCCGCTATCACAAACAAAGCGCAGAACAACAAAAGTTGTAGTCTGAATCCGGAAAAATCGGTCTCTATGCCTATATTTGCGAAAAACACCGGCGAAAATATCATATACGAACTTACGTCTATCTTGCGCTCTATGTACCCGGTCTCTTTAAGATTTGACAGCATTATGCCCGCAAGATACGCGCCCGTTATATCCGCTATACCGAAGAAACGCACCGCGCAGAACGCATACACGAAGCATACTACAAGTCCGAAGATGGGGACGCGCCGCTTGTGGGGATACTTTTTGGCAAGCCAGCGAAACAAAAAGTTGAGTCCCACTCCGACTCCTATGCCGAGTATGAAAAACAACGCGGTGTTTACAAGCACCATGTAAGGCTTGGTCTCGGAAGGATTTTTCATGCCTATGACGAACGTGAGCACGATTATTCCCACAACGTCGTCTATTATCGCCGCCGACAATATCACCGTGCCGGTCTTTCCTTTCAGTTTGCCCAGTTCGCGCAAAGTTTCCACCGTAATTGAAACGCTTGTGGCGGTAAGGATAACGCCTATGAAAACGCAGGACAATATATCATGCGTGCTGTTTGTCCCGAAGAACGGTATCGCGATGCAAAAGCCCAATCCGAGCGGCACCATAACGCCCAACAATGCGACGAAACCCGCTTTAAGTCCGCAATTTTTAAGTTCTTTGAGGTCGGTCTCGAGTCCGGCGTTGAACATAAGCATTATCACGCCGAGTTCGGCTATGTCTTTGAGAAAATCCGTCGAATCCACGGGTATGAATTTTCCGCCGGTCACGGGCCCCCAAATAGCCGGACCGATCAAAATACCGGCAAGCAGCGCTCCCACTACCTGCGGCAATCCGAACTTTTTCATTATAAGCCCCAGTATCTTGGTGGCAAATAATATTATCGCCAGATCCAACAAAAACCGATAATCCATTTTTCCGTTTGTCTCCGAGAATGCGTACGGCTTGCGCCGCACAAATTATAGTACTGTTTTAAGATTATGTCAAGCATTGACCTATGTAATATTACATGATATAATATCGTTTGTATGAATGTCGGCGATCTACATATAAATAACGATTTTATCAAACGCATGCGCGAACTTCTTTCGGGCGACGACTTTTCGGCTTACGCGGAAGCGTTGAACCGTCCTCCCGTGCGGCTCGCGCGTCTCAACCCTTTGAAACCCGCGCCTATATCTCTTATATCCGACGAGACGGGGGATTTCCCTTTACTGGCGCCATCGGCGAAACCCGGAAAAGGCGCGCTCCACGCCGCGGGGGCGTACTATGTGCAGGAACCCGCGGCGGCGGCGGTAGCCGGACTTATCGCGCCGTTTTTGCCGCAGGGCGGAAAAGTCCTCGATATGTGCGCCGCTCCCGGCGGAAAAATCACCGCGGCGGCGGCGGAACGCCCCGACTGCGAATTCGTCGCCAACGAAACGGTATTTTCCCGCGCGAAGATACTGCTTTCAAACGTAGAACGCATGGGGCTTCGCAACTGTACCGTAACTTCACTGCGCCCCGACAGTCTGTCGGGATACGGCGCGGGCTTGTTCGACGCCGTGATAGCCGACGTGCCGTGCTCCGGCGAAGGCATGCTGAGAAAAACAGGTTTTGAGTCGGGCGACCTTAGCGACGAATGCGTAAACGCCTGCGCCGCGCGAGCCGAAAAGATACTCGACGAATGCGACAAATGCCTTGCCGGCGGCGGGATATTGCTGTTTTCGACCTGCACGTTCAATATCCGCGAAAACGAAGACCAGGTTTTACGGCTTATGCGCGAATACGGATACGAGCCGCTCGAGCCGGAGCGGCGGTGCGAAAAATCGCGCTGCGGTTACGGCATAAAACAAGCCGTGCGCTTTTTTCCGCAGGACGGCGGCGGAGAGGGGCATTTCGCCTGCCTGCTGAAAAAACCGAATTCGCCCGAGCAATCCGCACGGCGACATAAGCGCGGATCGGCACACGGCGACAAGCGCATATCCGCGGTACAAAAAATGCTCCGACAGATAACAAACGAAAACTTCGACGCCGGACGCATGCTCGCACAGGGCGAAGGATTGGAATACGTTTCGTCCGATTATCCGTTTTATTCTTTCCCCGCCTTGCGGCGCGGGATACGGCTCGCAGATTTTAACGGCGACAGAGCGATACCGCACCACCACTTCGCAACCGCGGCAAACGCGGATCTGCTAATCTCCTCCCCCGATTATATTCCCTCGGCAAAAGAAATTTCGGCATATCTTTCCGGAAACGAATTTTATTGCGACGCGCCCGACGGATACCGCGTGCTTAAAACGGCGGGCATAACTCTGGGACTTGTAAAGATATCGGGCAGCGCGGCAAAAAACCGCTATCCCAAAGGACTGCGGTTCACTTAAACATATTATCCGATTATTTTTTATCGTCTTTTTCGGCGGGAGGAGCGTCCGTCCGCGCTTTACGTTCTTCCTTGCGGCGGGCTTCATATTCCCGCTCTTTTTTTATCCTGAGCGCGCGCCACACGGCTATCGCTACCGCGGCGACCGCGCACACAACTATTACCGCTATCTCCATACGTTACCTGTCCCTGTTGCGCGACATCATAAGCAGTGCGAAAAAGCGCAGGAACTGCAATAGCGACATAAGAAAACTCACAACGTAAGTCATAGCCGCAGCGGTCAGCACCTTGCGCGACATAGCCGCTTCCTCGCTGGAAAAGAAATTTTCTTTCAGCTCTTTTTGCGCGCGACGGCTGGCGTCGAACTCCGTGGGAAGCGTGACCAGAGAAAACAGCAGGCTAAGTCCGAATATAATAAGTCCCGCCCAAATAAATATTCTGCCGGTAACGGTGTAAGGAGACGCGAATCCGAACAGCATGCCTATAAGCAAAAGCGGAAACAGCATGCGGTTTGCAAAATTGACCACCGGCACCAACCTTATACGAAGCGTGGAAAAGAAATACTTTTTCGCGTGCTGTATAGCGTGTCCCGCCTCGTGGCAAGCCACGCCGATAGCGCTTATCGAACGCGAACCGTAAACCGAATCCGACAACGACAACGTATTGTTAACCGGGTTAAAGTTATCGGTAAGATGCCCCGACACCCGAGCGATCTGCACGGAATACAGTCCGTTTCTATCGAGTATCTTACGCGCGACTTCCGCCGCCGTAAGTCCGCAGTTAGCCGGCACGGCGCATTTGTTGAACGTTGAGCCGACCTTGATCTGCGCTATCACTCCGGCTACGGTAAGCGGGATAAACAACGCGATGACAATAAGATAAAAACGATATTCGGGACTGCAAGACATCCAAAAATCGCGCAACATGTCCAACATGCCTTTTACCTCCGACGGAATTTCCGATTTGGACTATTATAACATAACACGTCCGACAAAAACAAGGTTTTTGTATCGCTGTCGCGATATTTATTTGTCGAACGCAATGCTCCGCCGCCGTTTTTAAGCAAAAAACTTTTTCATTATGCTCAAAAACTCTCCGACTTCGGCTTCATCCAACGAAGATATATAATCGTTGAGTTTTTTATAGTTGTCGGTCTCGCTGCCGGCGACAACCGTTTCTTTGATATACGGGTTGTAATAATTGCCGCCGCGCGCTCCTATGCGCCGCATCACTTCGGTCACTTTTTCGCGGTGGTGGAGTATCATGCTGCGATATTTGTTCTGCAATCTCAACGCCTTTTTCGCGTCTCCATTCGACATATCGGCGATAACGCGGCGCACCGATACGCCGTTGGCTTTGCCCGCAAGCACCCGCTCCAAAAGCTCGTCTATCTCGTTCTGGTCAAAAAGTTCGAACCGCTCGCGCGCGGAATCCACAAGCTCTATACCGAGGTCGGCGGCAAGCGACGGCACGAGCTCGAACATTTTAAGCTGGCTGTAATAATAATTGCGGACGCTATTGATACTGCGTCCGGTTTTTTCGCTCATGGTCGAAAAAGCCCACACTAGTCCGCGATCTTTTTCCTTTGCCTCACGCGCCAGCGAAAACAAACTTTTCGTCTGCTCTATGGTCCAGTTATTTTCCATGTAAATATGTCCCTCCGAATTTTAATGCTACTCGCAATAATAGCCAAACCGTCATTTTTTTATACGTAAAAACATAAATATATTGCATGGAATCGGTGCTTCATTTCACTGCGGACAACAGCGTGCTTTTATTAAACGGCTCGTTCGTACAAGCGGCGGCGGCGGTGCGTTACGAATACAACGAGCCGCTTTTCGTTACCGTGTTGCCCCTCGACGCGGCGTATTTGCCGTACACGGTAGAAATACTCGGAGGCAAAGCGGTAACAAACGCCAATCTCGCCGTTTGTTGCGACATGGGCGGAGGACATTACTATATTGAACTGCGTCCCCGCTACGCTTACGTGTATTCCCCCTCCGAGCGTCCCGCGCCGAAAAGCGACAATCTTCCCGCGCGCCTTTCGGTATTAGTGCAGGAACACAACTACGACGCCGCCCGCACGATGCTTACCGCCTCGCTCAATGATTCGGTATCGGACGACGCTCTCGCCGATTTTTTCGACGGAGTGGTAGCCGTGCGCGAAAACACTTTCACTCCGCAAAAAGGATATCTTCTTATCAAAAACGACGGCACCGCCTCGCGGTGCGACATGGTGATAAAAAACGGCCTGATAGAAAACATAATAATGCACGACGAAACGTAAAGCCCGTACCGTAACGATATATCTAAACGCTGCATCAAACAGGAAAAGAACATAAAACGCTTTTCTTGTTTTTTTATTTTATATGTGATATACTCAATAAAAAACATGCCGCAAGTTTAAGCGGCAAAGACGCGCGTAGCAAGGAACGCTCAAAATGAACGAAATATTGAAATTTACCGACAGAACGGAATTCAGACAGTGGTTGTCCGACCATTGCGCGTCCGCCGACGGCGTATGGCTTTTATTCGGAAAAGACGGCGGTAAAAAAACGTTGAAAGCCGAGGAAGCTCTCGAAGAAGCGCTCTGCTTCGGATGGATAGACGGGCAGATAAAGCGTCTGGACGATAAAACGTATAAAAAATATTTTTCAATGCGCAGAGCAAACAGCAATTGGTCCGAAAAGAACAAAAAAACGGTCGAAAGTCTTGAAAAGCGCGGACTCATGACCGAATACGGCAGAGAAAAAATAGCGGAAGCACACAAAAACGGCAAGTGGGACCAACCCCGCCCCGCAGCTGTGACGGAAGAACAGATAGCCGTCTTATCAAATTCGCTTAAAAACTACGAGACCGCACACGCAAACTTTTCCTCTATGCCGTTATCGGTAAAGAAAACTTACACGCGGGCGTATTTCGACGCCAAGACGGACGCAGGACGGGAAAAACGAATGGCATGGATAGTAGACCGTCTAAACAAAAACCTAAAGCCCATGTAAAAAACATACTGTCTTTTATGATAAAACGCCCCTTTCGGAGCGTTTTTTTACATTCTTTGTTTTTTCCGGAAAAAATTTAATTCTGCGCGTACTTGGTTCCCTTAAACGCGTCGGGCGCTATCTTATCGGACGAAATATCCGCAGGAAGCGTTACCTCCGCCAAAAGCGTGCAGTTTTCAAACGCCGAGGCGTCCACAGCCGAAACCGAAGAAATGTCGACGGACTCTATTTTGCGGCAACCGTAAAACGCGTACGCGCGCACCCTTTTAAGAGCCGAAAGATCGACGTCCGTAAGAGCCGAACAGCCGTAAAAAGCGCTCGCGCCGGTATCGATCACTCCCGTCAAATTTATTTTGGCAAGCCTCATATCTCCCGCAAAGGCGGAAGCCCCTATATGATTTAAGCCGTCGGGTAAAGTGACGCTTACAAGCGACGTGCATTTTTGAAAAGCTCCGTCGGATAATTTTTCCACTCCGTCGGGAATAGTCGCCGATACGAGTTCGGAGCAGTTGTAAAACGCGTTCGCGCCTATCGTTTTCAAGGTAAACGGCAGTTCGACTTCGGTCATAGCCGTACAATTGTAAAACGCTCCGCCTCCGATATATTCTATACCCTCGTTAAGCACCGCTTTTTTCAAAACGGTATTGTTTTGCGGAGACTGTTTTTTGAACGCGCCCGCGGCTATCCCCTTTACGAGTTTGCCCTCGTAAACGTTTGCGACTACCACCGTGCCTGCCGTCACGCTGTCCGGAACGGAAGCAAGTTCGTAAGCCGAACCGTCGGCGGTAAGAGAATATTTAAGCCCCGTCGTGGGCTCTGCGGACCCGCATATAATGCACTCGCCGTCGTCGAATTCATGTTCGAACGTAGGATCGACGGCGCACGTTTCGACTTCTCCGCACGAACATCTACGCGTTTTTTCTCCGTATTCGTAACAGGTAGATTCTTGATCTACCGTCCAATCGCCGAAAGAATGGACGTGGTTCTTCGATCCGTCGCCGCAAGCGCCGAATATCATCAACACCGTTACTGCAAGCGCCGCCGCAAGCGGAAATATTTTTCTTTTCATTGCAATATCCTCCTAAAACAGCGTGCGAACGGCGGCCACGTCTCCGTCGGTAATCTCGAATTCCATTATGTTGCGGTTCGTATTCTGCATGGCAACATAGTATTTGCCGTCAAACGCGCTCATGTAGTACGGGATACCGTTGCCTCCGAACAAATGCGTTATGTTCTCGAATTCGTAATTTTTAAGTCCCGCAAGGTCGCGCGTGCGCAAAATCGCGGCATTGGCGCTCTGTTCTTGCGCCGACTGTCCCGAAACCGTTATGTACCAGTATCCGTCGGCTTTCATGATATTTACCATACTGCGCATCACGTCCGGCACATAAAAACGCTCGGCGACTTTGAGATCGGCGTTGCTTTTGACGAGTTCCTCCGTCTCCACCCGCAGAATGTTGTTGTTGCCCGAAACAAAATACACCGAACCGTCTATTATGGAGAACGACCGCACATACGCTCCGTCGAGTTCGGCGACGCTCAGCGTTTTTTCATGCGTCGCTTTGCCGTCGGCGCAACCGAAAACATATATTTCGCCTGTCATGGACACAAGTCCGTAAAATTTCTTTGTCGCCGCGTCGTAAACAACGTAATGGGGACGGCATTTTTCCGACATATCCGCAGACGGCGAATGGTCGCACACCTTGAACTCGTTAATCTTTTCAAACGTTCCGTCCGATTTTTTGACAAACGCCGCAAACTTCTCGTTATCGGTATCGTCAATCATGTAATATTGTCCGTCGCCCGCCACCGAATGCCCGCGGTTTATTCCGCTTGCCATGACTTTCCACTCGCCGAGCGGCGCGTCGAGCTTATCGGAATATATTATCTGACCGTTGTAGCCGTCCTCGATAAAATACTCGTCGCCTATCTTCACTATCTGCGCCGCCGTGTTGAGCGCGGAGTGCGGATTGGTCGCCGCGCGCGACGCATGTCCCAAGCCCTTTACGGCGCTTATATCGCCGCCGCCCGCAAACACGACTCCCGCAGCGGCTAAAAGCAGGCTAAAAAACACGACAAACGCCGCAACCGTAAGCCGGCGAGCAGTTTTTCCATCATTACCGTAAATTTTCGTATTCATCATGATATGATTATATATCAACCGCGGCTATTTGTCAATAGTTATCGCGTACACGAGTACGGAACGCAATTGCGGCAAATTCGTCTTAAGGACAAAAACCACAAAAATTCAAAAAACCCCACGCAATCGGTCAACAAAATCAGTCATTTCGGTTGCCAAACTTTATACTATATGATACAATGATTGTACAATACCGGAGGTAAAAATTCAATGGCAAACGAAAATAAAATTCTCAACGCCTACGACCTTGCAAAAGAAGCGTATAAGGACTTCGGCGTGGACACCGACAAAGCTATCGAAAAGCTTCGCGCCACCCGCATTTCGCTTCACTGCTGGCAAGTAGACGATATAAAAGGCTTCGAGGAAGGGCAGGCCGAAAGCCAGAACGTGGTGACCGGCAACTATCCGGGAGCCGCCCGCAATTCCGCCGAAGTCAAGCAGGACCTTGCATACGTGTTCTCGCTTGCTCCCAGCGGCAGAAAAATAAACGTGCACTCGGTCTACGCCGAGCCCAAAAAGCCCACGAGCCGCGAAAAACTCGACGTTACGGCGTTTGAAGGCTGGATAGACTGGGCAAAAGAAAACAACGCCGGCATAGACTACAACGGCTCGTTCTTCGCGCACAAGATGATGGACGGCACGCTTTCGCTCACCAGCTCCAAAAAGGAAGTGCGCGATTTCTGGATAGAGCATCTTAAATCCACCCGCGAGACCGCGTACAACATCGGCAAAAAACTTAACGACGTATGCGTGCTCAACACCTGGATACCCGACGGACTCAAAGATAATCCCGCCGACCGCGCATACTGGCGCGAACTGCTTATCGACAGCCTTGACAAGGGATTCGAGAAAAAATACGACAAAAAGCACCTTGTGGACGCGTTGGAAGGCAAGTTGTTCGGAATAGGGACCGAATGCTTTGTAGCCGGAAGTTACGACTTTTATCTCGCGTACGCAATGAAGAACAATCTCGGCATCTGCCTCGACAGCGGTCACTACCACCCCACCGAGCAGATAGCCGATAAATTCAGCGCGCTCAAATTCTTCTTCGAAGATATCCTCCTCCACGTGAGCCGCGGCGTCCGTTGGGACAGCGACCACGTCGTGATAGACGACGACTCGCTCACTTCCATTATGACCGAAGCAAAGCGCGCGGATCTGCTCGGAAGTAAACACTTCCACATAGGACTCGATTACTTCGACGCGAGCATAAACCGCGTATACGCGTCGGCGGTTGGCATGAGAGCCGCGTCCCGCGCCATGCTCCGCGCTATTTTGGAACCCACCGACATGATAAAAGCGGCGGAACTCAAAGGCGACTACTCCGAGCGTCTCGCGCTCAGCGAAGAAGCAAAAGCGCTTCCTTTCAACGCCGTATGGGATATGGCTTGTCTTAAAGCGGGCGTACCCGTGGGCAAAGACTGGCTCCAATCGGTGCGCGACTACACCGCAAAATATATTTCCAAACGCTGAACAAAAATATCATAACATGTGGCAAAGCCGCACATCCGGCGGCTTTGCCTCTTTTATTTGATCGAGAGGTAACAATAATGGATAAAAGAGTTCTTGCGATAGACTTCGGAGCGACCAGCGGACGCGCGATGCTGTGCACATACGACGGTGACAAGATAGATATAAAAGAGTTGCACCGCTTTGACAACAGTCCCGTAATGATAGACGGCGTATTGTACTGGGACATTTTGCGGCTGTATCACGAACTTAAAACCGGAATAGTAAAAGCGAAACTTGCCGGCGGATTCGACAGCATAGGCATAGACACCTGGGGCGTCGACTTCGCTCTTATAGACAAAAACGGCAAAATGCTTTCAAACCCCGTTCATTACCGCGACCGCCGCACCGAAAAAATGCAGGAAGAAGTCTTCGGTATTATAAGCAAGGAAGAAATCTACAAGGCCACCGGCATACAGTTTTTGGACTTTAATACCATATATCAGCTGATGTACGTAAAAAACCACTGCCCCGACGAATACGAGCGCGCCGACAAATTTATAATGATACCCGACTTGCTCGCCTACTTCCTCACCGGCACAAAGGCTTGCGAACGCACCATTGCGTCTACCGGACAGCTCGTAGACCCGCGCACCGGCGATTGGGCATGGGAACTGATCGATAAACTCGGACTGCGCCGGGAGCTTTTCCCGAAGATAATCGACAGCGGAAGTTCTTACGGAATGCTCGGCAAAGATATCTGCGATGAGTTGCAGGTCGAGTCCGTTCCCGTAATTGCCGTGTGCTGTCACGACACCGCGTCGGCGGTAGTGTCCGTCCCCTCGGAAAGCGATAACTTCGCGTATATAAGTTGCGGAACGTGGAGCCTATTGGGCACCGAGCTCAAAAAACCGTTGTTCGACTGCCCCGACTATACCAACGAAATAGGACACGACCGCACGATACGGTACCTTAAAAACATCATGGGCTTGTGGATAATAAACGAGAGCAAGCGAGCATGGGATAAACAAGGAATATCTCTCGGCTACGGCGAAATAGCCGCTCTTGCCGAAAAGGAAGAAGGCGGCAGATTCATTTTCGACGTGAACGACGACGAATTCATGTATCCCGGCGACATGCCCGAGCGTGTGCGCAACTGGTTTATTTCACGCGGCAAACCCGCTCCCGAAGGCGTGGGTCAAATCGCCCGCTCGATATACGACAGTTTAGCCGAATGTTACCGCGAAGCGACCGACGGTCTTGTCAAGCTCACCGGAAAAAAGAACGCTATGCACATGATAGGCGGCGGAATAAACGCCACGCTTTTATGCAGGCTTACCGCAAACGCCACCCGCCTGCCGGTGTACGCCGGTCCGAGCGAAGCTACGGTAATAGGTAACGCCGCCGTACAGCTTATGGCTATAAAGGCGGTAAAAGATCTTAAAGAAGCGCGCAAAATAATAAAACGCAGCGTTTCTCTCAAAGAATATCTGCCCGAATGATTTTGCGGAAAAAACTTCTTAAATTCTATTTTTCAAAACAAGACGTCTGTTGCGGATACGGACGTCTTGTTTTTTGAAACGACAATATAATACGCTTCCGGGCAGTCGACATAAAAATGCGTTTTGCGTCTTGACAAATATCCGCAACTGTGATATCCTAAGTATCCTCGGGGGTGTACCGGCTTCGACGGGTCGGCGCGGTACGGGAAAAGCATGCGGCAGGGTCGGCTGCCTCAAAAACGCGAACAAAATTAAACGCTAACAATCAAAAAGCGGTAAGCGCTCCCGCGCTTGCCCTCGCAGCTTAATCATATAGCTGTCGCCGTTCGCATCCGGTCCGCTTGGGTGCAAAACGGTGTCAACATCAAGGCGGCGTAGTTTGGGCGGGTCGTTTTTGCTCGCCCGAACGAAATCCTTAAAAACTCGCGGCATAAAGATTTGCTGTTTGCTCTTTTGTCGTTAAACCTTTGCAAAAAGCTAAGCATGTAGAAAGCCCGCGCTAAACCGATTCGGAAATGGGTTCAACTCCCATCACCTCCACCAGTGTCGTTAAAGTTTGAACACCTAAAAACGGAATACATTTTCGTGAACGGTGTCGCAGGCTTTATCGCATACCAATAAGGAAAAAGCACAGGGCAAACAGCCTTGTGCTTTTTCTATGTCCCTACCCAGAGACCCAGCGGAGCGTTAAAACGGCAAGTCGCTGTCGTCGTCTATCGGTATGAGCGTAGTCGGCTTTTTTAATTCGCCCGTGTGTTTGCTTACGGGCATTTCCTTGCTTAATCAAAATTATATACTGCCGTAATACGCCGTAAGAATGCCGCCCACGTTTTCGGCTCTGCTTGCTGTATGTTCTCTATATTGTTCTTTCAGCGAGAGATTAGAAACGATATACACAGTATCATAATATATATTTGCAGTAAATGCGTTTGCACTTTTGATATCAGACATATAAAACTCCTAATAATTGACTATCATTCTATTATATTGCTTGTCAGTAATTAGTCGAACAGTTTAATTGACTTAAAATGTAATTATGAGATTTTCTGATTTCGGTGTTAATTTAGCTAAAATAAGAATAAAGTCGGGAATATCGGCTTATGAGTTAAGTTTGCGTATTGATAAAGACACAAGTTATATTCATAAGGTTGAGTGTGGAAAAATCAATATAAGTTTGAAATCAATATTGAAAATATGCGAAGTGTTAAATATCGAGCCTATTGAATTGTTTAAGTCTGAATAATTATTGTAAAAAGAACCGTCGTCAACAACGAGGGTTCTTTCGTTGTTAAAAGTTAGAATATGACAAAAAATATTCAATGTAACAATATAAAATCTGTTATTCTATTTTTATAAAGCTCATTATTAAAAATTGACTAACTAAAACAATACAGTCCGGTTGTTTGTGTTAGCTTTTTTTTATTTATGGGCTATTTCACCCCGCTGGCGTATTGCACGCTGTCGGGGCTTTTTTATATACGGCAAAAACTGCCGACAGCGATTTTTCAAACAAAAAATCAAATACGTTTTTGCGGGTAATTCGACAACGGCAATTCCATCACGCAATAAAACTCATGCCGGTTTACTTTGAATATTTGGGTGTGCGTTTTTGCCGCTTTCACTCCCCCCCCGCACGAGACGTATACGCACACTTATGCACGGTGTGCGTATTTCTTTTATATCATAAACAGCGCTTTATTTTATGAAAAGTCTGCGCGCGGACCTTTTTTAAAACAAGGCTTTAAAGTATTTTCCTTCGCTACTTTCTTTTTGGGCGATTGTTTTCGGTATTTGTGTGGTCTTATTCCATTTAAGAAATTGTTTATCCGCTTTTACTGTGTAATATATGATTGAAAAACGCATTAGTTTGTGATATAATTATCTTACACTAAATTCGGACGGAAAGTAAAATGCCTTACATAAAAATAGAAAGCGGAAAGTTATCCGACGAGCAAAAAACGTTGCTTATCAAACGCATAACGGAAATATCGGCGGAAATAATGAATGTTCCGCAAGAGTTTTTTACCACTACTATTACGGAACTGCCCGATAAAAATTTCGGTATCGGCGGAAAGACTATCGATATCGTAAAAAGCAATTATAAAAACAATAAAAATTAGATGATACTAATGCAAATCAGAGAAAAAATAATAAGACAATGGTTTGATATGCGGTTGCGGCAAAAAGATACGGGTATTAATAATATTTTTACCGAAAACGCTGCATATATCGAAAGTTGGGGTCCGCAATATACGGGTAGCGACAAAATCAAGCATTGGTTCGACGAATGGAATACTCGCGGCAAAGTTCTGGTTTGCGATATAAAACAATGCTTTCACAAAGAAAATCAAACGATCGTGGAATGGTTTTTCGAAGATAAAATGCACGACGGTAAAGAAGAACGTTTTGACGGTATATCTCTAATTAAATGGACTGACGACAATAAGATCTGTCTGCTTAAAGAGTTCGGTTGCAATATCGACCGTTACGACCCATACGATGAAGGCTTATTGCTCAAATTCAAAAACAATAAACAGTTTGGTTTTTAAAATTCATTTTATTATCTCCTCTCTCGCCAAATCAAAAGACGCGCCTTAACAGCGCGTTTTTTACATTGCAATCGGAAAGGATCGCATAACGGCGCCAACTGAATCGCTTATTAAAGTAACCGTTACAGCGCTTGCCGTTATTTCGCACAGCTTATTGCTTTTTTGCAACCGTCATATAGTCATAATTTTTTATTGTTTTATGCCACGGGCGGACATTGTCAAGCCAACCTTGATCATGCCAATACTTTGCGTCGGTATAGTCGGAATTATTTCCGTACAATTTTTTTTGTATCAGTCTGCATAACAAAAATTTAAATTTCGTGACAAAGTTTGTATGCGCGGGTCTCGAGTAATCGATTTTGAAAAACCTGTATGAAAGTCCGTCGATCTTTTTCAAAAATTTGCGGCGGCGTTTTTCCGGTAGATCGGTCCACTCTATCCCGCTTAAAAGCGCGCCTGTAAATACGCCGATCTTCGATATTCCCCACCACGACAAACTGTGTTTAATGTCTTTTGCGGCGGACCTTGCTCCGGCGCCGAGACACTGTGTGATGATCACGGCGCGTTTTCCGAACATTTCGGAAGCCGGGCGGTGCGACATCCACCTGTATGCAAAGCGGTCCAAAAACGATTTCATGGCGCCGGGGACGTGCATAACGTAAGCGGGAGACGCCATAACTATCAAATCGGCTGTAAGAAGAGATCTTTCTATGCTTTGTATATAAGTAAAATCTTTACAGGTCTCCTCTCCTTTTGCGCAACAGCTTGCGCAACCCGCGCAAAAACCCGGACAATCTTTCGGCAAATAGTATTCCGTAATATCCGCGGTCGTCTTAAAACGTTCTAAAAACTTTTCCTTTAATTTATAAGTAACGCCGCGTTTTTCCGTCCCGTTTATAACAGTGATCTTCATGCCTGCATCCCCAGAATATCCAGCAACATTTGTCTGTAATAATTTTTACGCATAGCTGCGTCGCGCAGATCCACTCCTTGCGACAATAGTATCATATCGCTTCTTAAAAACGCCTGCTGCATGGTCGTTATAAGACAATAAGTCATTCGCTTTACTTTGCCTTCATCCCAATCCGGACGGCAAGCCGATACAAGCGGAAGATACGCCGAATACGTTCTGTGCGTATTGTCGTCCGCTTTGGGAGACTGCATATCGGTAAGTATAGAAATTTTAGACACCGCATAGCGGTCGAACAAAAAGTCAAACGTTATATTTCCGAGATATTCGAGTTTTTCAAACGACGTAAAATCTTTCGTATGTTCGCTGATCTCGGCAAATTTTTTCACGATTTCGTTTATTATCTTTTCAACGCACAAAGAGATCAAATTGTCTTTGTTTTCAAAATAGTAATTTACAAGTCCCAGCCCGACGTTCGCTTTTTTGCAAATTTCACGAACAGTGATAAAATCCATCCGCTCTCCCTTTTCTTCTATCAAATCAATAGTCGCCTGTATTATCGCTTCTTTGCCGTCCATAGATCTCCTCCGTTGAACATTGTTCAATAATATTATACAAGAGTCCGTTAGAAATGTCAAGCGGTTTTTGAACATTGTTCAATGCGTTTTTCCGCCGGTACACATATAGCGAAAAAATTTTTCACGGCATCGGAATAAGATAATTTGTTGTGGCAATACTCTTTTCGGAGACAAAAATATTAAAGGAGAATTGCGCGGGGCACCGTCTCCTAACGCCGCCGAGCATATATCGCAAAATGAAACTTAATCAAAAAGAAACTCAACTTATCACCGAGCTGAAAAATCAAGAGGAACTTTGCCTGCAAAAATACAATTTTTATGCCAAGCAAGCAAAAGACCCCGAATTGAAAAGCCTGTTCAGAAAGATATCCAAACACGAGCAGAACCATTACGACATGCTCACCGAACTTACAAACGGCACGGTGCCGCACATAAGAACCAAATCGCCCACCGCCGTAAAATACGAGCCGAAAGCCACTCATCCCGGCGACCAGGCATGCAAAGACTTTGACAAATTTTTGTGCACAGACGTGATCGCTACCGAAAAATACGTAGCCACAACGTACAATAACGACCTGTTTTACTTTGCGTCGCCCGAAGTCCGCAACGTATTGAACGCAATAATGACCGACGAACAAAATCATGCCGAAATGATTTGGAAGTATAAAGTCGCAAACAAAATGGCGGCGTAAACTTAATAAAAGACACATAACAGGACCGCGACGATCGCCGCGGTCCTGCTCTTTTTTATTTGCACTTTGCATACGGAACTTACTTATTTTTGGACCTGCCGCCGTCGCTTGAAACCGCTTCCGCTATATTGCGGTTGCCGTCCTGTTGCCGAGCTTCGGCGCCGCGCTTAGATCCGACCGGAGCGGCTCCGTTTTTAACTTCTTTTTCAGCCTGTTCAACGTCGGAAAAATCATTTACGTAAACGCTGTTGTCCTTTAATATGGAAACGATCTTATTTCTGTACTCGACGAATTCGGCGTTTTTTGACGCTTTATCCGTACCGTCGGAACCGTTGCCGCATGCTGCAAGACCGAACAAACATGCGCAAACAACAGCGCAAACAATGGCGAATACCGTAAATCTGCTCTTTGTTTTCATTTCTTACCCTCCGTTATATGAAAAAAGTGCGTCCCGCATAGAGACGCACGAAAAACGCACGCTCTCTATGTTGCCACACATCTTTCCATCCGAAAGTCGAGGGAGTACGTTTTACCGAAATACTCTCTTTCGGACATATATTAAGGTGTGCGGCAACATCAATATAACATATTAACGGAAAAAATCAATAAAAATCGGCAAACAGGAAAGACGACTTTATCCGCGTAAAAACCACTCCTTCATTACGCCGAGCACCGTACGAAGTTGCTCCTCTTGTATAACGTACGGTACGGCGGCGTACATTATGTTTCCGAACGGACGGTTGAACACGCCCCGCGATACTGCGTAATCCGCAAAGCCTTTTAAAACGGCGGGATCGTATACTTCTATACACGCACATCCGCCGGCAACGCGAACTTCCTTTATACGTTCGTCTACGAGTCCCGACAATTCTTCCTGCTGTATCTCTTCTATACGCCGTATCTTGTCCGTATAAGTCTGTTCTTCAAACAACTTTATCGACGCGAGAGCGACGCCGCAAGCCAGCGCGTTGCCCATAAAAGTGGGACCGTGCATAAATCCGAGACGCGGATCGTCTCCGTAAAAACCGTTGTAAACCCTGCGGTTTGCCACGGTGACGGCGTGCCCGATATATCCGCCGGTAAGCGCCTTGCCGAGAACGAGAATATCCGGCAGAACTTTGTCCGCAACGAAACGGTTGCCGGTGCGCCCGAAACCCGTCGCCACCTCGTCGAATATAAGCAGTACGTCGTGCTTGTCGCACAGCGCTCTGGCGCGATGTAAAAATTCCTCGCCGTACATTTTCATGCCTCCCGCTCCCTGCAACAGCGGCTCGACTATCATGCAGTATAGTTCGTCCCCGTGCGCGTCGAACGCGGCTTGTAAAGCGTCGACTTTGGTAGGGATATGTATAACTCCGCGCTTTGTAGGAAACGCAAAGTGGTAATCTTCGTCGTCGCCCACCTCCATCGCCTTGAACGTATCGCCGTGATACGCGTTTTTAAGCGCAAGCACAGTGTTTCTTCCGCTGCCGCGGTTGACGTTGTACTGCAACGCCATTTTCAGCGCGACTTCCACCGCCACGCTTCCCGAATCGGAATAAAAGCAATAGTCAAGGTCGCCTGGCAACCAATCGGCAAGTTTTTCGGTAAGTTCAAGCACGGGATCGTGCGTAAGACCTCCCAACATTACGTGCGCGAATTTTTCGAGTTGTCTCGTCACCGCCGCGTTAAGCACGGGATGGTTGTATCCGTGTATCGCACTCCACCACGACGAAACCGAGTCTATGAGCCTGCCTTTACCGGTATATAAAAACACTCCGTCTGCTTTCTCTACTTTTATAGGCTCGGGCATAGTCTTCATCTGCGTATAAGGGTACCAAATCATACCGATTTCTCCTTCATCCGTATAAAAACCGGGGATCCGCGGGAAGATCCCGCGCATCGGGCTGAACCCGCATGATTTCGTTTATCCCCGTCAACTTTTCTATCATTACGGCGTTATCTTCACATACTTCGTCGCCGGCGATAAACTTGTTTAACACGATCGCGTTTACTTTAAGATCCCGGGCGCGCATATATTCCGCGGTAAGCGCGACCGCGTTTATCGCGCCCAATCCCGCGTCCGATACTATCACGCACGGCAAGCCGAGCGCGCGTATCACGTCTGTAAGATAAAGTTCGCAACCGTCGTACCTTAGCGGACACACTATGCCCCCGCTCCCCTCCGCGGTCACGTGATCGAACTTTCTTTCAAGCGCGCGGTAACATGCCGCAATGTGCTCCAAGTTTACCGCGTTGCCTTCGATTTTTGCGGCGAGATGCGGCGAATACGCATTTTCGTACACATAAGGGCACATTTCTTCCATGGATTGCTCTATGCCCGCCGTCTTTTTTACGTAAGCGGCGTCGCCGGGGATAAGTTTTCCGTCCGTTTTAACGTTTCCGCTCATTGCCGCTTTGAAGTATGCCGAACTTCCGTGCTTTTTCATCGCCTTTGCCAGCAAAGCCGAAACGTAAGTCTTGCCGACATCGGTGCCGGTCCCCACTACAAAAACGCCTTTACCCATACGTTTTTACCTCGTAGCCGAGTTTTCCGAGCATGGCTTTATCGGCAGAGACGCTCACTCCGTCGGTAGTGAGCATGTTGCCGGTAATGCAGGCGTTTGCTCCCGACTTGAAACAAGCCTCTCCTTTATCCGGCATCAATCTTCTGCCGCCGGCAAGTCTTATCGCCGCGTCGGGAAGAATAAACCGGAAAAGCGCGACGGTGCGGAGTTTTTCGCCTTCGGAAAGCGGCGCATTATCGGAAAACGGCGTTCCCGGCACCGGATAAAGAAAATTCACCGGAACCGAACGCACCTCCGCCGCGCGCAACGATAAAGCCATGTCGATACGGTCGGCAACGCTCTCCCCGAGCCCTATAATGCCGCCGCTGCAAATTTCCAGTCCCGCGTTTTTCGCCGCGGATATTGCCGCTATTTTATCCCCGTACGTATGAGTCGTACACACCTGCGGAAAAAAGCGCGCCGACGTTTCCAGATTGCAATGCGCACGGCTCACGCCGGCGGACTTTAACGCCGAAAACTGCTCCGCGGACAAAAGCCCCGCCGATACGCAAACCGATATTCCGACGCGCTCGCGCACGGCGCGCACTATACCGCACAGTTTATCGGTTTCCTCCCAGCACAACCTGCGTCCCGACGTTACGATCGAAAACCGCAGTATGCCGCTATTTGCCGCAGCCTGCGCCTCTTGCAACACGGTTTCTTCCGCAAGCAACGGATATTGTTCGGCGACCGTCCCGTAAAACGACGATTGCGCGCAGAACTTACAGTCTTCGCCGCATTTTCCGCTTTTGGCGTTTATTATACAGCACAGATCAAACGCGTCGCCGCAAAACCGTTTTCTTATATCGTCGGCGGCCTCGCACAACTGCCTCAGCGGCGCGCGGCTCAGCTCGAACGCATCCTCTCTTGATATCCGCCGTCCCGCAAAAACTTTGCTGCGTAATTTTTCCACCGTATTCACAGCCCGACCCCCCTTTTGCTTTTTACGAGCACCGGATACAGACGTTTTGCGACTACCGCCGATAAAAAGCACAAAAATATATCGCCGGGGACCGCAAGCACGAAACAATATAAAAACAACGCCCCTATCCCTATTCCGGTTTGAGTGTAAAACGTGCAAATAATCCAATAGTACAACATCCCGGCGGCGTATACTATGACAAGCCCCGCAAAACACGCCGCAAGCAGCCGTAAAAACGACGGCTGTTGTGCACGGCGCGCCACCGTCCCGGTAACAATCGTTCCCATCAAAAAGCCTATAAGATAGCCGAAAGTGGGATTCAGAACATAAAAAATGCCTCCGCCCTCGCTGAAAACCGGTAGTCCTATTAGGCCGAGTATCAAATAGCAAAGCACGCTTACCGCCCCGCGTTTCGGCCCCAGTATAAGCCCCGCCAGAGTCGTAAAAAGAAACTGTAAAGTAAAAGGAACTACAGGGATCGGTATTTTTATAAAAGCGCCCGCCGCAATCAAAGCGGCGAATAACGCCGTCAGCGCAAGATCCTTGGTCTTCAATTGTAAACCTCTCAATAATTTTAGTTTACAATAGGATAACACACGAGCGCCGCATTGTCAACTTCATTTCATCAATGCTTTACAATATGAAAGCGGCGTGATATAATGTAAAAAAACCGACGGAGATCCTCTTACGTGACAAAGACCAAAGACGCAATACTGGCATATCTCAAAAAACGCGGCGGCTACGTATCGGGCGAAACTTTGGGCGAAACTCTGAATATAAGCCGCACCGCAGTCAACTCCGCCGTAAACGCGCTTAGACTCGACGGATACGAAATATCCTCCTCAACCAATAAAGGATATTGTATAGTCGGATCCCCCGACAAAATAAACCTCGGCGAGATGCTTGCGCTTTTACCCGCCGAAAGAGTAAACGACATATTGTTTTTAGACAGCGTGGATTCCACAAACAACCGCCTGCACGAATTGGCGGTAAGCGGCGCGCCCGCGGGTCAAACCGTAATAGCGGAATCGCAGACCGCGGGTCGCGGCAGATACGGACGCTCTTTCGCCTCTCCCGGTAAAGGCGTTTATTTGTCGATGCTCATGCGTCCGCGGTTTACGCAACCCGCCGCCGCGTCAACGCTTACGGCATGGGTTGCGGTCGCGATATGCAATGCCGTGCAAAAAGCCTGCGGCGTACGTCCCGGCATAAAATGGGTAAACGATCTCGTGCTTAACGGCCGCAAAATATGCGGCATACTCACCGAGACCACGGTGGAGAGCGAAACCGGACACATACGGCACGTCATAGTGGGCGCGGGCATAAACGTTAACGAATGCGAAAACGACTTTCCGCCCCAATTGCGCGACACCGCCACATCTCTGTTTGCCGAGACCGGCAAACAATTCGATAGGGCGCGACTGGCGGCCGATATCATTACGGAACTCGACGCGCTGGGCGCCGACTGGCCGGATGCGAAAACGCCTTATCTCGATGCGTACAGAAAAGACTGCGTAACGATAGGAAAATACATACGGCTTTCCGGCTCGGAAGAACGTGCTGGCTACGCCCTCGGTATCGACGACGACTTCGGACTTATCGTAAGGCTCGACGACGGCACGGTCAAAACCGTGACAAGCGGCGAAGTATCGGTACGCGGAATGTACGGTTACGTATAACCTTATAAACGATAAAACACCTCCAAAAAGATCGGGAGGTGTTTTTTAATGCTTTTTTACTGTTTTTGAAATTTGCCGTCCTTTTTGTGGACTACGAGATTGGCGTTGTATTTTTTGCATAAAGCGCGAGCCACCGTCATAGCTTCTTCTTTGGTATCCACTCTGCGCACGGCTCTGTCCACACCCTCTCTCTTTACTACCCAGCTGTCTTTGGCGCGGTCGTATTTTACTATGAACTTGATATTGCCGCCGCTTTGAGATATTACGGAAGTATTGTTGTAATAACTCACTTTGCGGGCAAACCGTTCTATCTCGTCGTCACGATCGAAAGTCTTTTTATCCGGTCTTACAGGCTCGGGTTCGGTTTCGGACTCCGGTCCGGCTATCTCGGTAGTTTCGGTCCCGTCGTCGGGAATATCGCCGAACAGTTCTTTACTGCCGGTCACCGGAGCGAAAAGCTGCTCGTTGCGGACCTTATTGCGCTCTATTTCAAGTTGGGTGCGGGTGCTTTTTATCTCTTTTTTAAGTTTGCGGATGCGTTTGTTTTTGCAGGCGATAACGATAAACAATATAACTATAAGCAATACTATGGCCGCGGCGAAAATAGCCCACAAATATCCGCCCACTTTATCGTTGACGGTCCTAAGAAAGTCACCGAACTTGCTTGCTAAAAGATGCTCCATTTTCGCCTCCCGCCTTTATTTTACATCAAACGAAATCTCTCGCTATCTCTCCGAGCGCGTTGTAAAGAGGGGAAGTGTTCATGCGAAGACGCACCGGCGTTACGCGGTATTCCTCAGCTTCGGGATTGGCTGTTCCGTCCATTTCGGAAAGGTAAAGATACAACGTTACCCAGCGCAACTCGCCGTCGGTGGTCTTGACGTTCATCATCATGCGGTCGTACTTTACGGTTTCGCCTTTGACCTTGTACTCCTTTACGGAGCCGTATTCGAATTCCAACTTGTACGATTCCGCACTTGCGGCAACCGCGGCGCGTGCTTCGACTATCGTAAGCTCTTTATTTACTTTGTCGCCGTCCTCGTTTTTGACTTTTATGAATTCAGGTCCGTAACTGCCGACGAATTCAAGCGTTGCGTGCATTACCGAAAATCCGGTATCTTCGAGGTTTTTATCGAGCTTTTTCTTGTAAGTATTCATTACGGTCTCGTCGGGCAGCGTGCCGGACGCTATTCCGATGCGAACAGTCTTGTAATCTTTGAAGTCGCTTAGCGGACGAACCGTGATACAGCAAAGGATGATTACCGCAATAAGTATTGCGCCCACTACCGACGAAACTACGATGACGGGTATCTTGACCTTGTTTTTCATTGTTTGCTTTCCTTCCTTTTTCTTTTAACGCAAAAACTTATGCGGTTTTATCGTTATTGTACTTTTTCGCAAGACGTGCATCGAGCGCGTCGCGCACTTCTTCGTAAGACTTGCCGTCCATTATCATGTCCACTTCTTCGGTATATATAGTCTCACGTTCTATAAGCAGACGCACCATGCAGTCCATTATCTTGCGGTGTTCGGTCAATTTTTTTACCGCCTCTTTGTGTGCGGTCTCGACAAGTGCCGCCACGGCGTCGTCTATTTTGGTGGCTACGGTCTCGCTGTAAGTGTGAGTGGACTGGTAATCGCGTCCCAAGAACACTTCCTGGTTGGAGCCGTAATACACGGGGCCGAGTTCCGACATGCCCCATTCGGTTACCATTTTACGCGCTATGTCCGTAGCGTGCTTTATATCGCCCACCGCACCGGTAGTGATATCTTCTATAACCAGTTCTTCCGCCGCTCTGCCGCCCATGCTCATGGCGAGATTGGCTTTCAGTTTTCCGATAGTCATGTGGTTGTCGTCCGATTCGGGACGGGTCATAGTGTAGCCCGCCGCCTGGCCGCGGGGAATTATGGATACTTCGTGAACCGGGTCGCACATGGGTTCCAAGCGCGCCACAATGGCGTGACCCGCCTCGTGGTACGCCGTTATGCGCTTATCCACTTCGGTAACCAGCCGCGACTTTTTCTGCGGCCCCATCACCACTTTGTTTATGCCCTCGTAAAGGGCCTCCATGCTTATCTGCGTGCGGTTGTCGCGCGCGCAAAGAATTGCCGCCTCGTTTAGCAGATTGGCTATCTCGGCACCGGAAAATCCGCTTGTAATGCGCGCAAGCACCTGGAAGTCCACGTCGGGAGAAATGGGCTTGTTGCGGGCGTGCACCTTGAATATGGCTTCTCTGCCGCGCACGTCGGGAATATTAACGTATATCTGACGGTCGAATCTTCCGGGACGCAACAACGCGGGATCGAGTATATCCGCACGGTTGGTCGCCGCCATCACTATTACGCCGTCGTTGGTCTCGAAACCGTCCATCTGCACCAGCAACTGGTTAAGCGTCTGTTCGCGTTCGTCGTGTCCGCCGCCCAGCCCCGCGCCGCGCTGACGTCCCACGGCGTCGATCTCGTCAATGAATATGATGCACGGCATGTTCTTTTTCGCCTGGTCGAACAAGTCGCGGACTCTGCTTGCGCCCACGCCCACGAACATCTCCACAAAGTCCGAGCCGGATATAGAGAAGAACGGAACGTTGGCTTCGCCGGCAACGGCTTTTGCAAACAGGGTTTTACCCGTGCCGGGAGGTCCTACGAGCAATACGCCCTTGGGTATACGCGCGCCCACGTCGGTGAATTTTTTGGGAGATTTCAAGAACTCCACTATCTCGGCAAGCTCCTGCTTTTCCTCGTCGGCGCCGGCAACGTCGGTAAAGCGCACTTTAAGGTTTGCCTGCGCGTTAGCCTTGCTCTTGCCGAAGTTCATAGCCTGCTTATTCTGCCCGCCCATACTGCGGAAAAGGAAAAACGCCATCACGCCTATGAGCACGATGCCTATAATGGGATAAAGTATGTTCCAAATGCTTCCGGCGTTGCGGTCGTTGAAACTGACCGAAATTTCGGGAAGTTCGGCGTATACCGCGGCTACCGCCTTATCTATCGCCGCCTGCAATTCCTCTTCGGAAGCGGTTCCCTCCATTTTATCGCGCACTTCCGCCTCGGCTTTCGCAGCTTTCGAAGCGCGCATTTCTTTATAATCGCTTAAAAGATCTTGCATAAAAAGATCGCGCGAGTAAGCGTACTCGTCGTAATCTTTACGCGTCCTTTTGTTGTGCCCTTTTACGTATTTTACGCTAACTTTGTCGTTATTGATATTCAGCTTTTCGACGTCGCCGTTCATTACCGCGGCTTCCACCGAACTGAAATCGGTACGCGTGGCGTTATTAAGCGTAGTAGTCACTATCAAGGCGATTATCGCGAATACCACCAAAAACGATATTACCGCTATAATGCCTTTCGTGCTCGACTTCAATCTATTTACCTCCGAAATACTTTAACGGCTGAGCCGTAAAACTTTCCATTATTACTATGGTAGTACATAGTATACCACAGTTACCGCCACGATATCAAGCAAATTTTGGTATTTTACTTTTTTACGCATGGCTTATATTCTTTTGAACCGACGAAATTTTTATATGCGCAAGCCTTGCATGTTTTGCATTAAAATGATATAATCGTGTTATGAGTACCTTGTATACGGTTTTGGGTCTACCCGAAACGGCAACCGACGAACAGATTAAGCAGGCGTACCGCGCACTTGCCAAAAAGTATCACCCCGATTTGCATCCCGGCGACACCGAGACCGCCAAAAAGTTTTCCGAAGTAAATCTTGCTATGGAAACTTTGGGCAACCCCGCAAAACGCAAAGAATACGACGACCGGCGCAAGGCGGAAAAGAAACAGGCCGAAGCACGGGCGGAAGCGGCGAAAGCCGCGGCGGCAAACGCTGCCGCCGCAAAAATGGCGGCGGCGCGCGCAGCAGCATCGTCGCGCCCTTATATGGGCACCGCGGCGGGAGCGCAGGCGGTAATAGGCGACACTTACCGTAAAGGATACAACGAGGGCTTTGCCGCGGGGCAAGCCGCCGCCATGAAGGAACGGAACTCCACCGCCGAAACATGGAAAAAAGCGGCGGATAATTGGAAGAAAGAAGCGGAAAAATATCAAGGAGACGTGGATATACTAAAAACCGCTCTTGAAAAAGCCCGACAACGCGCCGCCGACGCCGAAGCGTCCGCGCGCCGGATGGAGGCTTCGCTGAGAGTCCAGACAAGCGCCACCGAAGAAGCGCGCAGAGGAATAGACTCGGAGCTCGCCGCCAAAGAGACCTTGCGCGTATCTTACGAGGAAAAACTGAACGTAGAACGCGAGGCGCGCAAATACTCGGACGCCGATAAAGTACGGCTCAGCCGCGAAGTAGTGCGGCTCAAAGAAGAAAATTCGCTGTTGCGCGAAAAACTCGGCAAATACGAAAAATGCGACGAACCGGCGGAAGACGAGCCCGACGGCGGCGAAACTATCCTGCTATAACGGTAACACAACGCTATGACCGAAATGTATCCGAAATGTGAAAAAAATGTAAAACATACAAAAAACACCGACCTTTTGTTGCATTTGGTCGGTTTGTTTTCGGAAGCGCTGTCCGATAAGGGACTTTGCGGTCTTAAAAAGGCTTGCGCTTCCTCCGACCCCGTCGAAGTGGCGGACGGCGCCTCCGCCTTTTACCGCGAACTTCTAAGCGGCGGTCATAACGACGCGGCGCAATACCTTACCGAAAAACTTCTCGAATCCGCAACGACATTCGGAAAGCAAGCCTCCGCCGGCAACGCCGAGCGACTCTTCGCCCGTGCGAATACCGAGCTTGGGATACTCAAAAGATTTATAGAGACGGATTGCCGCGAACTCAAAGAAAAACTTCCGGAGCACGCGCGGAAATATTTCCCCGAATGGAAAAGCGGCGTTTTCGACGTATCGGCAAAACAACTTGGCGACGAATACGAAAAAAACGGATACGGCGCCGTGCGCGCGTCGCACTCTATGGTGTTAGACGAAAATACGGCGAAATTTACGCCGCTGAAAAACACCGATAACGTACGGTTGTCCGACTTAAAGGAATATGCCGAAGAAAAAACCGCCGCGGTCAACAATACGCTCGCTTTTATAGAGGGCAGGCCCGCCTGCAACGTCTTATTGTACGGCGACCGCGGAACCGGAAAATCCAGCACCGTGCACGCGCTTATAAACGAATTCGCTCCGCGCGGTCTGCGGCTTTTACAGATATCCAAATCGGCTATTCCTATGTTCCCCGCCATTAAAGAAAAGCTCGCGCTCTTTCCCAAACTGCGCTTTATCCTGTTTATAGACGACCTTGCTTTTGAAGAAAACGACGGGGCGTTCGCCGAACTTAAAGCCGCGCTGGAAGGCAGCATGGCTACCGCCGAAAACGCGCTAATTTACGTTACCACAAACCGCCGCCACCTTGTAAAGGAAAGCCGATCTTCCCGCTCGGGCGACGACGTGCACGTTTCCGACACCGCGGAAGAACAACTTTCGCTGTTCGACCGCTTCGGCCTTGTAATAACTTATCTCGCGCCCGACAAAAACGAATACGTATCTATACTGCGCCAGATCCTCGCCGACCGCGGGATAAACGTTGCGCCGCAAGCCGCCGCGCTCGCCGCCGAAAGATACGCCATAAAAAAAGGCGGCAGAAGCCCCCGTGCGGCAAAACAGCTTGCCGACATGATACAAAGCGGAACTATACCGGTAGAATGACCGCCGTGTAATAACTACACAATAATATGAAAAGACGTCGGCAAAGCGTCCGCCGACGTCTTTTCATATTATTGTGATTATTTGTTATATTTGTCCTCGTCACTCCACGAATACATTTTACGGAGTTCGGCTCCCACTTTTTCCAACGGATGCTCCGCTTCGAGACGGCGGATAGCGTTAAAGTGCGCTCTTCCGTTGTTATTTTCGGCTATCCATGCGGACGCGAACGTGCCGTCCTGGATCTCGCGCAAAACTTTCTTCATCTCTTTTTTGGTCTCGTCGGTTATTATACGCTTGCCTATCTGATAATCTCCGTACTCGGCAGTGTCCGAAATAGAATAACGCATAAATTCGAATCCGCCGCGGTAAATAAGGTCGACTATAAGTTTCATTTCGTGTATGCACTCGAAGTAGGCGTTCTGGGGGTCGTATCCCGCCTCGCAAAGGGTCTCGAATCCCGCTTTCATAAGCGCGGTAACGCCGCCGCACAACACCGCCTGCTCGCCGAACAGATCGGTCTCGGTCTCGCACTTGAAAGTCGTTTCCAAAACTCCCGCGCGCGCGCCGCCTATACCCGCCGCATAGGCGAGCGCGATATCGAGCGCCTTACCTGTATAGTTCTGTTCTACCGCAACGAGGCAAGGTACGCCCTTACCTTCGAGATATTCGCTGCGTACGGTATGTCCGGGACCTTTGGGCGCTATCATGAAAACGTCGACGTTTGCGGGCGGCACTATCTGTTTGAAATGGATATTGAACCCGTGCGCGAATGCGAGCGCTTTCCCCTCGGTAAGATTGGGTTCTATGGCTTCTTTATATAACTTTGCCTGACGTTCGTCATTGATAAGTATCATTATAACGTCGGCTTTTTTAGCGGCATCCGCCGCCGTCATTACGGTAAGCCCGGCTTTTTCCGCCTTTTCCCAGCTTTTGGAGCCGTTGTACAATCCGACTATTACTTTGACGCCGCTTTCATGCAGATTTAGGGCGTGCGCATGTCCCTGCGAGCCGTAGCCTATAACGGCGACCGTTTTCTTTTTAAGGATATCGATATTACAGTCGTGCTGATAATAAATTTTTGCCATATTTGAGTCCTCCGAAAGGTTTTATTTCCAAGATATTGTCTCATTATACTGCCGCCGTAAGCACTTTGTCAATTTATTTAGATTAAAAACAGTACAAAATCATTTACAAAAACATAAAGATATGATATCATTAAATCAACAATATGTAAGGAGGTAAAGGACATGGCTAAAAAAGGTGATTACTTCGGTTTGCCTTATATCGTAAGCGTTATTCTTGCCATAATACCCGTTACTGCTTGGGTTTGCGGTTGGATCACTCGCTTCTCCGAGGGCAAAATCATAGCGGGAATCATACGCTTGATATTCGGCTTTACTATCGTTTGGATTATCGACTTGATCCTCATGATAGTCAGCAAGCATATCATGCGCCTTCTCCCCCTGTAAAATCTTACATTTAAGAAAAAAGAAAAACAACGTCTTACGCATAAGCCGTTGTTTTTTTATTGACTTTATATGCTGTTTAACGTTTCTTTTTACGCGAAAACATATTCAAAAGCACGAATACGCCCACCGTAATTACAACCGCGCCTACGACCATGCCGTACATTACGCCCATCGGCACAGAATGCCCGAAGAAATATACGTTGCAGTCGACGGCGTCGCGCATCCCCTTTATCGCCTCGGCGGGATATCCCAACGACTCCATTTCCGCTATCACTCCCGCAAGAGTATGGTTACGTAACAACGATGTGCCGTACGTACCGGGCAAAAACGCCAGCGTATTGGACAGCGCCTTGCCGAAAAACGAAATAGGCATATACGCGCCGCAAATAAAGCCGTAACCGGCGCTGATGATAGTTCCGACGGCGGACATCTGTCCCTGCGAAGAAAGAAAGAAGTTTATCACCGACGATAATCCCGTGCCGAACAAAGAAAGCAGGACCACGTCCAACAGCACCAGCATAACGTCGGCAAAGCTCATGTACCAACCCGTGCAAGCCACGTAAACAAGACAGAAGCCGGTCGCGATAAAGCAAATTATAAGAGTGGACGCGAACGAAGCCGCAAAATACGCCGCCGCTACCGTAGAACGCTTGACCGGCGATATGAGGATATCGCCGCGCGCCCCGTTTGTTTTATCCGCCACCATAAGCATATTCGCGCAAAAAGCCACGGTGACGCAGCAAACCGCAAGCAAAGAGGAAAACGACTGTCCGCTTACCGCCGCGCTTATAAGTTTATCCGGCGCGCCCTCGGGAAATATCGCCTCGAACGACTGGCGGAACACTTTTGCCAAAAACGTGGAATATAGCACCAACAGTATGAGCGGCGTAACAAGCGAAGTAAAAAACAACATTTTATCTTTGAAAAACAGTTTGAGATTGCGCTTAGTAAGCGCAAGAAAAGTTTTCACCGCTTATTCCTCCTTCCCGAGCGCGGAGCCGGTCACAGCCAAAAACACGTCGTCCATCTTTCCCTTTACCACTTCGTAATCGGTAAATACCGACGGATACTCGGTAATAAGTTTGGTCGCCGCAGCGGTGTCGGGCACGGCGATACGGTATGCGTCGCCGTTTTTCTCCGCTTTTACTCCCAAAAGCTCTATCTGTTGCTCGGTCGCTCCGTACAACGTTACAAAGTCGCCGGTATATTTGTTTTTAAGTTCAAGCGGAGTGCCCGACGCCACCTGGCGCCCTTCGCTCAATATCACCACGTAATCTGCGTCGGCGGCTTCTTCCATATAATGCGTGGTCAGGAATACCGTCATGCCCTCGTCTTTGCGCAACTTGTCCACTACTTGCCAAATCGTTTTCCGCGTTTGCGGATCGAGTCCCGTGGTGGGCTCGTCGAGTATAAGAAGTTTCGGTTTGTGCACAAGCGCGCGGGCGATATCTATACGCCTGCGCTGTCCGCCGGAAAGTTTGCCGACCGGTCTTTTTAACAGTGTTTGCAGGTCCAGCATTTTTGTAAGCTCGTCCAGTCTTTTATTAAAGCGTTCGCCGCAAATACCGTACAGCGCGGCGCGCGACGCAAGATTGTCGCGTACCGAAAGCGCCTTATCGAGAGCCGACGACTGGAATACCACTCCGAGATTGCTCTTTATCGCGTCGGGATGTTTGTCGATATCGATACCGTCTATTACCACGGAACCGCTGTCTTTACAAAGTTGCCCGCACATCACCGATATCGTTGTGCTCTTTCCCGCGCCGTTCACTCCCAAAAAAGCGAACAGTTCGCCGCGACGCACCGATATACTGAGGTCGCGCACGGCTTTTACCTCTCCGAAAGACTTATTAAGTCCTTCTATTTTTATAATACAGTCCTTTTCGTTTTCCATATCTTTAATTATAGCACCCCCCCCGAAAGTCAAGCGTTTACGGACATACCCGCGCGGTGTTTTTCCGTCGACCGTCACAATATCTCCCACTCGCAGGTCACGCTCTCGGATATTTCTATCTGCTCGGGAGAAGCCGAAACGTTGTCCGCGCCGAACGCCGCCGCCCGCATGAGACGCGCGCCGCCGCCGAACTGTGCGGCATACTCCACGCCGGCAAGCCCGCCGAGCTTTACTCCCGCGGCATCCGCTATCTGTACGGCGGAATCGCGAGCCTCGGACACCGCGCGTTTTATAAGAGCGTTTCGGTACGATCTGTCTTCAAGACGATATTGGCAACTCCATTCCGCGCCGCTTTTTTCAACAGCCTCCGTCACCGCATCGGTACGCTTATCGGAAACCGCCAACGATATCCTGCAATTTTCATAAGCGCAGAATATTGTTTTTCCGTCGCGTTTATACGAACTTACCGATACGCCGCGCGATTTTATCTCGCCGTCCGAAAGTCCCGCCGCCGCAAGCAGACGCATGGCGCCGTCGGATTGCTTACGGAGCAGGTCCGACGCCTCCGAATGTTTTTTGCTCTCGGCATTGAATCTTATTTCCACGATAAGAGTGTCCGGTTCGAATTTTTCGCTTGCAGTTTGCGAAACCTTAATCGTTTTCATACTTTGCTCCTTTTTGGTCGATAAAACGCCCTTTTTTTGATACCGCGTATATTGTACCACATATAAAATATATTTTCAAGTCCCGACGACAATTACTTTTGTCGCTATCGAATCGCAAAAAGCTTTATCGTGTTCGGCAAATATTACGGCGGGACAAAATTCGCGCACCGCTTCCTCTATTTGCACGCGCGAATACAGATCTATATAATTGAGCGGCTCGTCCCAAACGTACAAATGCGCCTTTTGACAAAAACTTCTCGCAATGAGAACTTTCTTTTTTTGCCCCTGCGAAAACGAGGAAATATCGACGTCGAAATCGTCTTTAATAAACCCGGTCTTGTGCAGCACGGCTTTGAACAGAGATTCGTCCAAACCGTTTTCGCGGGCAAACTCGCCGAGCGAGCCTTTAAGTCCGTCGAACGTTTGCGGAATATACGAAACTATCAGCCCCGACGCAAGAGAGACCGTACCGGTATGCGCTATATCACAGCCTGCTATAAGGCGCATTATACTGCTTTTACCGCAACCGTTCTTGCCCGTAAGAGCGACGCGCTCGCCGCGCATTATCTCAAAATCGAGCGACGGACAAACGATTTTTCCGTCGTACGATATTTGCACTCCCGAAAATTCCACAAGCCTCTCCGACCTGTGCGTCAAAGGAGCGAGTTTCAACTTTTCGTCGTATTCGGCATTAAGCAAAAGTCCGCGCTTTTTATCCGCCGCGCCGAGTTTCCTCGCCTCGGAATTTTTTGCGGACTTCATCATTTTTGCCGCCTTGTGTCCCACATAACCCTTATCCGGTTTTAATCCGAAGCTTGTTTTGCCGAATTTGGACGCTTCGGTCTTATCCGCCCATGACGCGGTGCGCGCGGCGGATTCGGAAAGTCTTTCAATATCTTTTTCCAATTTTTCGTTTTGCGTCCTCTCGTATGCCTGCTTGCGCTTAAAATTTTCATACCACACCGAAAAGTTGCCGGAGGACACCTCGATATCGCTTTTGTTTATAGACAAAATATGGTCTACGCAACCGTCTAAAAACACGCGGTCGTGCGATACGAGTATAAAACCTTTTTTTCTTTTAAGATAGTCGGAAACGATCCGTCTCGCCGCAACATCAAGATGGTTTGTCGGCTCGTCTATAAGCAAAAAATTCCCCTCTTTCAAAAACAGCCCCGCAAGCAGAACTTTGGTTTGTTCTCCGCTTGAAAGATGCGAAAATCTGTCGTAATACGCATCCGCATCCATTTGAAGATACGACAACTCTCTCAATATTTCCCACTCTTCCGCCTGCGGACAAATTACGCAAAGAATTTCTCTTACGCTTAGATGCTTATCGCTTACGTGAAACGGAAAATAAGTAAAGCGCACGGACGCCGTTATGCTGCCGCCATACGCGTACTTACCCATAAGCAGATTCAAAAACGTGGTCTTACCTCTGCCGTTGCGTCCAACAAAGCCAAGCTTCCAATCGGTATCCAGTGAAAAACTGACGTTATCGAATACTTTTTTGTATCCGCCGTCGTACGAAAACGTTAAATTACTTACATTTATCAATGACATTTCGTTTACCTCCGTCAAAAAAATAAAGAGCCGTGAGAAAGCGTATCTCACAGCTCTGCGGCATTAAAATATTGTGCTCCATGAAAAACTTTCCTGCGATCGCGCAAAGCATGCAAAAAAATTTTCCGCAAACTTTGCATTATTCAATTCGTCAAGAAGTTTTCTCCATTTCGCACCCGAATTTTCTAAATCGGTACAAGTATAGCATATATAAGCGTTAAAAGCAAGTTTTTCGGATAAAAATTAGTATACCGCTCTTTATTACGACATTTTCGACTTTTATTTCTACGCTTATGACAAATTGTATTTTACAAGATATTTTCGAGTAAATTCAAGTAACTCTTTTGCCCCGGCATCTAAGCGGGCTTCGGTAGGATCGTCCATAATAGGACGCCATACGCGGATATCGTAACCCACTTCGTCCCCCATCATAAGAAAAGGCTCCGAAACTATATCCCGAGTATAACCTATATCGCCGAGAGCCTTAAAGACCTCGTCCCAATCTATATGTCCTTTCCCCGGTATATTGCGGTTGTTTTCACCCGTATGAAAATGTCGTAAGCGTTTGCCCACCAAACGTATCGCATCGCCTATATTGTTTTCTTCCACATTCATATGGTAGGTATCCAGATGAATCCCTATGTTAGGACTATTTACTGCGTCGGCATATCGTATCGCCTCCGTAGCCGTATTGATAAGAGGCGATTCGAATCGGTTAACCGCCTCGCAACACACAGTAACGCCCTCTTTTTCCGCAACTTTCATAACTTGTCGCATACTTTCGACACTTCTGCAAAACAATGCTTCTTTTTCTTTCTCGTCTATAAAATAAGACGGAACTCCCCATCCGGCATATGTTACGCCGGAAAACAATTCCCCTTCCATCACTGCAATTTTTCTTACGATGTCATTAAGATATATTACGCCGCCCGCGCGCACTTCCTTATCGGGCGAAGACACGTCATATCTCGAATTCAGCCCCAAGCTGTAAGACAACTTGATTCCGCGTTCATCCGCATACTTTTTTATCTTGCGGCACTCATTATCATCTATATCCAAAAGCGGTTGCGCCTGAAATTCCAGAATATCGTACCCGAGATTATGTAATTTATCTATATAATAGCGGTAATCCACATTCCATTTCTTCGTCCAGTAATTTACGAAAATTCCCAACTTATTCATTGTCATTGCCTCTCCATATATTTTCTATTTGCGCATTGCGCTCAAATTTTGTCAGTCTCGTAACCGAGATATTTTCCGAGGGCCTCCGCCACCGCATTTCCCCAATGTCCTTTTGCGATCGCTACATGGTGACGATATCCTTCTCTTGCCATATAATTCAATAAGTCGTCCCCTGTACCGTCTTTTTTTTCAAAGACCGTTCCGCAACCGAAAAATTCCTTTTCTATCGGATCGTCGGTAAGTCTGCCTTCGCACACAAACGAACACAGCTTTCCGTTTTCCGTTTTCATGCTTCCTATCGTTGTTTCCGTAGGCGCTATCTCGCCCACGTTTAATCCCACGCCCGACTCCGGTCCGTATGTCTTTTTGAACATCAAATGCTCCTCTATATGCCCCTTATTTTTAAGCAACGACGTAGGAACGGGACCGCAATGGAACATGACCGTTTTCTTTTCTTCCACTCCGTAATTGTTATTAACGTCCAACAACATTACCGGATGATCGGACACAAGCCGCATCGCACGCATCATTACGGCGTTGTTTATATCTAACTCGCACGCAGAATCTAATCCTTTCTCGTTAAGATCGCTTAAAATAACGCATGGAGCAATACCGTAACGTTTTTGGAGTTCGTCCCAGCACCGAATCGCTACCGCATCCAATGAATACGACTCCGTCAATTCATCCAACGCAACCGCCAACCGTGATATGTTTTCCAATTTTTTCGGCGGATATTTGCCGAAATCCGAAACTTCCGAAAGATGCTTTTTCTTTGCCGCAAGCATCTTTTCGTCTACGGAATCCATTATAGCGAACACCTGCGAAAGATCAATGGTTTCCACGTTAATGCGTTTTCTCTGAAAAGCTATCTCGTCGATGCGAACGGTTTTGAAAGCGGTAGTTCTCGCTCCTATGGCGCCTACGGTAAAACAGCGAAGTCCTTCCGCAACGCGGCATATACCGCCGAACCGTTTCAGATCTTCCGAAAAGTCCTTGTCGAGCGGATGCACGGCAAACTTCTTTGTAAGTGTATATTTTATATCCGCTTGCCTTAGCACGTTGCACAATGCGATTTTTCCGCATATCGCGTCTCTTCGGCGGGTAAAATCCATTTTCCCTATCTCGTCGGGATACGCTTGAATAAGCAACGGCACATCGGCATCTTTAAGCGCATAGTATGCGCCGTTTTCGTCGCTGAAATTTGGCATACACACGATTATTCCGTTGTATTTTCCTCTATGCTCATTCAGAAATTCCGCATATTTTTTTCCTTCCGCAATAGTTTCCACTGCGCCGTATCGCGTCTTTTCCGCCGCCATTTCAATACACTCAAATCCCGCGTGCTCTACCGCTTCCCGCATTTCCTTTCTCGCATCGGCGATAACTTCACCGGGAAAAAATCCACGGTTGCCGTAAAAAAGCGCAAATGCTTGTTTCTTCTTTGTTCCCATTTTTATTTCTCCTTGTGTTTTGTCATACTTTATTCGCCGAAACGATACTCGGCGATTTGTTAATATCGATTTCTTTCGATAACCGAAAATTCATTTTGCGTTACAAAAAATATTTTAACAATGTTTATTTAATCAAAACAGATCTCCCATGAAAATATACCCGTTTTATCCGGCAAGTAACGTTTGGTCACCATTCCGTCTACGGCAGGATCGTAAGCATACAAAACGTATTCATCGCCGCCCACTACGTCCGATTCTCCCGAAAGAACGTGCGTTTTTTCGTCGTACCGCACCGAGCGAACGTCCGTACCGCCGCATGAAATGTGTCTGGATGTGGCAAGCAATTGCGGTGTTCCCGTATAACGGCGTACGGAAAATACCTTGGTTTCATACGGCGCTAGCGATATCGAAAACTCGCCGTTACATATACCACAAAACATTTTGCTCCAAAATTCAAACAATACGTATCTGCCTTCCGCTATTCCCGATTCTTTCAATATGACCGTATGCGTCGTATCTTTACCGCTAAGATTTGTTACTCCCGTCACATCCCATTGCTCGAAAGGACGCGATATGCATTGATTCACGGTAAAGACTTTTCGCTTAAGCGCGCTTTCGCCTATATCGCACGGATGAGCGTCCAAAGGCGGAATGCAGCGTTTGATGATTTCGACCCGATCGTCCGATAGTTCTGTAAGATCGTCGCCCATCGTAAAAGGAAGCCCCAACAGTGATACAAGCGACGCGCGCGATACCGCTTGCACGAGAGTGTTATGTTCTTTGCGCAAAACCACGTTATCCGGATCGCAGTAAAAAAGCACATTGTGGTACGGATACATCCGTACTATGCGCGCCGCAAAATGTTCGACGAATTCCTTCCAAGTAAAGATATCGCCGCCTATGCGTGCTCCGTCGAAAATATCGGCGGCAAAGCGTATCTCTCGGTCGGCGGCGCCTGCGCAGGAAAGCATATAGAAATCGTCGCCCAATTTCTCGCGCACGTCGGACACTATTGCGCGCAACGCCTGCTCGCTCGTAACGGAAGTATCGCTCAAACAATCGTGATAGCGGTCGGTCGCCCACAAAGTGATAGGCAAACAATCCCATTTTACCGCTCGGTAATGCCAATCGCGTATTTTTTCGACCGCTGCGGGAACATATTCCTTACGGTAAATTTCGTTTGTAATATCGAATATATATTGTCCGCACCAAAACGGTTCTCTTGCAAGCACCGCATCGGGATGTGTTTTTACAAATTCGCTGTTTCCCGGTTCATGCGTGATACCTATCCACAATGCCGGCGTAAGCCCCATACTGTCTATGCGATCTGCCACACACCTCAAACCGTCGGGATAGCGTACCGGATCGGGGTGAAAGTAATCTATACCCTCCGGTCCTTCGGCATGGAAAGTCGAGTGATACCATTCCCAATCGACCCAAACTACGGATGCACCGAATTTTCCGAACAGTTCTTTCATACGAGCCGCGTTATCCAATACTTTTTTTTCGCACGCATCGAATTGCACCGCATACCACGTCATCCACCCCACTGGCGGCGCGGGAAAAGTATTGCGCTTGTTGATCGCGCGGTAAGGAACACGATAAGTCCGCGCATATATTTCCTGCTCGACGCCTACATGCCATTTATTTCCGACAAGTGCGGTACGGTATTTGTTTTCCTTCCAATCGAAAGTAAAACCGGGTGCTCCTTTATAAAATACGACAGACGAGTCGGACGCGCGGTCGAAAAGCGAATCGTCCGCAACCGATACTGCGGGTCCCACGCCGTTTCGCAATACGGTAGCGTTGTTTTTACGCCGTACGGCAAAGCAGTCGTTTACATCCCCCCAATCCAAAATGCCGCAAAAATATGCCGCGGCGCCTTTCTCCGTTTTTAAGTCGGCGTATATTCCGTCGCGTTTCACCTTAAAACGCAATGTCGCATCAGGATTACAGTAACGCACCGTAAGAAGCGTGTAATCCTTGAAATCCGGTTGTTTCCACTCGGTCGAAATTATCTCGGGTACAATCACCGAATCACGATCGGTAAGTTTAAGTCGAACGTCGCGCCAAAATTCACCGCTCTCCTCATAACCGCACGCAAACGTGCTCGTTTCTTTTTGCACACGCACATAAAATTTTCCGTAACCCGCATGATTTTCGGGCGCCTTAATATTTTCTGTTTTCATAGATTTTGATTCTCTGCGATCTTAAACGACGCCGTTGCGCTTTTGCCTGCGTCGGAAATCACATAACTTACGGCAATGCGTCCGGTCCAGCCCGCAGGAGCGTATTCGGATAGAACTATTGTCTCTTTGCCGACTTCGGTACCCGTCAGCGTTTTTTGTACGGTGCTGAATCCTTTGTTTCCGAACGGCAACGCTATATCCGACGAGAAACCCTCAAGCGACCAATAAACGCTTTCGGTATAACCGCTGTCGGTCATAAAATCTATCTTCACGCCGAGCGCGGACGAATCTTTCGCTTCGATTTCTCCCCATACCTGCCAATCAAGCGTAAGAGTTTTATCAGTCATATCCTTTAATTGGACCGAAACCGCGCTTTTCCCCTCGGCGTTGTCGTTCATCGCCGCGTATCCCATCAAACTGCGTTCATGGATATCGCTGTAAGGAGTGTTATCGCCTCGCGACGGATACCAGTAATCTTTGCGCACTATATGCTTTGAAAGAGGATTATACGACGTATCGGTAAGAGTGCCCGCCGCGTCGTTCACTTCCAGATAACATACGGCATCGGGCTCAAGCTCCACCGTGAGCGAAAGCCCCTCGGAGGCAACATTTTTGCTCGTCGCTAAAAGATACGGCTCGTTTTGCGTGGAATACGTAAGATGCGCGGTGTCCACAAGATACGCCGACACGTTTCCGTTTTCAAAAGGAAGATTTGTCAGTTTGACCGAAGCCGTACGTTTTTTCGCCGATGAATTATATACTATGATTCCCGCGCGTCCGGCGTCTACGCCCGCCATCGAGAAAAGCCCGTCTTCGAGCGTCGGCTGTACAATACGATTTATCGGCAAACGTCCGTACATCCAATTAACGTGGTAAGCGGGGTAACGTTGCAACGAATACAAATCTACAGCGCTGCATCCAATACCGTTCGTTTGCTCGGACATAAAAGTCGCCCAGTTGACGCGGGTGATATCGTTTGCGGCAAGCAAAGTTTCTATTGCCGAAAACATCCCCGGAACCAATGCGGTAGTGTTCCACATATCGCGCGAATCCTCGTGTAACGGAGCATAAATATTAAATTCGTTGAGATGCTGTTGTAACGTAGAAAGATCGTACGCAGTATCGTCATGTTCGCTCTTTCCGTTTTGAGATGCGGTAATAGCATTTAATATAGCGTTGCGGTAAACGGAAAAGTTCTCGCCGTCGCCCGAAACGCCGACTATATCTTCCATTTTGCCTTCGCGACCGTAAAAATGCCACGAAATCGAATCGGGTAACAAATCGGCTTCACTCGCCCGCTTTATAAAACTTTCCCATTTGGTAAGATCGCCGTTGCCGGACTTATCGGAAACTATTTTATGAATCCAAGAAGCGGAAAGCGCTTGTACAAACGCGTCGGGATCGGCATTATATACCCCGGCGGCGCCCGCCAAATACGTATCGATATATTCCTCCCAATCACCGAGGAAGTATTGCGTACCGAAATCCGGTTCGTTCCACATTTCGTAAGCCCCGATGCGAATATCCTTTTCCTTAAAATAAGTAGCCATATTTCCGCACAGTTCACGCCACTTTTCAGCAATGGGAACAGACTTCCAATCGCCGACCGGTTGCGCATACGCAGGGCATGCAAACAATACGAGTTGCGGCAATATGCCCAGAGCGTCAAGTCGCGATATTACTTCCATGGTTTGCGCATATTCGGCATCGGTGGAGCCGTTCGAGCTCGCCGTTCGCCCGATATTATAGCCAAGTCCCGTATAACCCATAAACAAATCGAATCGCAAACTATCGGCGTTCAACTCGGTAAGCGCGGGCAACTGGTTGAGTGACGATGCGCGGGTATATCCCGGCAGATCTCCTACAAAACTCCATGTAGTGGCAAATTGGTCGAACTTTTTCAGATATTGCGTTTTACTGCCGTCGCGCGCGGCGCAATCGAATACCGCGGCTTCGGGCGCGTTGTATGAAAGATAGGGCTTTTGCCCTCTATTCGTATCGCCGCCGCATGCGGCTACGGATATGCACATCATCAATGCCGCGCATACGGCCGTTATCATTTTTCCGAATCTTTTCATAATTTTGTCACCCCTGTTTTATTTATTCTGTTTCTTATCGACAAACGCCGATCATGTTCAATCCGCATATTTCGACGGCGTTACGGCAAACGGCGTACATACCGCATTGGTTGCGCTTTCCCACGACACAGCCCTTGCTTTCTTCGATACACCCGGCGGCGCAAAGTCTAAATTCTCGACGGGCTTGCCTGTCAGCGTGTGAAATACCGTCAGCGACGCAATGTAACAACCCCACTTGACATTCAAATGATATCCGTCTTGCGTGAGCGTATCGCCCCAAAACGATGTGCGCGCGTTTTGTATCGCCGTACCATTTGGTATAATATACGAAAATGCCTTATTGGGAACTATCTTGCTTTGCACGGATTGCACAATAGCGTTGTACATCGTCATTTGGTCGCTCTCGTACCACGGAAAAGCCGTATGCGTACAGCCTTGCTGATACGCCCACGTCATATGCCACGCGAGTTTTGCCTTTTCGCTTGCGTGACTTTTTACATACTCGATCAAATCGTCCAACTTACCGTAACTATCGGGAATGCCGCTGTAATGACTTGCCTGTTGCAACAAAATGAAATCCCAGTTTTCCGCCGCAAGCCCCTCTTGCATACGCGTGCCGTGCGCAATTTTCCAATTGCCGTCCGCATTGGAATAGTAATCGTAGGCGGCTACATCCGCAACGGCATTCGCGGCGTGTACATCCAGCGTGCAACCGCCGATCACCAAATTCCCGAGCTTTACGTTTTGCACGCCCGCACTCTGCGCCACTTGATAAAGATACTCCATACAGTTCACCGAAAAACTGTTGCCAATAGCCAAAACTTTCAATGCGCCGTCCTCCTCCCACTCCGCCGGCGGAACGTTATTCTCTTTTTCCGGGGGCATACTATTTACGCAGCCGCACATCATTGCACAAAATGCCGTAAGCACACACAAAATTGCACTAATTTTTGTCGCCTTTTTCATCGTATATAACTCCTTCTTATTTTTCAGATAAGAGCCAGCCGATCCGCCTCTTCCGCCACGCTAAAAAAGACGGGGCGTTCTTTACCCACGATATTTGGCGCATGCAAAGCTACTTTCAGTTCTCCGCGGAACGAAAACAAGCACGCATGTCCACCGTCGGAAGCAAATAACGGCTTTTCGATATGCCGCCACGGACCGGCAATATGACCGCCGTCCGATACAGCCATTCCTACTGCATACGCATTGTTTTCCACACAACTGGACCACAGCATAACAAGTTTACCGCTTTTAAGCTTATGCACAAACGGACCGTCGGTGATCGTCCCTTCGAACTTTCCGTCATACGACGTCTTACGGACCCATGGCGCGTCGGAAGCACGGAACAGAGTAACCGGCTTGCCGACAGCCCCGCTCAAATCGCTTTTCAAACGCATAATCTCTATAGTTCCGTCTTGTATCTGTACCCACTCGTGACAAAATACGGCGTACGGAATTCCTTCCTCTACCCACAGCGTGGCGTCCAAACAATCCCATCCCGCAGGCGTAAACGGCGGGCAAAATACAGCGAAAGATCCGAGCGGACGATCCGCACGTAAAATTTGGCATCTGCGCCCCTGTTCCGCCGAATGAAACGTAGCAAACAAATAATACGCGCCGTCGTAGCGATGCACTTCGGGCGCCCAATACTGCTCGTTAGCCCAAAAACCGTCGGGTCGGGCAAATACCGTGAACGGGCCTTCAAACTCCTCCAAATCGCTCGAACGATACGCTTCAAACGTGCGGCACTCTCCGCCCCAAATATTGGCGTCGGTCGAGCCGTACAAATATGCGATTCCGTTGTCCATTAAAATATACGGATCACGTATATGGATATCTTCGCGTTTCATCTGTTCTCCTTTTGCAAAAGCACCACGGCGCCTATCACTGCATCCGGATCGGTTTGCCGTATAATTACCGTGTCGTCGCATGTCTTTTCCGCCTTTCCGTATACAAACGCATCGACAATCGCATACCCGCGGAGCGCGTCGCACGTTACCGAAACGGTATCGCCGCCGTCAAACGAAAACACCCACAAAGCCGTTTTTTCACCGTCCGCCGACTTGCGTAGCAAATACCGCTTACCGTGTAAATGCCTGAGGCTATTCAGATTTTCGTTCTTATTCGATACCGTTACGCCGTTTTTCAAAATCGACGTCAATTTGCGGTAAAACGGGACCGACCGTTCCATTGCCGCTTTTGCCGCGTCGGGAAGAGCCAGCAGATCACCCGAAAGACAATATCTACCAAGCATGCCTTTCGACATGGTAAAATATTGGCAAGCAAGCGAATTATTTTTTTCCAACGTGGCCCATATTTGCATTTGCCTCGGCAACATCCAACGATGCAAATCCGCCGCTATTACTGCGCCCTCGAGCCCTGTATGCGCGTCGGAGAACGATGCCATAGATGCAAGCTGTAAAAATTTAGGTTCCAAACGATGTCCGCCCGAAGAACATATTTCTACTACGATATCGGGGATTGCCCGTTTGATCTCTCTTATAAAATCGATAACGCACTCAATATGCCGTCTGAGTCCCTCGCCGTACGATTCCGCACCGTCGCAACCAATGCCTATCGGCTCGTTATAATCAATTTTAACGTAACCGAAACGGTTGTCGCGCAATAAATCTATAACCTTTTGTGTGGCGTAAGCCCGCACTTCGCTCTTACGAAAATCAAGCAACGCTCGTTCGCGATGCTGTATAGTATGTCCGTCGCGGGTAAGAAGCCAGTCGCGGTGACTTGAAAACAATAAACTGTCGGACGAAACGCTTTCGAATTCAAACCACAAGCCGGGAATCATTCCCTTGCTACGGATATATGAAGAAAGCTCTTCTATACCATTAGGAAACAGATAAGGACTGACATCCCAATCGCCCAACGTATACCACGAACGCTCGTCCTGCCGCCACCAACCCACGTCTACCACGAATTCGCCCACACCGAGGCGAGCGCATTCGTCGATCATCGGCTTTAAGGTCTGCATACAAGGGTTGCCCCAACTGCAACAATATTCGTTATATATAACAGGAAGCGATTCTTCCGCATCCGGTATATCCAAACGGAAAGCATACATCTGTTGCAATGCCGCGCAAGCCGTATCGAAATCGGCGTGTACCGCTGTAATAAAACCCGTATCGGTGCGATAATGTTCTCCCGTACCCATCGTTTTACGAAAATGCCCGTGCGCGAAATCGACTATCCCTCCGGTAAGACTTATGCTGCCATGTTGGTGCACCGCTTCTATTTGCCACCCCGCGGGAGCTTCGAGCGATACCGCCCAAACGCAACCGTTTTGCTTATCTTCCACAGCGCAAAAAGGCATATACCCTCGACACGGCATAGATCCCGTTTGTCCGATACGCATTTGGCGGATACCGTAACTAGACCACGAATCTTCCAGTTGCATATCCGCCGCAGTCGAAACTTCGAGTTTTGCCTCGGCACTCCAATTTGCACGCAGACGATATATGAGCAAATCTTCTACGTCGTTTTCGGCGCAAAACGGCGAAATGCATCCCAGACTGAACGAGGCAATCATCTCCGCCGTGACAGGTTCTCCGTAGTTTATAAGTTCCGCAAAAACGGAAATCGCGTTTACCGCATGCGGCTTGTATACGTGGTGTTCGTATGTTTGTCCCTTTCCGTTCTCAAATACCGTTATTATTTCGGTCCCCGTCCCGTCATCCCTCTTCAGCTGTTCCGTATAACGGAATTCATAGCATGACGATGCGTTTTGCATGCAATTTCCTGCAAAAAACTCTTTTTCGCCAGAGTCGCCGCTTAGCGAAAGCTGTACCATCGGCTTATTGCAAACGTGAGTAAATCCGTTTTTTTTGATATATTCCAAATCCAGCTTATCATCGGTCACCTTTTCCGCCAGATCTGAGGGTACTACGATGAAACTCATAATACCTTCCGCGTCAGCATACAACAACGTAAGTGCTTCAAGCGTGTGTATTATTCTTTTAATCTGCATATAGTTTTCCTTTTATGTTTAATATCGCACATGGCTAAGCGGCGGTAAATTCCACGGTGATTTCCCAATACGTTTGATCGAACGTATAATTGCCGTTGCAGTTAAGTACAAAGTATATCATTTGTCCTGCGTTGAGTTTTGCATTACCGTCCATATCGTACAGTTCTATATCGGTAGGTGCTATAAGCTTTTCATCGAGAAACTCATCGTCGCTAAGCGCTATAAATGCATAACACCCGTCCTGTCCTATTCCGTTACGGTCTACCGGCCGACGCTGTATAACGCTGTGATACCGTACCGTACCTTTTGTCGGAGCGCGCCAAGCCCGTATCACTTGGTCGAGTTGTCCGGGATGTACTATATTGGGCTCAATAAGGCAATTAACGTCGTTCATACGCCATGTGCACATATCCGCGTCCCAAATCATATATTCTGTTTCCGTCAAAGAATCTCTCGCCGTAAGATAGTACCAATTACGGTATCCCTGAACGCCCGAATAATCGGCGCGGGAATTATATGTGCCGTTTACCTCGCCGACGGCGTCGCTCGCATCGCGGCAACCTATGCACGAAAACACCGCTACGGCAAGCAACGCCACAAGCAATATGCGAACTTTTTTATACATTATCTTTCCTCCCTTTAACGAAAATCCTTGTTACGATAAGTAAAACAACCGCAAAGATCAATCCCGTCGCAACCGGCAATATGTTTGCTTGCAACTGCGAGCCGCATTTTTTATCGTTGCCGGAAGCTTCGCCGATAGTAACTTCGTTATCGGGATTTACGTTATCGGCAATACCTACGTATTCGGCATAACTCTTTTTGTCCGAAAGATATCCTCTCATTTCGGCGGGCGTTGCTATATCTTCCGATTGCGATGTAAGTTTGTAAGCTATATTAAAACTGAATTCGGTAGCGTATGCCACGGTTTTTCCTTTATTATTTGCCACGTAAAATTGAACGACGTCGCCTTTCCCCACATTCAGAGTAAGCGAAAGCGTTTGCGCGCTCCGCTCGTCGGCGGTATAATTGTGTTCCCATACGCTCCCGCCGTTATGATAGACCGCCGCGATAACTCCTTCCAATCCGTCGGTTTTTAAAAGCGTTGCGGCCCCGGTCACGGTAAATTCGCCCGAGCGGTCGGCAACGAATATACACAAAGCTCCGCTGTATGCGCTTGGAAGCTGCTTGCCGCTCTCTATCGCGTTGTTCCATTCCGGCCCGTACCAACGCGCATAATTTACGATACCGAAACCGTATTCCATCAAAACATAGTTGTCGGGCGCGCCATAAGCGTAAAACCATCCGTCTTTCCCCTGCTCGGCCCCATACCAATCGCTTTTAAGCGTTTGCGTAACTTCGCCGACGCCGACTACTTCATCTCCTTCTTCGGAAACAGTAAACGCCACATGCAGATTACACACCGCTTTTACTACCGTCCCGCCGGTTTCAACGCCGGTAAAGCTAAGTACTGCCAACAACAGATCGCCGTTATCAAGAGCAAGCGTGCGCTGAAACTCGGCTTGCATTTTGGCGTTGTTCAATGTTTCCTTTTGTAAAAGCTCGGGTTCGCCCCACTCGCCATCCGTATACGCGCGCTTATAAAGCGTCAGTTCGGTCGCATCGTCGGCAAACTGCGAAAGCGTTACATTGCCGGTAAATACCGCTTCGCCGCTTCCCACCGCTTTGTATATGCGTAATACCGCGCTCGATGCCGACACGGAAAATTCGTTCCCTTTGACGCCGACCTCGGAAAACATGTCTTTTCCCGTATACGCGCCTCCCTCGTTTTCCATCAAGTAATATTCGTCGCTACCGCCAAACGCGTGGTACCAATGATTTTCGCCTTGCGTTGGCGCGCACGCTTCGGCATATTCCGCTTCGGAGATATTTCCGCTCACTTCCCATCCGGTAAACTCGGCGGACGGCGCCGACACAAACCGGAACGCCGGCGTAATGCACGACGTTTTCCACGGAGCGGAACAATCGTACCGCAGGAAAATACGCGAACCCGCCGTTACCGCAATATTTTGCGTTCCTTCTACCGCGCCAATCTCTTTCATCGTATCGGGCACAATGGTATCACCGCAAATCAAGGTGAACTGCTCGCCCGTCACGCGGTAAAGATCCCAACGCGCGTATTCCGTAGCCTGCCCGATGTTGGCTTTGTCATCCCCCACTTCGACCGCGGAGCTGCGCGCCGTGGCGCCGTATACCGAAAGAAGCCCGTCGGCAGGTGCCGTAAACAATAAACCGGAATACCCCATACCCAAGTTGGAATAAAACTTGTTCTGCCATACCACGCCTACGCTGTTATATGTATTGGGCATAGTATACCAAAATCCGAGCTGCTCCCAGCCGGCGAAATCCATTGGGGTGAGCGTTGTCACTCCCGCAGCTTGGTACACATACAATAACGATTCGGTGCCCTTATTGTCGGTTGCCATCGCCGTCTTGAAAACATTGTTAACGTCGTTCATTGCATTGCCGGCGGCATCATAAGTAAGATTCCCCGTAACGGGAATATTGTCTGCCGTTAAATACTCGGTAGGAACCTCCGACACCGTAACGCTCTTATACTGCGGCTCAATGTTGAATACCGCGCCGCATAGGCCAGTCTCGTAACCGACGACATACAACAAGATGTCGTTTACCGCAATATCGATACCCTCTTGATCGATACCCGAAATAGATAACGAACCCGACTCTTTAGTAATCTTTTGCATCGGCAGGATCCATTCGCACTCGGCAGAGTCGGCTCCGCGAAGTAGCGCAATGCCTACCTTGCACGCTTCGCCCGGAGTTTTTTCGGAAATATCGATACTACCCGTTAGCGTCATTTTACCCGTTTTGGAAAGTACGGTAGCGCGAATGCTCTCACTCCCCTCCGCCGCGGTTTGCACGCCGTTTCCCACATAGACGCGACTGTTTTCTTTATCACCCTGCCACAGACCGTGAGCGTTAGAGTACAACATATAATAAAGCGTACCCCCCCCGTAAAATCGCCGCTATAATAGTAACGGTTGCCCTCGCCTTGATAGACGCCGATCTGCGGTATCGATTCGGCAGCTGCGTTTTCGGCATTCGCACGACTTAAAGATGTCTGAATAAGCAGCCCCGCCGCCGAAAAACACAGCAATGCTATCAAGACCGCCGCCGGAATCAATACCGCGAACCGGTTGCTTTTTTTCTCGGTTTTTCTCATGATGATCCCTCTCTTTACGTTTTGTATTTATTAGTTTAATCTATATATTTACCGGCTTCCGCCCTTAATTCGTCTATCATCTTTTTGCCTCCGCGAGCGTTTAGAAAATTGCTTACGAATGCATCCCAGTCGGTATCGTACTTTTCTGCGGACAATCCTATGGAATCCCAAGTAACCGTACCGATTTTTTTCGAGTCGTATCCGCCGTAATTGGTAGATATCAAACGAATAAAATACTCGTAACTTTCTTGCCCTATTGTATCCCAATCGTCGATCACGCGCGGCGTTTGCACGTAGACGACTTCGTCTACATACGCATAATCTTGCGCCATTTGCATGTATTCTTGCACCAGCTCGTAATCGGTTGAAAATCCCGGATTGTAACTAAGCGACCAATCGGTAAACATATGCATATCAAACGCCGCATCCTTGCTTTTTGCCGTTATATTGCAACCGTTGGCATCCTTCCCCATAATGCTTTCCTTTTCGCCGGCGGCGTTAATGATGTAATGCTCGCCCTCGACGCCGTAAGTAAACATATCGTTTCCCTCTTCGCTCAACATAAATTCGAACATATCCAGTATAGCCTTAATCTTTTTCTTACCCAGTTCTCCGTTTATGCAAGCTCCGCACCAAAAACCCGGGTTGCCTCGCATACCGTAAGTTCCCGTTCTGCCTTTCGGCGGCGCGATTACGGCGATAGCTTCTTTGGCTTGTTCACGCGTAAGATTATTCGCCGCGCGTAACTGTTCTACGTATGTGTTGTAATACACGTTATCCACCATTATACCGGTACGGTTTGAGCAAAAATTAGATATCTTGGTCGCATCGGTCATTGCGGTGTAATCCGGATCCATAATGCCTTCTTCGTATAATCTGTTCAAAAACGCAACCGCCTGCTTATTTTCTTCAGTCACCCAACTTGCGGTAAGTTCGCCGCCGCCGTCCTTTATCCATCCCCAATACGTTCCGCCGGTAGCTTGGAATACCCAATTGTTATACCACATAAGGTTGCCGCTACAGGTATAACCGTAAGTATCGTTTTTACCGTTATTATCCGGATCGTAAATGGTAAAAGCCTTGGCAAGTCTATAAAATTCGGTAAGCGTTTCGGGCAATACAAATTTGTATTGCTCTCTCAAAGCATCGCTAAGTTCTCTTTCGGAAGAGATCACGCCCTCTTTTACCAAGATACTTCCGAGCTTTGCGTTCAAATTGCCGATCCAATCTTTACGAACAAACATAACGTGAGTCTGCTTGATATTTATCGGCAAAAACCAATGTTTGCCATCCAGATAATCGATGCGTTCGAGCAACCAGTCATATTCGTGCAGACGTTCGTAAATATTGGGATACGCGCTTTGCGTAACGTATTCATCCCAATTGAGCACCGCGCCGTCGCGGATCATTTTTTTGAATATCTGCGGTCTGTCTACCGTATAATTTACGAACACGTTAGGCAAATTCCCCGTATTATAAAGATTGTTTATCGTCTGCTCCCAATCGCCGTAGCCGCATGTGATAGACCGCATATCGTAACCGCCGTTTTTTTCTTTGAGCTTTTTATAAATGGGCGTATTTTGTCTACGCGCAGAATTGAGAGACGCAAAATCCCATTTGAAAAGCGTGATATCTCCCGTATCGTTTCCGTCCGAGCCGCACCCGCAAACAGAAAGCGCGAATACGAAACACAAACAAAGACATAATGTTTTTACGATCGTTTTCATTTTTTTCTCCCGAATTTTTTATTTTTTATCGCACGCCAGACTATCATTGCGTTCAGCTCTTTACTCCGCCCAACATCACGCCGCGCACAAAATATTTTTGCACAAACGGATACGCGCACACAATGGGCAGTATCGCTACTAAAATAGTAGCTGCGCTTTGCCCCTCGGCAAAAGTGACGGTAGAATCCACCCCGCCCACGCCGTCAAGAGCGGTATTTGACGAAAGAATATTTCTCAAAGCAAGCGCAAGCGGCGCATAATCGGCGTTTGTTATAAAAAGCATAGGCCAATACCAATCGTTCCAACGTTCCACTGCATAGAACAAAGCAACCGTAGCAAGTCCCGCCTTGCTGAGCGGCACAATGAATTGCACCAGAACACGCAATTGCGACGCGCCGTCTATCTCGCAAGCTTCGAGTATTTCTTCGGGCACTGCACGAAAGAAGTTGCGCAGTATTATCATATTAAAGCCGCTTATCCCGAATGGAATAATTATTGAAAACACGCTCGTAAAATCGTAAGAAAGAAGTCCAAGATTTTTAACGACCAAGTAAAAAGGCACCAATCCGCCGCCGAAGAACATCGTAAAAAGCACAAAAAAGAAAAACACTTTTTTAAAAGGCATATCTTCCCGTGAAAGCGCGTAAGCGCCGATGATCGTAAGCGTCATATTGTATACCGTGCCTATTACCGTGGTAAAAAGCGATAGGGCAAACGACCATCCGATATTGCTCTGCTTAAAAATGAAACGGAAGTTTTCAAATGTAAAATGCCGAGGTATGGTAATAAAGTTGCTTTGGTAGTAATCCACCTTACTCGCTACGGCAATAAGCGCCTCGTATACAAGCGGAAACAAACAAATTATACCGAATAAAACCAACAAAGCGGTATTTACGATTCCGAATACCGTTATTTTTTGTTTTCTTCCCGTTATTTCAATCATACAAGCCCTGCCCCGTTACGAGTTTCACTACTTTGTTGCTTACAAGAAGCAAAACAAAATTTATGACCGCCTTAAATAATCCGAGCGCAGTGCCCCTCTCTACATATCCTTTGGCAATACCTATACGATATGCATAGGTATCCAATATATCAGCTACGTCGTACACCGACGCGTTATACAGATTAAACACCGCATCGAAACCGGCGTTTAGGATGTTACCGACCTGCAAAGTGAACATCGTTATTATTATGGGCATAAGACTCGGTAAGGTTATATGCCACATTTTTTTCAACCGTCCGGCGCCGTCGATCTCAGCAGCCTCGTAAAAGTTGGGATCTATTCCGCTTATTCCCGCCGTATAGATAACAGTCCCCCATCCGGCATTTTTCCAAATATCCGAAAGAATAAGGATAAAGTAAAAGTTGCTCGATTGCGTAAGATAGCTCACGCGATCCATTCCGAGCAACAGTCGCAAATTATTTATTATGCCGCCGTTCACCGCGAAAATATTATAAACTATGCCGGAGATAACTACCCAAGAAATAAAAAACGGAAGATAAATAGCCGTTTGAATCGTTTTTTTGAGTTTTAAGTGAACTACTTCATTAAGCAGAAGCGACAACAAAATCGGAAATGGGAAACAAACAACTAATTTAAGCAGACTTATGATTACAGTATTACGAAGCGCGCGTGTAAAATCATTGGTCTTGAAAAGCCAAATAAAATGCTCCAATCCTCCGTTGCCCGCCCAAGGGCTCCCCAATATTCCAAGTTTGGGATAATAATCCTTGAACGCAACGACCACACCGTACATGGGGTAATAGCAAAAAACCAAAAACCACAGCACTACCGGTATTAAAAGCAAATAGATTTGCCAATACTTTCTACTGCGGCGACGAAGCCATTTAAACTTATCTGCTTTTGTTCTCATACTTTTCCCGAAAAAAGAACCGCGACCCACAAAAACGAGCGGCGCGATCCGAGCAACGAATTGTTTTTGTTTACAAATACATTTTAATATGCTATTATTGTTTTGTAAATACAAAAAAATATCATAAAAATGAGTTTTATTATCATGCCTAAGGAAAAAGAACCGATAAAAACCACTATTGAGGAAAATATTGTATTATTTCCGTATCATGAACGCGGGATGCCCATAAGCGTACCCATAGTATCTAAAACATATTGCAATCCTCAATACAAAATTTTCCGCAAGCATACCGATCTATATTGCTTTGAATACATTCTTTCAGGCGCGGCATACATTATCTCGGATAAAAAGTACAAGGTGCAAAAAGGCGATTTTTATATAGTATACGGAAATACGCAACATTTGTACTATTCCGATCCCAAAGACCCGCCAACTAAAATAGCAATTTGCGCCTACGGAGATTTTATCGGCGCCATGCTTTCCGCTTATAACGTGACGGCAACGGTTTTTCATAACAATAAGGTGCTCCCCATTCTGGAAGATCTACTTTCACTCGCCAAACAAAATCCCGATTATAACCTTTTTTGCCGCAAAACAGCGTTGGCTTTACATAAAATTGCGGAAAGCATATCGGGGCAATCGAGTCAAGGTACGGTTTTGCCGGATTACCTCGTAAAAGCCAAAGAAGATATCGACCACGCCGAATTCAAAAAAATAAATCTCAACGAAATATGCCGCGGCGTCGGGATATCAAAGCCGCAGCTTATTCGCAGTTTCAAAACATATTATAACGTAACTCCGTACAACTATATTCTGAACATGAAGATACAATCGGCAAAACTGCTTCTTACCGCCACCAATCTAACCGTAAAAGAGATTGCATACAAGCTGAAATTTGCCGACGAATATTATTTTTCGAACAGATTCAAACAGGTCACCGGTCTTTCACCTTTGCATTATCGCAAAAAAGGAGAAGAATCCGACTTGTAATAAACAAAAACGCCGAGTTCGGTAGCACCGTTCGGCATTGATAGCTCTCAGTCGAAACGATAAAGAAAAGCAATAATGCTGTTTCAATCTTTTTTAATTTGCGACAATATTCTTTAATTTCACGAGTGTTTTGGTTTGTTTTACAAAACCGAATACGCATAAACCAAATACACTCGAAGAAACCCGAATAACCGAGACAAAAATCGCTAAATTTCGGTAAACAACATAATAATAAATTAAACATCTGCAATAACGGAAATATGCAAGAGATAATTAAAACTACTTCTTTCTAAATACTTAAATTATCTCTTAAAACAGAGTATAACAATATAGTTGAGTAATATTAACTATTTTTTCAAGCGTATAACATTGGCGAAATAGCGAAATGGCACTGTGGCGGGTGCTTGATAAAACAAGTCTATGCTCGCTTTTATTATAACAAAGCTGTGCGTTTGCGGCAATCATTCGATATAATCTTGCAGCTTTTTACTGCGCGATGGGTGACGCAACTTGCGAAGCGCCTTGGCTTCGATTTGCCGAATACGTTCGCGCGTGACGTCGAATTCCTTGCCCACTTCTTCCAATGTGCGCAAATATACGTCGTCGAGTCCGTAACGAAGACGTAGCACCATTTCTTCGCGCGGGGTCAGTGTATCGAGAAGTCTTGCAATTTGCTCTTTGAGAAGCGCAGATTCCGCCGCATCTTGCGGCGCCGTAACGTTGTCATCTTCGATAAAATCGCCGAGATGGCTGTCATTTTCTTCACCGACGGTGTCTTCGAGCGACAAAATATCGAGCGCCGCACATTGTACTTCACGCACACGTTCTTCCGAAATTCCCATTTTGCCGCAGATTTCTTCAGGCGTGGGATCACGCCCCAATTCCTGCGCAAGTACACGCGTCGTGCAGATCAATTTATTGATTGTTTCTCGCATATGCACGGGAATACGTATGGTGCGCGCTTTGTCGGCAATGGCGCGCGTAATCGCTTGACGTATCCACCAAGTCGCATAGGTGGAAAAGCGAAAACCTTTGGTGTGGTCAAATTTTTCCACCGCTTTAATAAGTCCGAGATTGCCTTCTTGAATGAGATCGAGAA
>CATKCE010000136.1 GCA_949744905.1 uncultured bacterium
GACGCAATGGAAACTGCGGATATAGCGTCGTATCGCGCATTGGATACCGAGGGCGTAAGAGTAAGCAAACAAAGCGTAATAACGGAAAATACGCAGGTGCTCGTGCATGAGCTCACGCGTGAAGAAAAGTTCGGAGATTTTTTATCGCGTAATTTCTGGCTTGTGTGGTTAAACGTGGCGATGCTCTGTGCTCTTTTATTAACGGCTACGGTATCTATCGTCGTTGCGGTAAAGCGGAGATAACGGGACATGAAAATACTGCGATTTATATTCACGGTCGCGGTAGTGGCGGCAATCGCGGTGGGCGGATGTTACGCTTACCGCAGTTGCTCGCTAAAAGGTTGTTCGGCAAGCGTTTTAACGGCGCAAGCGGAGCAACTTCAAGCTACCGGATATACAAACGTTATAGACGATTTGAGCGTTGCAGATAATTTTGATATCTCCCTCTATCCTATCGTTGAAAACGATTACTCGTTAAAGGTGATACAGATAGCGGAGAGTACGGAAAAAGAGCTTTTTGTTTACGTGTATCAGCCTATCGGGGTAGTAAAAGATATTCGCGCTACGTCCGTTCGTATTTCGACTGCAATTAACGATAATGCACAATGGAGAGATTATCCGCTCACTTACTTAAACTCCGCGGAAACGCTGTATAAATACCGTGTAGACGGTATTAAAGTAAAATCCGACACGGTACGTTATTATGATATATCCGCGATTCACCGTAAATACATAGAGGGCGTAGACGAAAAACCCGACGACGATAATACCGTCAACGAATCGGCATTTGAAGTATCACAGCTTTGGACGGTCTGTACTCTTAATGGTACCGTTACATACGAAATGCAGGAAACGGAGACGGTAAAAATAACTTCCAAGCATGTAGGGTTTATACGTTACTCAAACGGTTTTGCATTGTTCAAGCAGTCATGCGACAGTCATTATGTTGCGTTTTCCACCGATTATGATATAGATTTGCTTATGGAAGCGGATATATCGTATGTTTATCGTTCTAAAAGCTATACGGAAACTTCCAGCGGTAATACAAGCCCTATTCGATACGGAGAATATGTGATTGAGCCGAATAAGTCTTTACGATACACGGATAAAGTAAGTAACCCCGCCCACGGTATAGGTGCACACAAATACACATGGAATCGTATTGAGAGTAAAGATAGTTTTATAAATAATGCGGGTAATAAATTGACTTCCGAAACAAAAGCGGCAATAGCGGATACCAAATGGGTGTTAAGGTTTTATGAATCGGAGTATACGCGAACTGCTGTTGTTGAGGGTATTGGCGTTACCTTAGGCAAATATGCTGTTTCCTGTGAGGAAGTTACCGAAGTAACGATATTGCGTCTTAAATTTGATATGAACGGTACCGTATATAATCTCGGCGTAGTGGATAACAAGCAGAGCGGCGACGATAAGCCAGACAACATAGAAAAGAAATGCGGCGACGACATTATAGCCTTCTTCACCCGGATATGGAACTTTATCCGTAAGTACTGGAATTGGTTTTTGATTGGCGCTATCGTCGTTGTGTGTTTGGCTGTGTGCTCATGGCTTTTGCGACTATTGCTTGGAAAGTAATTTATGAATAAAAACGGTAAAAAGAACGGAAAACGTCATTGTGTGAGTGACGCTCAAAAAAAGGCTATACGCCGCTATTATGCCGTAAAACGTGCAAAAGAGCGGCAACAGCAACAAGGACGCGTAGAAGCCGAATATCCGCATTTTAGGTACTATAAAAAGTCACAGCACCCTGCGCTTATTACGGGTGAACAGGTAAACGAGAAAAAGCAAGACGAATACAACTACCGTAAAGTAATGCACAGCGAAAAAGACGGCAAAAGGAATAATGAAAAAATAGAACCTAATCCGAATCCCCGAGATTCGAAACCAATGTATATCGGTCGTAGAACTCGGCATGACGTAAAAAGTAATTTTGACGAAAAACCTTTGCCGTGGAAGTACCCTAAAAAATAGTATAAAAAAAGTAGCACCCGCAAGAGGCTCTACCCTCTCGCAATCAACAGTAAATGTCGTGCTACTGTAATAAGTATACTATAATTCGGAAAAATTGTCAAACGAATAAAGGGAATACATATGGGAATAAGAATAACATTTGCGCCGCCGCGAACGGGAAAAACGTGCTATAACACACATATGGCAAATTTAGCCGCTTTTGACCGAGAGCGTACATGTTTAATGCAAAAGGAAATAATGCTTAAACAGTCAAACGGTTTTGACGCTATAAAGACGATTCCACCGCATTGCGTTTCGGCTAATTATGATATAAGTTTACGTAAATTCGGATACCGCCCGCGGCGTAATCGTATTATTAACCCGTATCGTTTGGGTTTTGAGAATCCTTATGTAGAAACACATTTTAATTTGCCGTATGAGTTTATTGTAATCACCGAAGCACAAAAGTATTTGAATAGTCGGTTAGCGTTGTATTATCCCGATTGGCAGTCAAGGTGGTATGAGCAACACGGTCATGACGATATTGATATATGGCTTGATACGCAACGCCCTTATCTTATAGACCCAAATGTTCGTGAGCTTTCCGAGTTTATTGAGATTATGAAATTATTTTTAAAATACGATAATTTCGGTTTACCGTGCAGATTGGTGTGGGAAACTCGTAAAATAGCAAACAGCAGTTTGTTTGACCGTTATATTTCAAGCGGTAAAAAAGATAAAGACTGCTACACCGAAGAAACCGTTGTGGCAGATTATAATGTGTTTGCATGTTACGATAGTCAAAGTTGCAAGCCTAAGTTTTATGCGGGGCGATTCGATAAAGACTTTGACTATGACGTAGCCGTGCCGCGAGGTGATTCGATAGAAGATTATGTAAGGTATCTTGAAGAAACAGATGACGAATTGCCGTGCGGGTTCTATCGGAAAAGGAGTGCATTAGCTTGTTAAATTACAATAAGAATAAACTAATAAATAGGTGTTTGGAAGAATATTATAATACTTTTTCTTTAATGCTCGATACAAGAGATTTCGTTCCCGATAAGTATAATAACAAGATACAAAAGTATATTTTCAAGAACATGAAAAAAATGTTTAAACGGCTTAATAGGGAAGATAGAAAGTATCAGCGGTTAATGCGAAAGAAACAGCGCAGAAAGCGTTGTGCGGTTCAAAATATGTCGAGTAGCGATATAGTAGAAATAGCGGATAAAGATATAACGCATGTAGAAGAAATTAAAAGCGTAGTGGCGGCAGAAACTGCCATAGCGGACGATAAAGGCATTGCGGTTGTTCCGCAGTCGGAAGATACGGTACTTGCTAAGGCGGCGGAAGAATCGGAATTGCCGCAAGAAATATGACCTAACCAACAACCGCCCCACTTGTGGGGCGATAGGCAAGGCGTAGCGGTGGTTAGGTAGGCAGTGTGGGTTAGTGGATTAGTCAACAGTAAAGCTTGTGGCTATATGCTTTTTCTATGTGACTTATCCACTCATCCACACTGCAGGTAAAAATCAGCGAGCTTGCGAGCGTCGAGCGATAGCGAGCAGTAGTAGCGGTGGATTAGTGGGTAACCCAAAGCTACCCCACGGGTTCATACATTGCGACATGGGTTATCCACTCATCCACCAAGAGACCTTTTGCCGCCGTTGCGTATAGCTTGCTTAGCAACGGCGGCAATGTCGGAGTTGCCGAACGGCTCGCAGTGCCCTCGCGCGCGTATGCGCGCGTATAGTATTACAGGCACTGCGTAACATTGTAACATAAAAAAATAAAAAGAGGTAAATAAAAATGGCAAATATGGTACGAAATTTTTTACTTACAATAAATAACCCCGAGCAATCGGAAAAAGAGTTTTTTGAGTATTGCAAAAATTTACCAAATATCAAATACTTTATTTTTCAGCGTGAAAAAGGTGAAGAAACCGGAACAGAGCATTATCAAATGTATATAGAATTCGAATTCGGAAAACGTTTTGAAACTATGAAAAAATATTTTCCGCGAGCTCATATTGAAGCACGTCGAGATAGTAAAGAAGCTTGTCGAAAGTATTGTAGTAAAACAGAAACTCGTATTGGAGAAGTTTATGAATTCGGCACGTTTGCCGAGGAACGAGAGCGCACCGATTGGACAGACGCAAAAGCCATAATAGACAATGGCGGAACTCCGGAGGATGTATGTGATAATAATGCCAAATTATATTTTCAAAATCAAATGGCTATTGAACGTTATTATTACAAATATCTTTTACGGACAAAATTAGGTGATTTCCGAAAATTAGATGAAGTCGTTTATATTTACGGCGGTCCTCGTGTAGGTAAAACACGTTATGTTCGCGACAAGTATGGTTTTCAAAATGTTTTTCGCATGTCGGCGTACGGAAATATAAATCAAGATGAACGTTTCGATTCTTATACCGGACAAGATATTTTACTTTTTGAGGAATTCCGCAGTTCTATTAAATTGGATCATATGCTAATCTATCTTGACGATTATTTCCCTGAACTTCCGGCGCGAATACAAAATAAAGTCGGGTTATATACAAAAGTTTATATTTGTACCAACGTTCCCCTTACGGCGCAATATCGTACACAACAAACTGCCGAGACTGCAACGTGGCGGGCTTTTCTTTCCAGAATTACTGCTGTATATAATTTCAATTGGTCAAAAGATATTGCGGTCCCACGGCATTTATGGTTTGCTCCCGAAGAAGTACTTAAAAAAGTATCAAA
>CATKCE010000137.1 GCA_949744905.1 uncultured bacterium
CCGCAACGCTTATACCCGCCGCCCCGAAAGCCATAAGACGCTCGACGTACGTATCGTGCAAAGCCATTTGGAGCTTTTCGTACGCGTATTTGTCATGCATATAGTGTATTACGTTCATGGTGTTTACGTACGTGTCGGCAAGCCAGTCGATATATTTGTGGTAGCGTTCGAGCACTTCGTTATAATCGAGTTTACCTGATAAAGGAGGCATTTCGAAAGCCACTCTCTCGCCGGTCATCTCGTCGCGTCCGCCGTTTACAGCCATTAAAAGCACCTTTGCAAGATTGCAACGCGCCCCGAAGAACTGCATCTGCTTGCCGATCCTCATTGCGGATACGCAACATGCGATGCCGTAATCATCGCCGTAAATGGGACGCATAAGGTCGTCTGACTCGTACTGTATAGAACTTGTGTCTATGCTGACGCGCGAGCAAAAAGTCTTAAAACACGCCGGCAGTTTCTCGCTCCAAAGCACAGTGAGATTGGGCTCGGGAGAGGCTTTCAAGTTATAAAGAGTATTGAGTATTCGGAAGCTGGACTTTGTCACAAGCGTGCGTCCGTCGTCGCCCATACCGCCTATGCTCTCGGTCACCCAAGTCGGATCTCCCGCAAACAGTTCGTTATACTCGGGCGTGCGGAGTTGACGGTTGAGCCGCAACTTTAACACCAACTGATCGATAAGTTCCTGCGCGCCGGTCTCGTCGAGCAAACCTTCTTTAATATCGCGCGAAATGTAAATATCGAAAAACGTAGACGTGCGTCCTATGCTCATCGCCGCGCCGTTCTGCTCTTTTATCGCGCCGAGATACGCGTAATACGTCCACTGTATCGCCTCTCGCGCGTTTTTTGCGGGACGTGTGATATCGTCTCCGTAAGCCGCCGCCATTTGCGCCAGTTTCCCCAAAAAATCGATCTGACGGAAAACTTCTTCGCGCAGGCGTATATTCTCCTCGTCCATATATTTGTTTGCAAGAGAACGGAAATCGTTCTTTTTATCGGCAATGAGACGGTCGGTGCCGTACAACGCAACACGGCGGTAATCGCCTATTATACGCCCGCGGCCGTACGCGTCGGGGAGCCCGGTAAGTATGCCGTACTTGCGCAGTTTGCGCATTTCGTCGGTATACACGCGGAACACTCCGTCGTTGTGCGTTGTCTTATATTCAAAGTTATCTTCTATCTTTCCGCTCAGCTTGTAGCCGTACGCTTCGCACGCGGCGCGCGCCATACGTATTCCGCCGAAAGGATTTACACCGCGCACAAGCGGCTGTTCTGTCTGCAAACCGAATATTATTTCGTTTTCGCGGTCGACGTAGCCGGGAGCATAGCTCAAAAGCGACGACACCTTTTCGGTATCCACTCCCAAAACTCCGTTATTCTCCCGCTCTCTTTTAAGAAGATCTTCATAAACGGCAAGCAGTTTTTCCGTTTTGGGCGTAGCTTTCGCTAAAAATTTGTCGTCTCCGTTGTACGGCTCGTAGTTTTTCTGTATAAAATCACGAACGTCGATACTTTCGCACCAGTTGCCTTTCTTAAAATCTTTCCATGCTTCCATTTTTGTTTTATCTCCGTAAAATGAATTTTCGTTATTTTGTGTCGTAAGGCGCGCCCTTATACGGCGCGACCCGGTAATATCAAAACCGTTCGGCGTCAGAGTACTCGCAATTTATCTCGAATATCTGTGTCCCGAGCTCGCTTGTGACGGCGACTCTGCCCGCGCCGGACGAAATACTGCGGACGAAAAATCCGCCTCTGCCGCCCTCGAGACACAAATGCCCGCTTCCCTCAACCGACAAACTTCCGCCGGCGCGCACAGTTACAGGCATAAAACAGTAGTCGAGAACGTTGCCCGCGCCGTCTTCGGCAAACAGCGAAAACGCTATCCGCTCGTACGACTTGGTACAAAGAAGTACGCCTTCGCACGAACTCTCGACTCTCAGCGTTTTTACAACGTCGGGAGTTATCGTGCGCGTCTTTTTGACTTCTCCGCCGTACACCGCCTCGAACCTGTAACTTACGCGATCGGGCGGTATGCGTGAATATTTTTCTATCAGCGCAACGGTTTCGCGCTCGTCCAACTTGCACATCCTGCGGAACAAAGCGGCTTTACGAGACGCGAAAAATCCGAGATTGCACGCGCCGCGCTTGTCCGCATCGGAAAGTATGCTCTTGAACAGTTTGAGTTTTATCCCGTCGCCTATCTCGCGCGCCGGCAGGTCTCCGCAAAAATCGTCCACTATTATAGGCGGATGTTTTACGTGCGGATAATTTTTGTTATCGGGGAAAAATTCGCCGACTCGTTCGCCGTCACGGTACACGATAACGCTGTCGGCGTTTGTGAATATGTGCAGAGTCCCGTCGCAGTCGCTTTCCGAAAGGTTGCCGGAAAGCTCCATCACAGGCTCGTTTTCCGTCTGGCTTATGTACGCGTACGCCGCAAGTTTGGGATTGCGGTGGGCGTCGAACACTCCGTAATGGTTTACGTTGTCGCCCGAACCGCGCATGCGTCCCGTAGCAAAATCGCAAAAACTCATTCCGAACGCACCTATCGCCGAGCCGCTCATAACGTCCTCGATCGCCTCTATATGGCGCAGCGCGTGTTCCAGTCGCACATTCTCGCCGTCGTAATGCCTTGAAGGGCACACTCTGCCGCCGTGCTCGCCTATTATGTACGGCACGAACAGTCTGCCCGCTTTACGGCGCGAACGCGTCTCTCTGTTTACTTCGTTGTATGCGAACACGTCCTCGTACATTCTGCTTGTTATAAAATTGCGTGCGCCCACGGTCGCGCGCGTGGGGTCGGCTTCCTTTGCCGCCTTTTGCGCCTTGAAATAAAGTTCGTCGCAATCCGGCGAATTGTTAACGCGTATGCCCCAGCCTATTATACTGGGATTATTGCGGTCGCGCAATATCATATCGGTGACGCTGCCCACAAACGCGTCGCGCCATTCCGAACCGCCCACGTGTCCGTCGCCGTACACGTCCTCTATGACCATCAACCCGATGCGATTGCATTCGTCTATAAAATCGGAACTTGCTTGTCCCATCGTGCGTACGGCGTTCACGCCCGAATTTTTTATTATACGTGCGTCACGGCGCTCGGTCTCGGCGGTAGCGCCGCGACCTATCGACGGATAACAGTCGGCGCGCAAAAGGCCGATAAGTTTTATCTGTTTTCCGTTTAAGAAAAAGCCATCGCGCTTGAATACAGCGGTACAAAACCCGAAGTCTACGCGCTTGCAATCAAGTATTTTTTTACCGCTCCTGAGCCTTATCACCGCGGTATACATAACGGGGTTGTCCGGCTCCCAGCACTCTATTCCGGCGGCTTCGCCTTTTAATTTTACGGAAGCCCCCTGCACTATCCTGGGCGCAAGCGTACACACTCTTTTTCCGTTTTTGTCTATTATCTCGCCGTCCGCCTCGGTATCCGGATAATAATCGTAAAGTTCCACGTCGGCGGTCACTATGCGTCCGTCTCCCTGTTCCGCCGACCGCACGCAAACGTCTCGTATGTCTCTGCCGTCGCATATCATGAATATCACGTCGCGGCATATACCGCCGAACAAAGTCAGCGGTCCGCGGGTGCCGTTGCCGTATTCGTCGCGCAGACGCGAATCTACCTTCAATACTATACGGTTATCGTAATTGTATTTTACAGGCGCGGTGATGTCGGCGGTAAAAGGCGCTTCTCCCTTGTGGCTTGTCACGAACGTACCGTTAACGTATACTTCCACATAAGACAAAACGCCCTCCAACCGTAGCAACAGGCGCTTGCCGTTATAAGAATCCGGAACGGTAAGCACGCGCGAATACGTGGATAGCGTACGCATTTTTCTTTCGTCGAAATAATTTTCGCCGCCGCAGTTTACGTTATGCGGAAGCTGTACAATAAAACTGTCGGACCAATCGAAATCCCGCTCTAAGCATTCCGAGCCGAATCCTCTGCGGTATAGCCAATTGTCGTTTATAGGTACTTCCTTTATCACTTGCCGCCTCCGATTAGCATTGTAAGATACTGTACGAATTTGTATTCGCTCTTTTCCGAATACTCGGCGCCTTCGGAATCTTTTGCATAAAAATATATGTACGGATTGGTCTTTTTCAATTCTTCCTCGTCGGCGGGTCGAAACATAAAGCGTTCGGCTTCCTTGCGGTACGACGCGACTTCGCCTCTGCCGAGGATATGCGGGATATTGTTGATATCTTCGGTAGCGGAATACAGCGGGCGGTACGACGCGTATTTGTCGCCGCAACGCACGCCGACCTCGACAATAGATATATTACGGATACCGGTATTGACTATACGCCATATCAAACGTTTGGTATCAGGCATTATTTTACCTTCCACCTTTGCTCTGCGCACGTTCTCGCCGCAATAACGCATTACCGCAACGACTGCGAGAGCCGCGGCGGATACCGCGATAACGATAAGAGCCGCAACCGTTAATTTTTCCGCCATCTGAGTCCCTCCGTAATTTTTACTGCAATAATTTTGCGCCCCGCATTATACGCATGAGTATAGACGCTATAAAGTAAGACGCGAGTATCACGGTGAATGAAAAGAACAGGTCTGTAAGACTCATTTTTCCCACTCCGAACAAATCCGGCAAAAACACCACGGCTACCACGCCTGCGACAGCCATAGTAAGCATCAATACCGTACGGAACACGTCGAACGGCTCG
>CATKCE010000138.1 GCA_949744905.1 uncultured bacterium
AAGCATGTTGTACAAATCTTCTCCGGAAGACGTGCGCCTCATTTTAATAGACCCCAAACGCGTCGAATTCAACATGTACCAGGGCATTCCGCATTTGCTCGGCTCGGACATAATAAACGATGCGCAACAGGCCATAAACGTTCTTACTTGGGCGAAAGACGAAATGGACCGCAGATATACGCTTTTCGGAAACCACAGAGTGCGCAATCTGCCCGAATTCAATAAGTCCGACGCCGTACGCTCCGGAGAAGAACAAAAGCTGCCTTATATAGTACTGATAGTCGACGAACTCGCCGAACTCATGCTTGACAATAATAAAAAAGTGCTCGAAGGCAAGATAATGAGTATTGCCCAAAAAGCTCGTGCGGCAGGCATACATCTAATACTGGCTACACAGCGTCCGTCTGTGGACGTTATTACCGGTACTATAAAGGCCAATCTTCCCAGCCGTATAGCGTTCTCGGTAAAAAGCATAGTGGACTCGCGCACCATACTCGACGAATGCGGCGCGGAAACTTTGCTCGGCAGAGGAGATATGCTCTATTCGCCCGTCGGCATGGACGATCCCAAACGCGTGCAGGGCGCATTCGTTACCGATAAGGAAGTAATGGCTGTAGCCGAATATGTGCGCGAAAACAACGAAGCGGACTTCGACGAAGAATTTACCGCAGCGATCACGAAGCGCAACGACGAACCCGAAACCGACGGCGACGACGAGGAGGACAGCAAGGAGTTCGACAGCTTGATGCCCGAAGTTCTTAAATGCGTTATAGAATCCGGAGCAGCCAGTACCAGCATGATACAGCGGCGTTTCAGCGTAGGATATGCGCGAGCCAGCCGTATCATAGACCAAATGGAATTGCACAAATTTATCGGTCCTTTGGAAGGCAGTAAACCCCGAGCCGTATATATATCGAGAGAGCAGTACAAAGAACTGTTCGGTACCGACTTATGAAAAAAAGCGTAGGCGTTATAACGCTCGGATGCGATAAAAACAGGGTGGATACCGAAACGATGTTGTACCGCCTTGTTTCGGGCGGATACGACATCACAAACGACTATGACGGCGCTCAGGTGCTTATCGTAAACACTTGCGCTTTTATCGAATCGGCGCGTAAGGAAGCCATAGACGTAATCCTGGCGGCGGCGCGTTACAAAGAAAACGCATGCGAAAAGTTGATAGTCACCGGATGTCTGCCTCAAAAATACGGCGCCGAGTTGCGCGCCGGCTTACCGGAAGTCGACAGCTTTGTCGGCATAAACGACTACGATAATATCTGCGAAATAATATCTTCGCTTTATAACGAACTTGCGACTCCGATAAAAGACGAAGAATGCAGGTCGCGCCGCATTATAACGACGCCCGTACATTACGCTTATCTTAAAATCGCCGACGGTTGCGATAACCGCTGTACTTTTTGCACTATTCCGTCCATACGCGGCAAATACAGATCGCGCGATATCGGGTCGCTTGTCGCCGAAGCCGAAGAACTTGCCGAACAGGGCGTCAAGGAACTCATATTGGTAGCTCAGGATGTGACCCGATACGGTTACGATATTTACGGCGAGTCGAAACTTATCGAACTGCTTCGCATATTGAGCAAGACCGATATACATACGATAAGACTTATGTACTGCTATCCCGAACTCGTGACCGACGATTTGATAGAAGAGATAGCGTCAAACGGAAAATTGGCTAAATACATCGACGTTCCGATCCAGCACATTGACGATACGATACTCAAACTTATGAACAGGCGTAGTAGCGGAGCGGATATAGAACGACTTTTTATAAAACTGAAAAACAAAGGTATCGCCGTACGCACTACCGTGATGGTAGGTTTTCCGCAAGAGACCGAGGAACGGTTTGAAAAACTATACGACTTTATCGAAAGGATAGCGCCCGACCATGTTGGGATCTTCGCATACAGCAAAGAAGAAGAAACGCCCTCCGCGCGTATAAAAGGACATTTATCCAAAAAGATAAAAATGCAAAGAGTAAACAAACTCGGCGAATTGCATTTTACAAATTGCAAAAACCGTAACGAAAAAACGGTGGGCAAGATCTTATCGGTATTGTACGAAGATATCGATTACGACCGCAATATGTTTGTAGGGCGGTGCGAATACGATGCGCCGGATATAGATACAAAAGTATATTTTACCGCCGACTTTGTAGAAGCGGGCGAGTATTACGACGTTAAGATCACAGGATATGACGGATACGACCTATTGGGAGAAAAAATTTAGATGAATTTACCCAACAAACTCACAGTACTGCGAATAATATTGATACCCGTATTTGTCGCGCTGTTTTTTGTGGAATTTCCATACCACTGTTTTGTCGCCACAGGGGTATTTATAATTGCGAGTATCACGGATTTTTTGGACGGCTACATCGCGCGGAAAAACAATCTTGTGACCGATCTCGGAAAATTTCTTGACCCGATAGCGGATAAAATGCTTGTAGCGTGCGCATTGTTTGCCGTCGTTTTATTTGAAAACACTTTTCAAATAGGCGTTGTGATATGCGCAATGGTCATTATGTGCCGCGAACTTATGATAAGCGGTTTCCGCATTATCGCAAGCGCTAAAAATATTGTGCTTGCCGCCGATAAGCTCGGAAAGATAAAAACCGTGTTGCAGATGTCGGCGCTTGTTTTGTTGTTGCCCATTACGGATATTTATAAATGTTTCCCCGCGGAGGACGCCTATTCGTTCAATCAGCAAATAATTGCGGACGTTGTTTTATATATCGGATTGATACTCTTAGCGCTTTCCACCGTAATGGCGGTAATTTCCGGATTCAACTATATAATGAAAAACAAACACGTATTTAAGGACTGAGATGAAAGTCGGCATTTTGCAGGTAAGCGTCGGGGAATGTATATCCGACGCCAATAACTACGTTGACATGCAACGCGTTTCGTATATACTCGGTAAATACGGTTATTTTGTCAATGCCGCAATATGCCTTTCGGACGAAAACGATATAAACGGAACATTTTCGTATTTACGCGGTATATGCGACGCCGTGCTTGTTTGCGGTAAAATAGAGTCGTTTTACAACGTTGCCGGTACAAAGTATGAAATAGACCGCAAATTATCGGCATTTTTACTTGACGGCGTTCCGTGCGCCGTATCGGAGACCTGCGACGACGAATTTATAGCCGATTCTTTGATACCTATGCTTAATAGTCGTTGCAAAACATTTTATGCGACAAACGTCTTCCGCACGATAGGAAAAACCGAACAGCAACTTCGTTCCGCTCTCAAAGATTATATCAAAAATCGCAACAAGATATCCGTCAAGTTTGTTTCCAGACCGCCGGAATGCACTGTACTCGTAAGATATTCCAATAAGACGCAAAAAGATACCGTGCAAAACTTTCTCTCCGAAATCACGGACATTTTACACGATTGCACTTATTCTTACAGCGACGTGGATATATCCGAAAAAGTCGCCGACCTACTCATAAAACGCGAGAAAACGTTGGGGCTTGCCGAATCTTTTACCGGAGGACATATCGCAGCGACGCTTGTCGGTTTTGCCGGAATAAGTTCGTCGTTTAAAGAAAGCGTGGTTTGTTACGACAATAAAGTAAAACATAAACGACTCAACGTGTCTCAATACATTTTGGACAACCACGGAGCGGTAAGCGTTGAAACCGCTTACGAAATGGCGGCAAACCTCTTGTTGGACGGACAATATGATTACGTGGTCGCCACAACGGGCAACGCCGGACCCGCATCGGAAAAACCCGGAGAGACCGGCGTATGTTATATCGCCGTAGGCAATAAAGAAAACATAGACATTTATCCGTGCCGATTCGAAGGCGATCGTCAAACGGTAATAAACAGCGGCGTAAAAACCGCGTTATACCATTTGTACGATCGTATAAGCAAAGACTTTGTAAAAGCCGACATGACGGAAACGACTGACTAAAAGAAAAAAATAAGGAGAACATATATGGATAAAGGCAAACCTATAATCGATTACAATATGACAAAAGAGGAGCGCAAAAAAGCGCTCGACGCGGCAATAGCGCAAATCGAGAAAAACTACGGCAAAGGCTCTATCATGAAACTGAACGAGTCGCGCGTCACAGCCGTTGAAGTTATTCCCACCGGTTGTCTCAGCGTGGACCTCGCGTTGGGAATAGGCGGATTGCCCAGAGGCAGGATAGTAGAGATATACGGTCCCGAATCCAGCGGCAAAACCACCCTCAGTCTGCACGTAATAGCGCAGGCGCAAAAACTCGGAGGCACGGTCGCCTTTATTGACGCCGAGCACGCTCTGGATCCCGTATACGCGCGCAATCTCGGAATAGATACCGATAATCTGTACGTATCGCAACCCGATAACGGCGAGCAG
>CATKCE010000139.1 GCA_949744905.1 uncultured bacterium
CCTATGCGGCTTTCGTCTAAAATGGCGCGAGCAAGTGGTTATGATTCCGTTACCTTTTCTATTTCTTTGAGTTATGACGAAAGTGGAAATACTGTAATCTTTAATTATGCTTATAGCGATAGTATGATGTCATCTCCATATCAATTTGATTTTGTTTTCAAATGCGGTTCGCGTTCATATTCGTGGACTACTACGGAACTTAGCTATCGTGGCACGATTCGCAAATCATTATCGAATATAGATTTTTTTGTCGGTGGTTTTACATACGATGTAACTGTTGTTGTGCGTGATGCGGAAAGTGTAGAAACGGGGGCAGACGATGAACCGTGGCGTTTTTATAAAAATGTTGGGTCTTTCGCTATTCCGGGTAGAGTTGTGCCTCTTCCGCCTGACCCGGTGAAAGAAGGGTATCATTTTGTTGGGTGGTACTATGATGTGTCGTTTACGCGACCTTATGATAATGCGCCTATTTATGCGGATACACAGTTGTACGCAAAGTTTGAAATAAATACCTATACTGTTGTGTATGATGTTGATGGTGGCGTAAATGTAGATTCTGTTTCCGTAAATTGGAATACCGTAGCCCCCATACCCGAAACTACACGTGTGGGGTATGATTTTTTAGGCTGGTATCTTTCCAACGGCACAAAATATGAAAATCAACCGATAAAGGAAAATATCACGCTTACGGCGCGCTGGCAAATAAAAACTTTTACCGTTACATTTTATGTATTGGGCGAAAAGTATTGCGAAAAGACCGTAAATTATGGTGAGCATTTTGGAAAAATTGAAGAATATGCTACTACTCAAAGTTTACAAATAACATCATTACGTGTAAATAGCAGTGCCCCTGTAACTGATTTTAATGAATTCACCGTAACGGAAAATATTGATGTGCATGCGCAAGTTGCAAATGGTGTTGATAAAGTAAAAAATACCGTTATAAATAATTGGCTTACTATTGCGTTATCAGCGGGCGGCGTAATTGTGTTTGTAGTTCTTATTTCGGCTCTATTTTCTCATAAGAAAAAGAAAGCGTATCGGCGTTAAGGCGGTGCATTATGAAAACGAAAACGATTATTTCCGTAATCGTATACGGTATTATTATCGTTATAATATTGGGCGTTATTGCGCTTGTGATTGCGTTCGTGAATAACGGACAAAAGAATTTTTACGTTCAGTACGGTAACGAGAAGATATCGTATAAGGTTGATAATGCGGAACTACCAAAAAACGCTACTACTCTATTCTATTGCAAGAAAATTCTTGGCATTACGGACAAGCAGGAAAAAGCAAAGAATTTTACCGTGTCGATTGTAGCAAACGAAAAGGCGTTTGCCGACTATGATTTTTCGGGATATACGGTAGACGGTAAGGTAAAAGACTTTTTCCGTGGTACCGAACTCACCAAAGGCATGGATATTCAAATCTGCGACGGGTACTTTATGCTGTATTTGCCCGAAACGCTTACTTTGCAATCGGTGCTGGAAAAAGTCTATCCCGATTCTATCGTAGAAGGTGTTCCCGAAATAAATCTTTATGAAAAAGATTACTTGCAACTTGTTGTGTATTCCGAAGAAGAAAAAGCAACGGTTACAATCGGGTTTCATTAAGGCGGTGTAATATGATAATAACGAAACGCAAATTTTTATTGTGTATTACGGCGATAATGCTTATTTTGCTTATCGCTTTTTCCGCCATGCCCCGCCGTGTCGTTTTCTCTTATGCCGCAAATACGGATATGAATTTCGACGATACCTATGTTATCGACGATTTGAAAAATACTGTGATTGACGGCAAAGATTATTCGCTCGAAGAAAATAATTTTTTTGCCGACTTCGGATTTAACAGCAAAAAAGAAACACAGTTGTTTTCGTTCGTCGAATATTGCTATTCGTTCTATGAGAATCTGCAAAGCAATTACGGTTTGTATGTTTACGTATATAATCCAAAAGGCATAAAATTCGTTGCCAACAGCGCGCAAAATAAAATCTCCATGCGCGTCGGTGCAGATAAAAGCGCTGAGTATAAAAAATACACGCTCTTATATCTGAATCAATGCAACGAAACGAACTACGAAGGACTTTTTTATAAGTATAAAATATTACTGCCACTTGCCGAACGGCAACGAATATTGGAAACACTCAATTCGTCCGAGCGTGTGTATAGCATTAGCGAAATAGAATTGCAACCGCAAAATGCGGACGCAAAGTCGTATTATGTGGCAACAGATTATTTTTACAGCGGTTATGCGGCGGGGTACGGCGCAAATGCCGACGCGGAAAGTACGCTTGCGATAAAGAGCGAACAAGCGGACACGCTTCCACTTGACGTTTACTCCACGTTTTTTCGTCCGTCTGGAACAAACTCGTCAAGCGATTATACACAAGATACGTTACATTCCGTATATTTTGCCGTTCCGAATATATATTTGAACACTTACGGCGAAATGGTTGCCGTGCATGCTCTGTGGCTTAATGCCGTAATGAACTGGGGACTTGTTACGGGTCATAAAGAAAGTTACGATATTATCCGAGAACAATTTATAGGAAAAACACCGGATAACGGAATTTTACCGTCTATGTTTGGTCTGTTACCTACTGTTTATGATACTGATTTGACCAATCCACCGTTAATGTCATCTGAATATTTGAAAACGGAAGGATTACCCACGGGTGATAATATAGGCTTATATAAGGAAAGTTCACTTTATTATAATCCAATCTGTCGTGAAACGGATTTTTATACAAAACGATTTACAGCCATAGAACGATTATACTATGTTTATTATTCGGGTAGCGGAGATAACAGCGCAGATTCTTATACTGTTTCTTCCGAACAAATCATGCAAGATATGCGGAATTATTCGGACGGGCATGGAAAAGAAGTCTGCGGCAGATATAGTCGAGAACTTTTTGAAAGCGTGGATAATGAATATACGGAAGTAAATTGGGACTATAAAACCGATTGGAGCGATAAGCTCACGTCGCGCAAATTGGAGCAAAGTTTTTGGGATAAGTTGTTCGGCAAAAAAGGGTCATATGTTGTAACAGATACTTTCAAAGATGTTTATGCCATAAAAGAACTTGTTCCCGCTGATTTTACGGGTAAAACAGTCGAATCCGTTTGCCGTGATTTGTTGATTCGACCCGAAGATTATTTGCGCGAAGAAACGGGTTTGAAAGCTGTTTATGATAAA
>CATKCE010000140.1 GCA_949744905.1 uncultured bacterium
CGGACTCAAAATCCGGTGGTAGCGATACCGTGTCGGTTCGACTCCGACCGGCGGCACCAACGCAATGCGTACCCCTTATGGGTGCGCATTTTGTTTATGCTTTCGGGCGGAGAAGAACCGAAGGTTCGCTCAGCCGAGCGCGTAGCGCGAACGCCACGAGCGCAGCGAGTACGGAGACCGGCGGCACCAACGAAAAAATAACCCTTTGCGGGTTGTTTTTTTCTATCGCTGCATGGCGGGTCGAGAACAATAGAAACTTCCCGCGTTTTTATTATATCTCCGTCCGGCAAAACTCCGCCGTCATTCGCTGTCGTTTGAGGGCAAAGACGGAACTTTGCCGTCCGAATCTTTTTTATTGGCTTTATACCGCTTATCCGATGTGAATTCGGTCATGTTTTTCCAGAAACGTTTGGGCATGTGCGACATACGACAACGCTCGTTGTGCCGTTCTTTAATTTCTATAGTATCGTAAAACATTCTGAATAAATCGCGGTATTTTTGTTCGACGGCGTCCGGAGCCGGCTGTTCGTATTCTTCGAGCGGCACAAAGGCATGTTTTCCGTCGGCATACGCGAGCGCCACGGCGCGGGCGCTGTCATAGATCAAAAAACGCTCCCGCGGAAAACGCTCTATGAAATGCCCCGCTATAAGCGGCAACACGTTTGCCTTGGGAGAGATGACCGAAGTCAAAACTCCGTCCGACTCGGAAAAGCGCAAAAACTGCAATATGCGGTGCCGCTCGTTCATGGTAAATTTTGCGGCTTTCTGCACGTCGTTAACGCATTTTTCGTACATTCTGCGGTAAAGAGTATCCCCTACTTCAAAGCCGAGCTTCCAATACTCGATTATCGACTTTTCTATACCGTCGCGCTCGCTTAAATACGCGCGCTCTCCGTTTTTCAAAGCGTCGGCGCCCATTTTGGATATTATGCCGCTACGGACGCGCGCCGCCTTTTCGTCGGACGACTCGATATTACGGCAAGGCAAAAATCCGTCGTAAAAACGGGTGACGCCGGCAGGCGCCTCACGCAACGAAAAAACAGCGAACAGGCAACACAACAAACCGTCGAAACTGCCGTCGTAAACATAAACCGGAGCAATGTTTTCGGAAAAAGTCTCAGTCATGATATCGGCTCAAAACTGCCCCAACAGGCTTTTGAGCTCCTCCTCGCCTCCCGCCTGCGGTTCGTTATCGAAAAACGAGATCTGTTTCGAAGTGAGCCGCGTATAACTTACGTCCGACAATAAACTGCGTATCAACGCGTTTTCGGTCATTTTTATCTCATGGTTTTTTTCGCCGCATTCAATAAAATACTTTGCGCGTTTTAATACGACTCCCATCTTTTTAAGCGCCGCAAAATCGAGCGCGCGACTGCGTCGAGCCGCTACTATGCGTTTTGCGCTTGTAACGCCGATACCGGGCACGCGCAACAGCGATTCGTAAGAAGCGCGGTTGACGTTTACCGGAAAAAACTCCAAATGGGACAGCGCCCAGTTGCATTTGGGATCAAGATACTGATTAAAATTTTCGCCCTCGTCCAAAAGTTCTTTCGCGGCAAAACCGTAATACCTCAAAAGCCAGTCCGCCTGATACAGTCTGTGCTCGCGCAACAGCGGCGGCTTGGTCTCGGTACTCGGCAAAAGAGAAGAACTCACAGCCGGAACGTACGCCGAAAAAAACACGCGCTTCAACTTGTATTTGTCATAAAGCGATTCGGTAAGATTGAGAATCTGGTAGTCGCTTTCGCCGCTGGCTCCGACTATCATCTGGGTGCTTTGCCCCGCCGGCGCAAATCTGGGAGCGTTTCGAAATTTTACGAGTTCGCGACTCGATTCGGTTATGCCGTCGCGTATCTGCGCCATCGGAGAAAGTATTGCGGCACGCGACTTCGACGGCGCAAGCAGATTAAGGCTCCTCTCGCTCGGCAACTCTATGTTCACGCTCATACGGTCGGCGTAAAGCCCCAGCCGGTATAAAGCGTCGCTGTCCGCTCCCGGTATGGCTTTTGCGTGTATATAACCGTAAAACCTGTATTCTTCGCGCAATATTCTAAGCGCTTCGGTCATTAGTTCGGTAGTGCGCGTAGGGTCTGTAAGCACCGCGCTCGACAGAAACAGACCCTCTATATAATTGCGACGGTAAAAATTGACGGTAAGTTCGGCTATTTCGCGCGGAGTAAACGTTGCGCGCGGCACGTCGTTGCTTTTACGGTTAACACAGTAAACGCAGTCGTAAGAGCATACGTTGCTCATAAGTATTTTAAGCAACGAAACGCATCTGCCGTCGGCCGAAAACGTATGACAAATACCGCAGGAAGCGGCGGAGCCTATTCCGTCTCCGCCGCTTGCCCTGTCTACGCCGCTCGAGGTACAAGCCACGTCGTACTTTGCGGCGTCGGTAAGTATTTTCAATTTGTCGAATACGTCCATACCGATATTATAACACGGCGTTTGTAAAATGTAAACAGCCGAACGGAATTATGACGCGGTATATTAAAAAAGCATTGCTCCGATATATGTACAAAACATCAAATACTGCAAAAAACGACCTTTCCGTCCGCCGTACCGGATGCAAACGCGTCGTTTTGCCGCAATATTTCAGTAAGTCTGCGCGCCGCGCCGTCGTTTCCGTCAAACACACGCTCTTTGCCGAGTAGTTTCTCGAATATGTACCGTATGTATACGTAATGCGTGCAACCCAGCACCACCGCGGAAGGCTTCTCGACATCAACTATACGTTCGGCAAACTCGGTAAACATATCAAGGTCATCGAGATTGTTTTCTATATTTTTCGCAAGTTCGGCTTGCGGACGTACGATAACGCGCGCTTTGCATTTTTCTATCAGAGCTTTGAATTTTTCCTGACGCGCGGTGGCGGGAGTGCAAAGCACGACCGTTTTACCGTCGGGAAAAGCCCGCACCGCCGGCAGGACCGCCGGCTCCACACCGACAAAAGGCGTGGGATATACATTCCGCAAATTTCCGATAGCGACTTCGGTCGCGGTATTGCACGCGGCTACCACAGCTTTGCAACCGCTGTCAAGTAACTTTTCCACGCACATTTTAGCCCGACGCTCTATATTTTGTTCGGTAAGACTTCCCCATCCTCCCGGGAGAGAATCGGACGCATATACAAAATTTTCGCGCGGCAATCTTTTACGGCAAGCGTCCAGCACGGTCAGGCCGCCCGACCCGCTGTCGAAAATGCCGATACTCAAATCGTTCATACCGTAAATATATGATTTCCGCTCCCCGATTATGAAAATGCTCTGCTTATGGCGGCGGAAATTATATCCGCGCAGTCCGATACGAACAAATCGATATCTTTGGGCGTCACCACCATATTGCCCACGCTGTCCGCGGCTTCTTCGGGACACTCCTCGCCGGTCGCGTCCTCGATGATAGTGGATGCGTACACCACAAGCGGCACGCCCAGCGAAATGACCGGCACGCCCAAAGTATCGCGGCAGAGCCGCGCGCGGTGGTTGCTTACGCCGCTGCCCGGAGTTATACCGGTATCGGTCACCTGAAATGCCGAAGCTATGCGCGACACGGCAGCCGACGCCAAACTGTCAACGGCTATTATGGCATCCGGACGCGTACGTTCC
>CATKCE010000141.1 GCA_949744905.1 uncultured bacterium
CGATTCTTTTTCTCCAACAACGGCGCCGGCGGATACGATGCGGTTAGGCGTATTGAAGAACAGAGTCTGTTTCGCTTCCGACCGTACGCTTTTGTCCGAGCGTGAAAGCGGCAGAAAATTACAGTGTTCACCTTTGTGTATCGTTGTTCCGAGCATTTTTTATATTCTCCCCAATATCAACAAATTGAGCAGTCCCGCTACCGTGGACCACACTACGCCGTTTACCACGACCGGTCCGACTACGGTAAACATTTTGACGCTTGTACCAAGTATCAGACCCTCCGATCGGTATTCCATTGCCGCGCTCGAGATAGCGTTGGCAAATCCGGTTATAGGTAAAAAGCAGCCGGCGCCGCCTTTGCGCGCTATCAGATCGTAAAATCCCAATCCGGTAAACAGTATCGCAAGAGTTATTATAGTCATGGAAGTTATATTGACTATCATATCTTCCGAAAAATTCGGAAAGATCAAAGCGTATACGTCTCCGATGCCTTGCGCTATGCAGCAAGTCAGACCGCCTATCCAGAACGAATGCCAAAGAGATTTCAGCGTGCCTGTTTTCGGAGTTACCGAATCAACGTATTTTCCGTATCGTTGGTTGCGTTTTTCTATCGGTTTAGCGACGGTGTTCATCTGTTTCCTCCTTGACGGCCGTTACGCTTTCTTTTTCGTTAATGTTGAGAAGATCGGTTGCGTTTTTGATATTGTGTTTTTTCATTTCGGCTCCTTGTTATAGATAAATAATTATTTTACTGGAATACGGTACGATTTACGTCGGCATTGTTTTTACGGTATATGGACAAGTTACCGTCGGTGTCCAGCGACGCTAAAGCAACGTCTTTGAACCGCGCATATCCCTGCGATTTTATTGTGTTTATGAGCCACTGTTCGTTTTTTCCGAACGCTTTAAGGTTGCCTTTAAGTATCTTTCCGTCGATTATAACGTCGGCGCGCACGTTGTCGTCCTGAACTTCGTTACCCTCGTCTTCGTTGGTAGACGGACGCGAAAGCGCTTTGGGCATTACGGATACGTTGCCGTTGGTTTCCAAAATAGCATAATTGATCTCTGTAATATCGAAGTATCCTTGACTGCGCAGTTCGCGCATAAGATCGTTTATAGAGAAACGGGCTTTTTGCAGGCCTTTATACAATATTTCGCCGTTCGCGATTATGAAAACGGGATTTCCTTCCAAAAATCGTCGGCATGCGATGCTTTTTTGGGACAGAAATGAAAACAGCACTCCGCTCAACATGAATAATGCGAGAGAAATCGCGCTCGCCCACAACGGCACGTCCGGTTCGACGCACATAACGGCGGCAACGCTTCCCGCCGTAATGCCTATAATGTAGTCGTAAAAGCTGAGTTGTGATATCTGCTTTGCGCCGTCTATCTTTGTCAGTATAAAAAGAACTACAATCGTAAATAGAGTACGCAGTATTATTTCCAAATAGATATTCATTCCGACTCCTCTGTGATGACCGAATATTGTAAATATAGTATTTATATCCATCGCAAATTTTATTCCGTTATATGACAAAGAAGACACCCTCGTAACAGGATGTCTTCTTTGAATAATTTAATGTTTATTTCGCGTAATCGACGCTGCGGGTCTCGCGGATAACGTTCACTTTGATTTGACCGGGATACTCCATTTCGCTTTCTATCTTTTTTGCTATATCCTTCGCTAAGAAAACGGTGGCGTTGTCATTTACTACTTCGGGCTTGACGATAATGCGAACTTCACGTCCGGCCTGAATTGCAAACGACTTGTCCACTCCGTTGAAACCGTTTGCGATCTCTTCGAGTTTTTCAAGACGCTTTACATAATTGTCCAACGATTCCCGTCTTGCCCCGGGTCTTGCGCCGCTTATAGCGTCGGCGCACTGTACCAAAACGGCTTCTATCGATTGCGGTTCTATATCGTTGTGATGGGCGGCAATACAATGTATCACCTCTTTGCTTTCCTTATACTTTTTGGCAAGGTCGGCGCCGATAGTGATATGGGTGCCTTCCACTTCGTGGTCTACGGCTTTGCCTATGTCGTGCAACAGTCCCGCGCGCTTTGCGAGTTTAACGTCCGCTCCCAATTCCGACGCCATGAGTCCGGCAAGATAAGATACTTCCAACGAGTGTTTCAGTACGTTTTGGCCGTAACTCGTACGGTATTTGAGTCTGCCGAGAAGTTTGACAAGATCGGGATGCAGTCCGAAAACATTTGCTTCGAAAGTCGCGTTTTCACCGGTCTCCTTGATTTGGACATCGAGTTCCTTGCGCGTTTTTTCCACGACTTCCTCTATCCTTGCGGGATGGATACGACCGTCGGCGATAAGTTTTTCCAACGTTATGCGGGCAACCTCGCGGCGGACCGGATCAAATCCAGAAAGAACTACGGCTTCGGGCGTGTCGTCGATTATGAGGTCGACTCCGGTAGCGTTTTCGAGAGCTCGTATATTTCGACCCTCTCTGCCGATTATGCGTCCTTTCATTTCGTCGTTGGGTAGATTTACTACCGAAACGGTGATCTCGGCGCTGTGGTCTACCGCGCAACGCTGTACCGCGGTGGCGATTATCGAGCGCGATTTTTTGTCGGCTTCCTCTTTGGCGTTAGCTTCGATCTCGCGTACGAGTTTAGCCGCATCGTGTTTCGCTTCTTCCTCGATTTCCTGCAACAGCATCGCTTTTGCTTCTTCGCGCGTGAGTTGCGAAACTTTTTCGATTTCGCTAAGCATTTTTTCGTGCGCGGACTCTATTTCAACGCGCTTTGCATCGAGTTTACTTTCTTTTTCCGCGATCTGGGCTTTGATTTTTTCTACCGCTTCGGTTTTTTTATCGAGAGCTTCCTCTTTTTTGTCGAGCAAGTCTTCTCGTTGCGATAAGCGTTGTTCGCTTCGCTGTATTTCGTTGCGACGTTCTTTTAAGTCTTGTTCCAGATCGGCTTTACGTTTCTGTATCTCTTCCTGCGCTTCTTTGATAGCTTCGCGTTGTTCGTTCTTGGCTTGCGCTCTTACCGCTTTAGCTTCCGCGTACGCATCTTCGGTGATCTTATTGGCGGATTGTTTGGCGTCGCCGATTTTCTTTTTTTGTATAAGAATATATACGAAAACGCCCGCGACAAATCCTACTACCAATGCGATTACGGGCAAAATTATCGTAAGCGCCGTAGATACTGAATATAGTGAATTTTGTAGCATTATAACCTCCTTTGGATATTTTACAGCATATAGATTTCATCGTGTTCGCAATTCGATGATTTATATACAAGCAGAAAAGCGTAAAGCCTTTCCGCTTAATATATTACAACAATAGGAAATAAAAGTCAAGTTTACGTAAGGTCGAATTATTCTTCCGCGATGTTTTCCGCTTTTTCTTCGGGCGCGCTTTCTACGGTAGCGTCCTGCGTTTTGTTTTTTTCTTCGGCAAGTTTTTTGATGGCGGTTTCCACTTCGTCGGCAAATTCGGGCTTGGATTCGAGCAGATTCATCAGTGCGTTGCGACCCTGGCAGAGACGTTCGCCGTTATAGCCGAACCACGATCCGCTTTTGGTGAACAATTTATAATCGAGTCCGAGGTCTATTATACTGCTTTCGCGCGATATGCCTTTTCCGAAAATGATATCGAATTCGGCGGTCTTGAACGGAGGCGCGAGTTTGTTTTTAACGACTTTTACTTTTGTGTGGTTGCCAACGACTTCTCCGCCGTCTTTTACGCCTTCTACTCTGCGTACGTCCAAGCGGACGCTGGCGTAGAATTTGAGCGCTTTGCCGCCCGGGGTCGTTTCGGGATTGCCGAACATCACGCCGACTTTTTCACGCAACTGGTTGATAAAAATGATACAGGTTTTGGACTTGTTGCACACGGATGTAAGAATGCGCAACGCTTTCGACATTAGACGCGCTTGAAGACCGATCTGGCTGTCGCCCATCTCTCCGTCTATTTCGGCTTTGGGTGTAAGCGCGGCAACGGAGTCGACGACTACTACGTCCACGCCGCCGCTGCGGACGAGAGCTTCGGCTATGTCCAAAGCCTGCTCGCCGTTATCGGGTTGCGATACGTACAGATTATC